>CAMEZO010000050.1 GCA_945947905.1 uncultured bacterium
GCAGGGTTCGCTCAGCCGTCTGGAGGAGGTACTGCGGGAGCCAAATCGCATGCCGGAGCCTGCGGAGCCGAAACACTTTGCCGGGCCCGTCCGCGGGGAGATCGAGCTTTGCGGCGTGAACTTCTTTTACGATGAGCAGCACCCCGCTCTGCAGGATGTGAACCTGCGCATTCCCGCCGGCCAGATTGTCGGTCTGGTGGGGCCCAGCGGTGCGGGTAAAACCACCTTTGCCTGCCTCATCCCGCGTTTTTACGACCCCACGGAGGGCTGTGTCAAGATAGACGGGATTGACATCCGTGACTTGACTTACCATGAGCTGCGTGAGCAGATCGCGCTGGTGGGCCAGCAGGCTCTGCTCTTTGCGGGAAGCATTCGGGATAACATCGCACTGGGCAAGACGGGGGCCACGCAGGAGGAGATTGAGCGCGCGGCGGATGCGGCACGGGTGAGTGTTTTCCTGGATGGGGAGAAGACTCTGGACACGGAGCTGGGGCAGGGGGGCACGGGCCTCTCCGGCGGGCAGCGGCAGCGCGTGGCCATTGCGCGGGCTTTCGTGAAGGATGCGCCTATCCTCATTCTGGATGAGGCGACAGCGTCCCTGGATGCGGAGAGCGAGCACGAGATTCAGGAGCAACTCGATTCCTTGGCGAAAGGGCGCACCACGCTCATTGTGGCGCACCGCTTCAGCACCATTCGCAATGCTCACCGCATCCTGGTTTTCGACCGCGGCCGCATTATTGCAGACGGGCCGCATGAGGTGCTTTACGCGCAGTGCCCGCTCTACAGGGAGCTGTATGACCGCCAGGGGATGGAGAACCGGGACTAGCCGCGGGCTTTTTGCGCCCCGACGGGTCTCCCGCTTCTTTTCTGCTTGCTTTTCTCCGGCTTTTGGCGCATAATGGTGAGCATGAGCAAGCCGAATATCTTAGCGGCGCGCGACATCAACAGCCGTGCCGAGTTCCACAGCGATATCAGCATCCCCTCCAAGACGGGTAACCCTGTGCTGGATGCGAACCTCTTTGACCTGGCACACCGTTTCTGCGGCGAGCACAGCCCCGAGGTGGTGCTGGAGATGCTGGCCACGACCATGAATGCTGCCATGGACCCCGATGCGGAGGAACATGACCTCAAGATCATGAGCGTGACCATCAAGGAAATGTTGGATGCCGACCGCATGTTCCGCCCCTTCGCCAACGTACGCAAGGTGACCTGCTACGGCTCCGCCCGCACGAAGCCGGATGACCCCTCTTATAAGATAGCCAAGAAGTTCTCCCGCGAGATGACCAAACGCGGTTATATGGTCATCACCGGCGGCGGCCCCGGTATCATGCAAGCTTGTAATGAGGGAGCGGGGGAGAAAAACTCTTTCGGGCTCAACATCACCCTGCCGTATGAGCAGCACCCGAACCATGTGATGCTCAACAGCAAGAAGATGATGAACTTCTACTATTTCTTCACTCGCAAACTCAATTTCCTGAAGCAGACGGATGCCCTCGTGGCTTTTACGGGCGGTTTCGGCACCATGGATTAGATTTTCGAGACCATCACCCTCATCCAGACCGGTAAATCCACCGTCTTCCCCGTGGTGCTTCTGGACCCGCCCGGGGAGATGTTCTGGAAGCGTTGGTGGGACTTTGTGTTGCGTGAGCTACTGGCCGCCGGCTTGATTTCCCCGGAGGATACGCGCCTGATGTATCTCTCCAAGAGCTGGGAGGATGCCGTGGAGCACATCGAGCATTTCTACAGCCGTTTTCACTCCTATTTCTTTTTTGAGGACACGATTACCCTGCGCCTCATGAGCCCGCTGAATGAGGAGTCCCTGGATTGGCTGCGCACGGATTACGCCGACCTGATGCCGAAGAACGACCTGCGGCTGATGGAGTGCAGCGATGACCTGGACCCGCAGCCGGCGCTCTCCGAGCTGCCGCGCCTGCGCTTCACTTTCCGACGCGGTAACTATGCACGCCTGCGTATGTTGATCGATGCCGTGAATGACCTCTCGTGAGGCAGATCTGCGGCGGTGCAGAATACGAAACGGGGCAGCCTTCTGCGGGCTGCCCCTTGCGGTTGACGAAGAGATGATGTGCGGTGCATTCGTGCCCCGCACTTGTTGGGTTATTCGGCTGCTTCCGTTGTGTTCTCTGCCGGCGCGGCACCCGCCGTCTTGAGCTGGGCACGCTGCTCGCGGTAGTTCTTCAGAAGGCCCTTGCAGTCGTCGCCCTTGCACTTGCGCAGTGCATCGAGAATCTCGTCGCGTACCGTCTTGGCTGCATGGAAGGATTCCTTGTAGTCATTGTTGTACTGCTTGTCAGAGAAATACTCTGTGAACTGGGCGCCGTTGCGCATGATAGAGAGGCGCCAACCCTGGAATGCTGTCTTCTTGTATGTGTAGCGTGAAATGTTCTTCGCTTTCATGGCTTCAGTCTAGCATATTCGCCTAAGAAATCAAGTGAAAAATCCAAAAATAGTCAAGAAAGGCCAACTATTTCCTGTAATTTTCTGCAAAATTAGTGTATTTTCTATGTCATACTGACCCTTTTGTTCGTTTTTCGCCTTTTGAATCATTAAAAAAGTTTTTCCGCGTGCATCGGGCTTGTCCTCACAATTTATCGGGGCGCGTTGAATTCTTTTGACAAGAGGGGGAGAGCTTGGTACAATGGGCGCATGGATACGGAAGAACGACTCGAAGCAGCGGCGCGGAAGGTGCTGGACGAGATGCTGGTGCCTCTCGGCTATGAGTTTGAGGTAACGGTGAACCGCAATGAGGAGGGGCCGGAGCTGATGATCAGCACGGCGGATGCCAAGTACCTGATCGGTGAGAACGGTGACCGCTTGGATGATCTTCAATACCTGGTGAATCGTCTGGTGCAGGCGGAGTGGCCGGATGCGCCGAGGGTGCGTGTGGACTGCGAGCACTATCGGGCGCAGGCGGAGGCGCGTTTGCTGCGGCGGGCGCGTTCTCGGGCGGAGCATGTGCTGCGTACGGGGCGGTCTCTGCAAATGGAGCCGCTGAATGCCTACCAGCGTCGCCTGGTGCACAATGAGCTGGCCAAGATGGAGGGGATAGCCACGGCCTCCGAGGAGACGGATTCGCGCTTCAAACGCATTACCATCAGCCGAAAGGGAGAATGAGGTGGCTCTCGGCAGCGGTGGCTTGGGTGGTAGGGGCGGCAGCCGTGGCAGCGGAGGAGCCGCCGTACCGCCTGTATGCGGCGGAGGATTTCCCCGTCGAGGTGCTGCGTGAGCGCATGGAGCCGCTCAGGCAGCTCGCCCCGCAGGCTACCTATCAGCTGGTGCCGTTGCCGGGCAAGGCGCAGAACCTGCAGCAGGCGCAGCGGGTGGCCAGGGCGATCGGGGACGGCGTCCCACAGCTCCCCGGTCTGGTGCCGGTGGAGGGGCGGGGGGGGCTCGCTTGTGTGGGGTGGGGGGGCAAGTTGACCGCGGAGGCGCTGGAGGCTTCGCGGGCTTCGGCGGCGGATCCGCAGCGTCAGGTGCGTGCGCAGCAGCGGCTTTTGCAAGCACACCAGTACCTCCTTTTTGCGGAGCTGGCGTTCACGCGGCCGATGACGATGCGGGACTTGGAGGAGCGGGTGGCGCGTTGCCGCAGTTTGATGAAGAATCCCCACGCGACGAACACCACGCGGCAGCGTCTCGGTCTGCTGGCTCTTTACCCGATGCTGATGCAGCAGTACGCGCTGCTGTATACCGGGGGGCATTCTCCGCAGACGGAGGCTAAGCTGCTGGAGGCCATCGCGGCGCTGGATGCCGCGCGTGATGCGGGGCCGAATACGGTGCTGGGGCGCAAGGCCCATGCGGAGCGCGAACGCCTGCGCGCAGCGCGTTTGCAGGCCCGTCAACGAGAATTCGGATCATGAGACACCATTTACTGACACCGCATTGTCAGCTGAGCCTTCGCGCCGGTGAGGACGGTAAGGTGATGCTTAGTTACTTCGGCTCTCGGCTGGCGGAGCCGGATGATGCTTTTGTTTGTCCGGTTGCGGAATATCCGCTCATGCCGACCGACTATGACGCGCGGGGGTACGCCGTCAACCGCTCCGGGGAATATGCGTTGCACTTGGTGCTGCCGGACGGGTCGCGGTCTGTGGACCTGCGTCTGGAGGAGGCCGATTTGCAGGAGGACCGGGCTGTGCTGCGTCTGCGGGATGCCGTTCTGTGCGGGTTGCGTCTGACGGTGGAGTTGCGGGTTGACCCGGCGGAGGATGTTGTGGCTTGGTCCGCCGTTCTGCATAACGGTACGGAGGGCGAGGTGCAGGTGTTGCGTGCGTTCTCGGCGGCTTGGACGGAGCGAGCAGAGCGGTATTTTGTAACGAGCTTTCGCGGTGCTTGGGCGGGGGAGAGTCTGTTGCAGGAGGAGGAGTTGATGCGCGGTAACGCTCTCTGCTTGGGGGCGGATACGGGTATCAAGAATGCGCAGGAGGGTACGCCGGGGTTCGTGTTGGCCCTCGGGGCCTGCGCGCAGGAGGAGCAGGGGGAGTGTATTCAGGCTGCGCTTTGTTGGAGCGGTGCCTACGCGCTCTGCGTGAAGCACAGTGCCTGCGGACACGTCTTCGCGGGGCTGGGGCATGACTTTGCGGCTTCTCCGTATACATTGCTGCCGGGGTGCAGTCTGGAGCTGCCTGCGGTGTTGCTGTCGCGCAGTGTTGCGGGGAAGGGGCCCGCCTGTCGCACTCTGCACCGTTATGTGGGGCGGTATGTATTGCCGCAACACGAGATGCCCCCGCAGCGTTGTGTGCTGAACAGTTGGGAGGGGGTGCACTTCGATGTGCGGGAGGAGTCCCTGCGTGCGATGATGTGGAGTGCTGCCGGGCTCGGGGTGGAGTTGTTTGTTTTGGATGATGGGTGGTTCGGGCAGCGGCATGATGATACAAGTTCGCTGGGTGATTGGCAACCGAACCCGGAGAAGCTGCCCGGTGGGCTTTCCGCCTTGGCTCGGTACGCGGCGGAGCAGGGGCTTGGTTTCGGGCTGTGGGTCGAGCCGGAGATGCTTTGCCCGCAGAGTGAGCTTTTCCGCCGTCACCCGGATTGGGCGCTGCAGGTGCCGGGGCGCCGGCTGCGGGAGGAGCGTCACCAGCTCGTGCTGGATCTCACGAACCCGGCGGTGCAGCAGTTCGTCTCGGAGACGGTTGCGCAGCTTTTGGAGGAACACCCCGTTTGCTATGTGAAGTGGGATTGTAATCGCAAGATAACCGAGCTATACAGCCCGCATCTTCCGGCGCGCCTGCAGGGGAACCTGCTTTTCGATTACGTCGCGGCTTACTACCGCATCATGAGTGAATTGCGCCGTCGTTTCCCCGGGGTGGTGTTCCAGTGTTGCAGTGCCGGCGGCGGGCGGATGGACCTCGGCGCGGCGGCGTATCACGAGGAGTTCTGGTGCAGTGATAATACGGATGCCTTCGAGCGGCTCAGGATGCAGTGGGCGCTCTGCCATTTCTTCCCGCCGCAGACAATGGCGTCTCATGTAACAGTGAGTCCGAATCTCTACACGGGACGCTGCACTTCGCTTAAATTTCGCTGCGATGTCGCGGCTCCTTTCCGTTTCGGGGTGGAGTTGGATCCTCGCTCCCTGTCCGCTGCGGAGGCGGATGAGCTGCGCGAGCGCCTGACCGCGGCGAAAGAGCTGCGGCCTCTCTTGGCAGAGTCGGAGCTTTACCGCCTCGTTTCGCCCTACGAGGGGCCGGACTGCGCGCTCTTTTTCGTGCATCGCTCGGCGCGCCGCGCCTGCCTCTTCGCCTACACGGGGGAGCGCCTCTTCACGGACCAACACACCCGCATCCGGCTTCGCGGCCTGCCCTCCGCTGCCCGCTACACTCTCCGCGAACTCGGGGAGGACTCCGGCGGCTTCCGATGCCCCCTTCACTCCCACACCCTCGGCGCAGATTATCTCATGACCACCGGGCTCCCCCTCCGCTGGAATCGCCCCATGCAGTCCTGCGTCATCCTGCTGGAGCGGGTGGATTGACTTTTAATCCGATACTTAAAACGAAAGGGAGCACTCCGTTACCGATGAGACTGCGGCGAAAATCGGGCAGGCAACGGGTGTTCCGAGTAGTTTTTGGCGAAATCGGGAGGCAAGTTATCGCCGTTTTCTGCGGCGTCAGGGTGGGCAACGCTGCCTGAAAAATCGCCTCGGCAGCACGAATTAGCTTGCCAAGGGGCGGGAAGGGGGTTAAGATAGGGGCGGATATGAGAAGACCTCCGATACCGGGTTTGGTGTTGGCCGACGGGTGGCTGGCGCCGTATGAGAGAGAGATACAGGCGCGGCTGCGTTTGTATGATTCGCGCGTGGCGCAGTTGACTCGGCGCTACGGCTCGGCGGAGGAGTGTGCCCGGGGGTACAAACGGATGGGTTTCAACCGCAACGAGCGCGGCGAGTGGGTCTACCGGGAGTGGGCTCCGGCGGCGCGTGAGCTGCATCTCATCGGCGATTTCAACGGTTGGGACCGAACGGCAACCCCGATGGTGAGGGACCGGCACGGGGTGTGGGAGGTGACATTGCCGGCGGATGCCCTGCGGCACGGGCAGCGGGTGAAGGTGCATGTGTTCGGCTCGGATAACGAGCATCGTGATCGTATCCCGGCCTGGATCCGCTACACAGAGCAGAATCCGGAGACCTACGACTACAGCGGTATTATTTGGGAACCGGAGCACCCCTATGAGTGGCGGAATACACGGTGGAATCCCGCCACGGTGAAGGTTCCGTTCATCTACGAGTGCCACATCGGCATGGCCGGTGAGGAGCCGCGCGTTCACAGCTACCGTGAGTTTGCGGACAATGTGCTGCCGCGTGTAGCCTCGCTGGGTTACAACACCGTGCAGATCATGGCTGTGCAGGAGCACCCGTACTACGGCTCCTTCGGTTACCATGTTTCCTCTTTCTTTGCCCCCTGCAACCGCTTCGGTACGCCGGAGGATCTCAAATACCTCATCGACACGGCGCATGGGATGGGTCTCGCCGTGCTGCTGGATGTGGTGCACTCTCACGCTGTTAAAAATGTAGCGGAGGGGCTGAATAACTTTGACGGCTCGAACGGTCAGTACTTCCACGCCGGTGAGCGGGACAGTCGCCACCCGGACTGGGACAGCTGTCTGTTTGACTACGGCAAGGACGAGGTGCTGGAGTTCTTGCTCAGTAACCTTGCTTGGTGGCTGGAGGAGTTCCGTTTCGACGGCTTCCGCTTCGATGGCGTTACCAGTATGCTTTACCTGCACCACGGGCACGAGCCGTTCACGGATCTGGGGTGCTACTTTAACACGCAGGTGAATGTGGATGCTGTCACCTACCTGCAACTGGCGGCTACCCTTGTACAGCGCATTCGTCCGGGGGCTCTCGCCATTGCGGAGGATATGAGCGGCATGCCCGGGCTCTGCCGTCCCGTGGATGAGGGCGGCTTCGGGTTTACCCATCGTTTGGCCATGGGCTTGCCGGACTACTGGATCAAGCTGCTCAAGGAAAAGAAGGATGAGGAGTGGAGCATGGGGGATATGTGGTATACTCTCACTAATCGTCGCTACGGTGAGCCTAACATTGCTTACGCGGAGAGTCATGACCAGGCACTGGTGGGTGACAAAACGATCGCGTTCCGGTTAATGGATGCCGAGATGTATACCAACATGAGCTGCGACACGCCCAGTCTCATCGTGGACCGTGGTATGGCACTGCACAAGATGATTCGCTTGGCTACGCTGGCCGCCGGCGGAGAGGGTTGGCTGAACTTTATGGGCAACGAATTCGGGCATCCGGAGTGGATTGACTTCCCCCGCGAGGGCAACGGAAATTCCTTCCTCTATTGCCGTCGCCAGTGGAGCTTGGTGGACAATCAACTGTTGCGTTATCGTTTTCTCAATGCGTTCGACCGAGCCATGCTTCGCTTGGCCAAGGACTACAACCTCCTCGCCGCTCGCCCGGCTCGCCCGCTCAACATGGATGAGAAGAACCGCATCATGGCCTTCGAGCGCGGCGGTCTCTGCTTCGTCTTCAACTGGAACGGCGAGGCCGCTATCCCGGACTATCTCCTCCCCGCTCCCGAGCACGGCGAGTGGAAGGTTATCCTCGACTCCGATGACGCCTCCTTCGGCGGCTTCTCCCGCCAGGATCACTCCGTCAATCACTTCACGGATAAACAACAACGCCTCTCTCTCTACCTCCTCCCGCGCACCGTTATCGTTCTGGCCCGCGCCTACAAAGGCAGCCTCCCGACCTATTAAGCCCCCTCACCCCCACAGCAGCTCGGGGGAGGAGGATTCCTCAACCCAGCTTGGCTGCCCGCTGTAGTTCGTCGTACATATCGGCCTCGGTTATCATGGGTGGAATACCTTGGTATTCCATCTCCTCGGCCACAAAGGGTGCGCTGTCCCGGATCATCTCAAGTGATGCTCCCGTAACATAAGAGCGTCTCTCATCGCGTAGACTCTCCTCGTCCAGATTCAGCACTTTGATCGTATAGTCTGCCTTAGCCGCCTCTTCTTCGGATATAAGGTCCCTGCGAACACTGATGGCCCCGTTCGCCAAATTGAGCGCAAATGTATATCGGGGCAGGGTGAAAGGGTCCGCGAGTTTAGTGTGATCAGCTCTGTCCTTGATGTTGTTCATGCCATATGAACACAGGCGATAGTTGCTCCACTCGTAGACTAGGTTTTTGTCAACTGATTTGGGGACAAAGTGGTCGATTGTCAACTCCCTGCTTGTTCTCTTCATCCCCGAATAGGCGCAGTACAGGCCGTACGCTGCTTCCATCTGCGGGGCGCATTTCCGCCAGTAAGGACGATATTTGCTCGGCTTGGCATCCGGATGATCCCTTAACCACTTATTTCCCTTGCTCCGAACCTTGTCCTCAAAGTCCTTCGGTTCTGCCGCCTGTTGAATCGGTATCATGGCTTAAACTCCGAGCTCTTTCAGTTTCTTGTCTGCCAAATAGAACCAAGTGGCGGCGAAGCGGTCTTGTGAGGAAAAACGTTTCTCTATGAGCTCCTTCATGCGCAGCAGGTCCTCGGCTGTTGCGCTCTCCGAGCGGAGGAGTTGGCTTGCCTCCTCAATCAAGCGTTCGGCCCGGGGAGATCGGATAGACGCCATATCAAATGCGGGGCTTATTAACCATGCCGCAGCGGTCCCCTTGGGGGAGAATGCCTCTGCGCGGAGGACAACGTCCTGACCGTCGCGGTCGATGTCAAACCAGCGGTCTCGCTCGACATCGAAGAAATCCTCGCAGCCGGCCATCACCAAGGGCGAATGAGTACTGATGAGAAGCTGTATCTGCGGGTTATCCGTCAGGGAACATATGGCCGTATACAATGCTCTCATGATCGTCCTTTGCCAGCGGGGGTGCAGGTGGGCCTCGATCTCATCAACGATGAAGGTAATATGAGAAGCAGGCTTTTCTGTCTGCCCGCCGGAGATTCGATTGCGGGTCTCGCAGGCACGGCGGTGCTCCCTCCAAGCCCAGACGAGCAGGTAGGCCATGGAGATGATGCGTTTAACAGCCGAGGAGGCATGGATAATGGGTACACCTTCATCATCATCGCCGGTGTAGGGCATGCGGATGGTGGGGATGTCCTGCACATCACGGACGGAAATGCGGGTCAAATTACCGGGCTTGATGGTTTCATCGAGGTCGGCGGAAAGAATCTCTAACACCTTTTTCAGAGCGGCAAAGTCATCTCCGTTCTCTTTGTACCAGTAAGCCCAATCGCGGATAATGCCGTTGCAGGTGGTGTCACCGTCTATCTTCTGTCCGTTCCACAATTCGTAAGGAGAAAAAACGAAAGCAGGTTTAGTGGACTTGTCTGCATTGCGCCAGTAATTTCGAGCCGGGTCCCACAGGGCAAAGCTGCCATCCACCATAGCATAGATAATTAGTCCGGGTTTGACAGGACGTCCACGACCATCTCCGCTTTCTCGATCATCAGACTTAATCTTCCATTGCTCAGAGTCTGCATCATAAGTGGAACTAAATTTTTTAGTGTTTCCGCTCATCGGTCTGACAGAATAACGAATACGTGCTTTCTTTCCCGGCGCGGGAATAGCCTTGCGGCCACCGGAAATAACGGGGTTAATCCCCTGGGGCCACTGTCGGGTCAGAGCCCACCACACAACATCTAAGAGAAAACTCTTGCCAAGCCCGTTATCACCGGTGAACAGGTTGAGCCGCTCGGCAAAGTCAATGTGCAGAGCGGAGGAGGGGCCGACATGCTCGAGCCGGAGGGAGGTAAGCATATGAGTACAGAAAACTTCGCGTGTATTATTTCAGCTTCCGTGCTGTGTGTCAAGCCTTTTTCGTTTCATAACCACAGCAGGTCGGGGGAGGAGATGTCGCGTTCGTCGATGTAGCGGGTGCGGAGGAGGGTTGAGTCGCGGTGGCCCATGGCCCATTGGAGGCGGGAGTAGTCGCGGAAGCGGTGGAGGTGGTAGGTGGCGAAGGTGTGTCGGAGAATGTCTTGGGGCCAAGGGCGGGTGGTGGGATGCCAGCCGGCGGCGCGGCGGAGGGCGGACCATCGGCGGAGCCAGTCAGAGGGGCAGACGGGGGTGTCTGCGGGATGAGCGGGCAGGGAGCGGAGCAGGCGCAGGAGGGCAGGGCACATCTCGACCCGGCGGGCGCCGCCGGTTTTGCTGTGCTGCGGGAGGATGGAGATGCTGCCGTGTCGGGTATCAAGGGAGGCCCAGGTCAACCGCGCTACCTCGCCGGGGCGGATGCCGGCGTAGAGCATCAGGGCCACGGCGGCGCGGCAGCTCCCGCCGTCGTAGGTGGCGGCGGTGTTGAGCAGGGTGTCGATTTCCTCCCTGCGCAGGATGCCCACGGGCTGCTCGAGGACGCGCGGCAGGGCGACGGTTGCCACGGGATTTTCCCCGCACCAGCCGCGGCGGCGGGCGGTAGAAAACACCCCGCTGAGCACGGCCCGCGCCTTGCGGAACTGTTGCGGCGTGTCGAAAGCCGCCCGCAGCCAAGCCTCGCAATCCACAGGCTTGATCCCGCGCACCCGACGCTGCGCCAGCCCCTCATTGCATCGCATCAGTCGCCTGCAGAGGTAACGGAAATCAATGATGCTTCGCCGCCGCAGCCCCTTGGCCTCTCGCTCCTCCAAAGCCGCCTCCACCGCATGAGCAAAACTCACCGTCCGCTCCCGCGCCCGCAACTCCTCCCGCCCCAGCGCGAGACACTTCCGCACCCTCCCGACACGTCCCCTGCATTGCCCCAGCGCCTCTTTTGCTACCAGAGCCGCCTCCAGCACGTCCGAACCCGTTGACTTCAGCACTTCCAGCGCTGCCGATTCTTTTTCAGTTATCGTTTTCATATGCGTTTTCGCAATCCGTATTGTCAAGCATATTCTGCTTTTTGCGAAAAATTATTGCATTTCGCGGGGAAATTGGGAATATGAAGCAGCCTCCCCCTGCGGGTTTGGGCGGATCAAGGTGCAAATAGGGATGAAAAGCCCTACTCATTGCGAAACCGTATAATGGCGCGCGCGAGGGGGTATGACGACGCTGCAGATCATCAATGAACAAACACCGGCGACGGGAACCGTGCGAGTATCAGCGGCGGTGCTCAGCATAACGCCTGCAGCGGCGGCGCATTTACCGGAGCGCCTGGAAGGGGCGGAGTGGCAGTTATTGGTGCCGCCGGAAGCCATGAGCAAGCAGAATCTTCTGCGGGCAGAGGAAGAGCGCAGTCTGCTGAACACGCTGAAGCTGCAATCATGGTCGGCGGATTTACTGGCACGGATCGAGAGCGGCCAATGGAAAGTAGCGGGAGCCTCCGTGAAGACGGAAATGATGCTCTTCTACACGGCGGAATCCCTGTGCGGCGGCGTGATGGGCGCGTGCTCCCTGAGTGCGAGCGGCCTGGGCCTGCTGCCGGCGAACGGGGTATCCGTCTGCATACCCATCTTTCAGATGCAGGCTCCCCTCCTCGTCTCCACGCTGGAGAACGCCGCCACGGGGGCCACAACCGACATCCCCCTGCAGGAGAACCTCGCCTTCCTTGCGAGCACGCACCCCGCCGCCTGGGTGTATTACCTGGCCTGCTACAAGCTGTTGGCCAACAACAAACTACCGGCGGACTATGTGCAGAGCGGCACGGGCTTCTACGACTCGCCGATATGGAAAGCCCTCTACTCCTACCAACGCGACGGCGTGGAATCCATGCTGGAGATGCTCGACCGCTTCGACGGCTGCATTCTGGCGGACAGTGTCGGCTTGGGTAAGACCTACGAAGCCCTGGCTGTTATCCACTACTACACCCTGTTGAACAAGAAGGTGCTGGTACTGTGCCCCAAGCGGCTTCGGGAGAACTGGGGGCGCTACCTCGTCAACAGCGTGCACAACCCCTTCGCGGAGCAGGGCTTCCGGTTCGATCTCTTCCACCACACCGACCTCGGGCGGAGCGGGTTCAGCAACGGCGCGCGGCTGGATGCCATTCAGTGGGGCAACTACGACCTCGTGGTCATCGATGAGTCCCACAACTTCCGCAACCGCTCCACGCAGGCAGACAAGAGCGGCTCCCGCTATCAATTCCTGATGCAGCGGGTGAAGCAGGCGGGCATCAAGACCAAGTTCCTGCTGCTCTCCGCCACACCCGTCAACAACAAAGCCGCCGACCTGCGCAACCAGCTGCTCCTTATCTCCGGGGATAAGGACGACTTCCTGGCCGCAGAAGGCATCGAAAGCATCCGCAACACCACCCGCCGTGCGCAGTCCGCCTTCACCGACTGGACCCGCCTGCCCAAAGACGAACGCAGCACGGAGGCCCTGTTGGACTCCCTGTCCGTGGACTATTTTCAACTGTTGAACCTGGTCACCATAGGCCGTTCCCGCGCGCACATCAAGCAATGGTACTCGCACGATGCGAACGAGGTACGCCTCTTCCCGGAGCAGTTACCCGTGCGCAACGAATACGCGCAGTCCGTCCATGGCCGCGTGCTGCCCGCCGAGGAGATCAACGAGCAACTCTCCCGCCTTTCCATGGCCCTGTATCGCCCGCTGGAATACCTCTTCCCGGAGTGTGCAGCGCAGTATGATGCCCTGTATGACCAGCAACTGGGCGGCAACATCTCCTTCCGCCAGCGGGACCGCGAGAAAAGCCTCTCCGGCTTGATGCTCATGAACCTCCTCAAGCGCATGGAAAGCTCCGTGAGCGCCTTCGGACTGACCGTGGCCAAGCAGCTGCAGAACTATCGGCAGTTGCTCGACCGCTTGGCCGTCTTCGACCGCAGTGCGGGGCGGAACGACAGCCTCCCCGATATGCAGGCCGCCGACGAGGAGGACGAGGAAGAGACCCGCGAGGAGCTCGATGAATTCGTGGGAAGAAGCATCCGAGTCAAGCTGCGGGACATCGACCGCGAGCGCTGGTGCGCCGACCTGCGGGCGGATGTGGAGACCCTGTGCCGGGTGCAGGAACTGTGCGGCGCTACCGGCCCGCAGCAGGATGCCAAGCTGGGGCTGCTGCGCTCCCTCATCCGCGAGAAACTGGACCATCCCCTCAACACGGTAGGGGGCAGGCCGAACCGCAAGATCATCATCTTCACCGCCTTTGCGGACACCGCGCGCTACCTGTACGAAGCCCTGGCCCCGGAATTGCTGGCCGAGCGGGGGCTGTACTCCGCCCTCATCACGGGTGCGCGGCGGGACACCAACGTGCCGGGTCTCGCCAAGAACCAGGAGGACATCCTCTCCGCCTTCGCGCCGCTCTCCACCCGCGGCTTCGACCCCGCTTCCACGGGTGGGCTGCACCCGGATGTGCTCATCGCCACGGATTGCATCTCCGAGGGCCAGAACCTGCAGGACTGCGACTACCTGATCAACTACGATATTCACTGGAACCCCGTGCGCATCATCCAGCGCTTCGGCCGTATCGACCGCATCGGCAGCCCCAACAAGGTGATTCAGTTGGTCAATATCTGGCCCATGCCGGACCTGGACGCCTACATCAACCTTGAGGCTCGCGTGTGCGGCAAGATGGAGTTCCTCAAAATCTCCTCCACGGAGGCCGAGTTCCGCAACAAACAGCTGGAGCAACTGCGCAACGGCAAGGCCGATATCGATACGCTGGACGGCCGCAGCGCCATCACGGACCTGAGCATGCACCGCTTCCGCACAGACCAGCAGAACTTCCGGAAGAAACACCGCAGCCTCATCGAGGAGCTGCCCCCGTACCTGACCGCCACCCTGGATGTGACGGGGACGGATATACCGGCGGGGGCCTTCTTCCTGCTCTGCCTGCACGGCACCCCCGGGGAGGCCATCGCCCGGCAATACCCCTTCCTGCCGTACTTCCTGCTGCATGTGGCGGAGGACGGCACCGTGACGCATGATTACAGCAAGGTGAAGCCCTGCCTGGAGCTTCTGCGCCGTGTGGCGGTCGAGCATGAGGCGGTCGACCCCGCTGCCGATGCTCAGTACCGCCGGCAGACTAAGGGCACGCGGGAGATGAAGCTCTACACGCGCTTGCTGCAGCAGGCCGTGCTCTCCGTCACGGGGCAGGAGGAGGAAGGGCGCGCCGCGAGCATTTTCTCGGAGGGCGGCACCACCATCGGCAAAGGCACCGTTGCCCGAGGGGTGGATGATTTCGAGGTGCTGGCCATGCTCACCCTCACCCGCCGCCGTGAACGCTGAGCTACCCCCCCTGCTGCACGGCATGCTTCCACCGACAGTTTTGGAGGTTGCCGTGCATCTGAGCAAAACCCTGCTGCGCAAGCAAACGGCGCGCAAGAAGGGGGACAAGGCTCTCATCGATGCCGCGGTGGAATCGGCTTGGGTTACCAGCCTGCGCTTTGATACCTGCGGTATTCCGCCCGCGGGGGAGGAGTACGCGGAGCTGCTCGTGGTCTGCCTGTGCTTGTCGGAGGCGGCCACGCCCAAGCAGATCGCGCGCTTGGAGGAAATCCTGCTTGCCGCCATTCCTGATCCCGTCGTCCTGATG
>CAMEZO010000051.1 GCA_945947905.1 uncultured bacterium
TCCGGCTGCACCATACGCGGCTTCGCCACCGCCTCATCGATGCTCACGCTGCTGACCTGCGGCCCGTTGAGCACGAGCGAGACGCCGAAGCGCTTCTGCTCGATGAGCTTGACAGCCTCCACACCGAAGCGGATGCCGAGGATACGGTCGAAGGAGCAGGGAGAACCACCGCGCTGGGTGTGCCCCAGCACGCAGTAGCGCGTGGTGAACCCGGTGAGCTCCTGCAGCAGACGGCAAAGGCGGTTGCCGATGCCGCCCAAACGCTCCTCACCGCGCTCGGTGCTCTTCACCGTCACCCACTTGCCGTTCAGCTTGGCACCCTCCGCCACCACCACGATGATCTCGCGCTGGCCGGAAGCCTTGCGGGCCTTGATGCAGTCCACCACCTTATCCAAATCGAACTCAATTTCCGGGATGAGCACCACATCCGCCGAAGCGGCGATGCCGCTGTGCAGCGCAATCCAGCCGGAGAGGTTGCCCATCACCTCGATGACCATGATACGCTTGTGCGCGTTGGCCGTGGTGCGGATGCGGTCGATGGACTCTGAAACGACGGACACCGCACTCTGGAAGCCGAAGGTGTAGTCAGAAGCGGCGCAGAGATCGTTGTTAATCGTCTTCGGAATGCAGATCACGGGCAGCCCCTCCTCCGAGAAGAGCTGAGCCGTCTTCGCCGAGCCGTCGCCGCCGATGACCACGAGCGCCTGCAGACCGAGAGCCGTGATGGTCTTCTTGGCCTTCGCCATGGTCTCCTTGTCAATGGACGCACTGCCGAATTTATTGACATGCACATTGAAGTTACCCGTATTCGTGGTGCCGAGGATGGTACCGCCGAACGCACGGATCTTGTGCGTCTTCATGGGGGTAAGCAGCTCATAGCGCCGCCCGCCCGCCATCGGGAGCAGACCCTCAAAACCGTCATGGAAGCCGATGACGCGCCACGCCCGCTGGTAGGCAGCGGAGACGAAGCCCTCAATCACCGCATTGATGCCGGGGCAATCACCGCCGGAGTTCAGAATGCCGATAATCATGGATGTATTCTCTTGTAATCTGTTATAAACTTATTTTGCGGAACACGGAGCCGGAATGGCGCCGAAGTAATGAGCGCAGTTCCAAAGCGCGCGCGGGTGGTGGAAGAAAGACTTCCACATCGTGCCCTTGAGCCCGTTGGCCGGGGAGCCGTCCCGCTCCAGGTAGCCGAACCACTCGCCGTGCTCCGGGTCCTCGAAGTGGCCGAAGGACCAGTCGTGGATGCGCTTGTGCCACTCCGCGTACTCCTCCTTGCCCGTGAGCACATAGGCCAAGCAGGTTGCGATCAGGGCCTCATCGTGGCACCACCAGAACTTCATGTTGTGCCAGTACTCCTGCACCGGGCCGCCGAAGACATCCGTGTAGTACAGCAAGCCGCCGTACTTGGGATCCCACCCGCGCTCCAGGGACCAGTCGATCATCTTGCAGCCAAGCTCGATGAGCTCGGGGTCTCCGCCGCGGCGGCGGGCTTCCTCGAGGATGAACCAGCCGCCCTCGATGGCGTGGCCGGGATTCTGCGTCCGCTCATCGAAGTGGTCGATAATCGAGCCGTCCGGGGCCACAACCTCGAGAATGGCACGGATGTCCTCCTTCACAAAATAGGTCTTAAGGTCCGAGATGCAGCGATCGATCCAGCCGGTGAAGTAACCGTCCGCATCGCCCAGGTACTTGCGCAGCTCCTGGCAGGTGACCAAGGTAATCATGCGCGGTGCCAGACCGATGGAGGGGCGCTTGCCCGTGGTCTTGGGCAGCATCTTGCCGGGGGTGAAGAAAATGTCAACGTAAATCTCGAACCAGTGGCGGGCGCGCTCCGCGCTCTTGGGGTCACCCGTGGCACCGAAATGCGCCGCCCAAGCAATGGCGGTGAAGCACTCGGAGTACGCGTAACGGCGCTTGCGGATGGGGGTACCGTCCTCCGTCACATGGAAGAACAACCGCCCGTCCTCGGGGTCCACGCACTTCGTCTCCAGGAAGTTCAGGGCGCTCTCCGCCCACTCCTTCCACTCCGGACGCTTCTCGATACTGTTGTAGCAGGTCAGCAGCATCCAAGCCATACGGCCCTGCGCCCAGGTGTTCTTGTCCGTATCCACAATACGCCTGTCGGCATCCACGCAGTGGTAGATGCCGCCGTGCTTTGTGTCGACAAGACGGGGGAACCAGAAAGGAATGCTGCCGTTGAGCAACTTATCCTTGTAAAAGGCCCCCAGCTCTTGCGTATTGATCATATACTGCGGGGATTACTTATTGATAGCCCAGTCAAAGAAGCCGATGGCGGTGAGCTCATCGCGGAGCTGCTTGACGGTAGCGGCATCCGGGGTGCCCATGGGCAGGCGGGCCGGGCCGAGGTCAACGCCCCACCAGCCCATGATCTGCTTGCAGCAGCCCATGTAGCCGTGGGAGGCGATGATGTTGATCATCTTGACGGAGAGGAGCTGCAGGTGGCGGGCATGAGCCACATCCCCCTCGTTGAAGGACTTGATGATGTTCTGGTACAGCGCGGGAGCATAGTTGAAGGAAGAGCCCACACCGCCCTTGGCGCCCGTGGCCAGAGCACCCAGGAACCACTCATCCACGCCCCACGGAATATCCCACTTGCCGCCGTCGTGATTCAGGGCATCCATGTACAGCGCCAAGTCCGGGTTGGTGAACTTGACACCGCAGAAGTTCGGGATGCGGGCCGCCATGGCGTCGATGATCTTGCAGGGGTTGAAAGCCACGTGGGTGAGCACGGGGATGTCGTAGAAGTAGTAAGGCAGGTCGGGAGCACCGGAAGCCTCGAAGGCAGCGCAGTCGGCCAAGGCCTCCACGGAACCGGGCTTGAAGTAGCAGGGGGAGTTGCTGGCCGTGCCGTCCGCCCCGCACTCGGCAGCGTAGGCAGCCAGCTCGCGGCCGTCATACACGCTGTTGCCGCCGGTGTGCACCACAAAGCCGATGCCGTACTTCTTCTTGGCCTCGCCCCAGGCGGCCATGTTCTCCTTGCGCTCGGTGAGCTGCATGTGGGCAGACTCGCCGGTGGAGCCGGTGATGAAAGTCATCTTGATGCCCTGCTCCGCCAAGAACTTGGCCTGGGCATCAACGGCATCGGGGTTGCAGGTACCATCGGCGTTCATCGGTGTATGCGTTGCCGCCACCAATCCGTGAAGTTTGAGTGTCGTATTCATGTGTTGAGATGTTTCGAGCAGGTTTGTACTCTTGCGGCTATAGTAGCTTTTTTTTCAGTCTTTTTCAAGTATTTTTTTCGCGACGGGCTGTATTTTCGGCAAAAGAGCGGGCGGTTCAGTCATCCTCCTCGCCCTCTGCCTCGTCATCCTCGGGAAGAGAGGTACTGCCGAGGGCCGTCTTCTTGCCCTTACCGGGGGGCGGGGGCGTAGTGCTTGCAGGCGCGGGGGTGGGTTCGTCGTCGTCAAACCAGTCGTCCTCGGGTATCTCGGTGCTGCCCAGGGCGCTCTTTTTGGCGGACTCTGCCTTTTGCTTCTTGGCGGCAGTCTCCTTGGCCACCGCCTCTTGGGAGTCAACCCACAGCGCTATGGCTCCCTCGGCGTAGGCGGCATAGACGGTAGTGGGGTCTATATTGCGCATCTCGGTATACAGCGCGCGCAGGCGCTCGCGCGAGGCCCCGCTGCGGCGCAGGTGTCCGGCATAGGCGGCCATCATTTCCTGCCGCTGCAGGCGGGAGTAGCAGCCCTGCAACATCAGGCGGCGGATGTAGGTGTTCGCTTCCTCCGGCTTGAGGGGCTGCAGCTTGGTGACGACGGCCAGCGGATCGAACTTCAGGCGTTTCTCCAGCCCGATGGTGTCCTTCATGGGACGATCGTTTGCGCGGCGGCGGCGACTGCTGCGCAGGTCCGCCGGCAGCATGATGGGCACATCCGCCGCGCGGGCCACCAGCTTGGGACGTCGGGTACCGGAGGCGGTCTGGGCCTTGGCCAGCAGGGCTTCCTGTTCATCAAAGGCTTTCACGAGCTTTTCGAGGGCGGCGCAGGCCGTCTCAGGGCTCTTCATTTCCTCGGCGCTCTGCACGATGCCGCGCAGATTGCCCCGTCCGTCCACCACGGCCAGGCAGGGATAGCTCCAAATGCCGCCGGGCAGGCTTTTGTTGCCCATCAGGCGCTCCCACTCTTTCTTCTGCTTCTCATCGGGATTTTGATAAACAGGCACCTCCAGCAGAATGGCTCCCTTGAGGGCCGGGGCTATCCCTTTCTTGCCGATGAAGGCCTCCCGCACCGCCGGGCCGTTCTTGTCGAAGTCAACGCCGTAGCAGAACAGCACCACGGGCTTGCGACCGGCGCGGGACAGCGTGGTCTCGTACTCCGACGCCGCGAAAAGCGAGGAGCACAGCAGGGCCGCAGCCGAGAAGAGGAAACAGAGAAGATTTTTCATACGTATCGCTCGGCAGTGTAGCACAAATACTCACGGAGTGCAACCTTATTTTCCGTCCCGGGTGTTTTCCTCCTCATCGGGCGAACCGAAGAGGCGTACAAACTCGGGACTGCGGAGGAATTCGGCCAGTTTCTCGCTGCCGAAGCAGTCGTGCTCGCGGAAGTAGCGCAGCGTGGGCTGCAGCATGGCAGAGCAGCGTCCGGCGGTCTCTTCCGCCGAGCCCCAGCAGTCGGGCCATGGCGCCTCGGGGTCCGCATACGCAAGCAGGCGCGCCGCATAGGCGGGCAGCAGACGCCCCACGGCTTCCGCCCGCGCGGGTTCCTGCACATCGGCCAGGAGGTAGCAAATGCGCTGCAGGCCTCGTTCGGTCTCCGTTCCGTCATATTTAGCAGGAAGAGGCGCACTGCGGGAGACCGATCGCACACTGCGGCCGGCCCCCTGCCCTTCGGGTCTCGGCTCGATGTAGTCCGCGGTTCCTTCCTCAAAGTCCACACGCAGACACTGTACGGCTTCCGTGCGCACGGGTAGCTGCCAAAAGGGTCGGTGAACGGTCACGGCACAGCGCAGTTCGTAGGTGCGTACGGTGTGCAGGGTTCCCCGGGGCATGCGGACGGTGGCTTCCCCCTCCTTGCGCAGGGCGTACTCGGTTTCCACCCGGCAGAAGTGCTCCGCCGCGCGTAGCACGGGAGCATCGGCGGTCACGCGCACCTGCCCATCCTCCGCAGCCAGGCGTATGTGCCACACGGCCTCGCGCAGAAGGGAGAAGGCGTCTTCCTGCCCGGTGCTGCGGTAGACGGTGATGCCGGGGGAGTCCTTCATGTCCCAGGCGTAGTCCAGCACGCAGGGCTCATCGAGGCTCTGCTGCTCGGCGGGCGGCAGAGTGGCCGGGGTTGCCGCATCGGGAAACCAAGCGGGGCGCAGGGCGAAGGCGAGCGTGCCGAGGCTCCCCACCGCCAGCACCGCGAGGGTGCGCTTGTGCCATTTCTTCATGCGGAGAGTATAATGCAGGCGCGCGGCAAAATCAAGGCTTGAGTTTTGCTTCCCCCGGGGGTATAATCCCGCAGTCGCCATGAGTATCGCAGATTTTTGCAACAAGTACGTGCAGGGGCTGGTGGCTTACCAGCCCGGCAAGCCGATCGAGGAGACCGCCCGTGAGCTGAACCTCGCGCCGGAGGATATCGTGAAGCTGGCCTCCAACGAGAACGCACTGGGGCCCTCCCCCGCCGCCGTGGCTGCGGCGCAGCAGGCTTGCACGGGTATCAATCTCTACCCGGACGGCGCGTCCTTTGCCCTGCGCAGCAAACTGGCGGAGCTTTGGGGTGTCTCGTTCGAGCAGACGGTGGTGGGTGCCGGCAGCAGCGAGCTCATCGAGCTGGTCAGCCATGCTTTCCTCAACCCGCAGGCGGAGGTGGTGGCGGCGCAGTACAGCTTTACACTCTACCTGCTCATGTCGCGCCTCTTCAACTGCCGCTATACCGAGGTGCCGAACAAGCCGGACATGACGCACGACTTGGCGGGCATGCTGCGGGCCATTACCCCGGCTACACGGCTCGTGTTCATCACCAACCCCACCAACCCGGTCGGTACCATGGTGCAGCAGGAGGAGCTGGATGCCTTCATGGCTGCCGTGCCGCCGCATGTGGTGGTCTGTTTCGATGAGGCGTACATTCACTTCGCCGAGCAGCAGCCGGATACCTTCAGGTACCTGCGCGCGGGGCAGCCGGTTGTCATTCTGCGGACTTTCTCGAAGGCCTACGGGCTGGCGGGTCTGCGTGTGGGCTATGCCATCACCTCGCCGGAGATTGCGGACCTCATGAACAAGGCGCGCTCTCCCTTCAATGTGAACCTGCCTGCCCAAGCGGCGGCGCTGGCGGCATTGGCGGACCGCGAGCACCTGGCGGCTTCCGTGGCCATGGTGGCGGAGGGGCGGCGGCAGTATGAGGCGGCTTTCCGGGAGATGGGGCTGGATTTCGTGCCCTCGCACACCAATTTCATCCTCGTGAAGGTGGGATGCGGCCGCGCGGTGTTCGAGTCCTGCCTGCGGGAGGGTGTCATCCTGCGTCCCATGGGCGGCTACGGGCTGGGCGAGTACATCCGCATCACCATCGGCACGCCGCCGCAGAATGAGCGCTGCATCGCGGCCCTGCGGCGCGCTTTGAAGGGGTGCTGAGGTGACTCCCCCGGCATTCTCCGGGGGATTTTTTTCTCTTTTTGCTTGCAAGGCGGGCAGAAATGTGCTATGATGCACGGCGTATGAAACTGACCTCCATTATCTCGATGGCGGCCTGCGCGTTCGGCAGCATCATCTCCATGGTGAAAGCTGCCGATGAGCGGCCGAACATCCTGTTCATTATATCGGATGACCATGCCGTCCAGGCTCTGGGCACCTGCGAGAAGGACAGCCCCGTGCCCCTGCCCGGCTTCCGCCGAATGGCGCAGGAAGGTATGGTGTTTGATCGCGCCTATTGTGCAAACTCCCTCTGCGGGCCCTCCCGCGCCTGCATGCTCACGGGGCGTCACTCGCACAACAACGCCTTCCTGTATAACTACGGCGGCCCGGCCTTCAACGGCGCGCAGCCTACCTACCCCAAGATGCTGCAGGCCGCCGGTTACCACACGGGTATCGTCGGTAAGTGGCATCTGATCTCCCAGCCCACCGGTTTCGATTCCTGGCAGGTGTTCGTTAGCCAGGGTGAGTACTGGAACCCGCACTTCCTCTCCCTCGGGCCCAAGGGTGGCACCGTAGGCCAGACGGAGCGCGGTTATGTGTCGGATCTGCTTACCTCCAAGGCTATCGACTGGATCGAGAATCGCGATAAGAGCAAGCCTTTCGCGCTCATCCTCGGTCACAAGGCTCCCCACCGTAACTGGGTCACGGCCCCCCGCCACCTGCAGAAGGTGAAGGAGGAGGTCGCGAAGATGACGCCGCCCTCTACCATCGATGACACTTGGTCGGACATCCCGGAGTTCTTCGGCCAGGGTCGTCAGACTGTCGGTTGGGATCTCTGCAACTGGAACGATTCACACCTCAACCAGGACCTCATTCCCTTCGAGGTGATGAAGGAGATCGTTCCCAAGTGGAAGCTGCGCCAGATGGTCAACAACGGTCGCTTCAAGGATGAAATTCCTGCGGACTTCGACTGGAACACCTTCGAGCCGAAATATGCTACCAAGACGAATTATGGTTGGGATCTCAACAGCATCGACCCCGGCATGCGCTGCATCTACAAGGATTTCTTCGATACCCGCACCCGCGAGTTCGTGGAGGCCTTCAAGAGCGGCAAGATTCAGAATCAGCATGATATGACCGTGCAGCGCTGGCGCTGGTACATGGAGGACTACCTCGGCACCATCATGGGCGTGGATGAGTCGATCAACGACATCCTCACCTATCTGGATAAGAAGGGGCTGTCCGAGAAGACGCTCGTTATCTATGTGGGCGACCAGGGCTTCTATACCGGCGAGCACGGCTGGTATGATAAGCGTCACATCTTCGAGCAGAGTCTCCGCATGCCGCTCATCATGCGCTGGAAGGGTCACATCCCCGCCGGCGTGCGTTCCAACGCCATGGTGCAGAATATCGACTACGCTCCCACCATCGTGGAGCTGGCAGAGGCGGATAACTCCAAGAACGTCGCCACCTTCGACGGCGTGTCTCTCGTGCCCTTGCTCAAGACGGGCGAGGCTCCGGAGTTCACCGACCGCGCTCTCTACTATGCCTTCTACGAGCAGCCGGGTGAGCACAATGCGCCCCGCCACGACGGCGTGCGTACCTCTCGCTACACCTTCGCGCACATCTGGACCCCCACCCCGGAGGAGCGGAAGTCCGGCCAGCGCAAGCCGTCCAACGAGTGGTTGCTCATTGATAACGAGAAGGACCCCGACCAGCTCCACAACGTTTCCCAAGATCCCGCTTATGCGGAGGTCATGAAGGAGCTGACGGAGAAGTACTACGAGCTGCGCAAGCAGTATCGCGTCAAGGATGACTGCCCCGGCTCCGGTAACAAGATTCCGGACTTCATCCCCAGCTGGGGCCCCGGCGAGAAGGATCATCTGTAATCGCCCCTGCCCACCCCTTCCCCCGCCTGCCCGGCTCCATGCCCCGCAGGCGGGGTTTTTGCATATGCCGCCCATATTCGGCTTGCAGGTCGGAGGATTTTTTGCTATACTCGCAACGGCGCGGGATATCTGTTCCGACGCGCACGCATAACCACCGCAGCTTCTCACAAAAATGACACTCGTTTCCCTCATCGCCATGGCGGGTATGGCGCTTTCCCCCGCTCCCTTCTCAGCCCCGCAAAGCCCCGCCGCAGAGGTCTCCGCTGCCCTCGCTCCCGCCTCCCTTGCGGGCAAGACCATCTCCTTCGATTACTCCTCCGCCACCTGCCACCTCTCCTGCGACGGCGGCAAAACTTGGGAGGTCGACAAGGAGGCCTCTGATGTATCCTACCGACTGACTGCTAAGACCAACACCAAAAAAGGCACCTGTGACGAGGTAGGCGATGGCAAACTGCTCGCCACCTGCATATCCGGCGACGACAAAACACCCACCTCCTACACCTATACCAAAACCGGTCAAAGGACCGCGACCCTCGTCTTCCCCGGCTACGAGTGGGAGAACACCTACACCCTCCACTTCCAAACCGCCACCTCCGGCATCGCCACCTGCACCGGTCTTGCCGAGGCTGATTCATGGAGGCAGACCAATATCAAATTTACCATCAAATAATCTCCCCCCGGGTCGATGAAAACGCAGGGGCTGTGAGTCCACGGCCCCTGCGTTTCATTTTTTTGTGCTTCCTCATCATATTTGCTTGACGGGCTGGAGGAGGCGGGCTATACTCGGATAAATGACATTTGACGGACATGAAGGAGATAACGCAAGCAGATATTAAGAGAGTGAAGGCCCTGCTTCAACGCGCCGGGAAAGACAAGAAAAAACTTGAGGCGCTGATGGAGGAGGCCGGGGCGGAAATGCAGACGAGGCTCGGGGAGATGTATGAACTCGGACGCGGGCTGAAGCGGAACCACCGTAAAGCTGCCGAGTGGTACCGCAAAGCGGCAGAACGCGGGTTCGCACCGGCGCAAACCTTCCTCGGGATACTGTACGAGCATGGTTGGGGCGTGAGACGCAACTATACGGAGGCCCTCGATTTGCTCCGCAAGGCGGCTGCGCAGGGATATTCCGAGGGGCAGAACGAAATCGGGTGGATGTATCAGAATGGTTTCGGGGTGCCTTCGGACAACGTTGAGGCCGTCAAATGGTACCGCAAGGCCGCGGAACAGGGAGATGCTACCGCGCAGGTCAACATGGGGTGGATGTACAATCACGGCATGGGGGTGGAGAAGGATCTGCAGGAGGGGGCAAGGTGGTACCGAAAAGCGGTTGCTCAGGGGCATTCCAAAGGGCAGCTCAACCTGGCCTGTCTTTATTACCGGGACGAGGAATTCGGAATAGATACGAAAAAGGCCTTCGAGTTGTTCTCCCTGTCAGCAAAACAGGGAGAGATCTCTGCGCAATTTTATTTAGCAGAGATGTATGAGATTGGCTGTGCAGGTGAGCAGGACCTCAAAAAAGCAGTCAAGTGGTATCGCTCCGTTGCGAATCAGGGGGATGTCGTAGGCCTGACTTCCCTCGGACGGATGTATGAGAATGGGCTCGGGGTCCGGAAGAATGACAAAAAGGCCGTCGAACTGTATCGAAAAGCAGCACAGAAGGGATACGCCGAGGCGCAGTACTGCCTAGCTGATATGTATCTGGCGGGACACGGAGTGGCAAAGGATAACGCAACCGCCGTTCAATGGTACCGGAAGGTGGCAAAACAGGGCAATGCAGAGGGACAGCTCATGCTCGGTTGGATGTATGATAACGGTCTGGGTGTGGAGCAGGACTTCCGGGAAGCTGCCCGGTGGTACCGAAAAGCAGCAAAACAGGGGCACCCTGAAGCTCAGTTCAGGCTCGCGGAATTGTATCACTACGGCGAAGGAGTGCCGATGAACGAGCGGGAGGCCTTCAAGTGGTGTCAAGCATCTGCCGAGCAGGGGTATATCGATGCCCAATACGAGCTTGCCGAATGTTATTATTACGGAATGGGCGTACAAGAGAACGAAGCGGAAGCCGTTAAATGGTACCGTGCAGCGGCAGAGCAAGGAGAAGCCGATGCCCAATATATGCTCGGAGAGTGCTATTTCTACGAACACGGCGTGGAGAAAAATGACGAAGAAGCTGTTAAATGGTATCGAGCAGCCGCCGAACAGGGCGATGATGGGGCTCAATGCATGCTTGGGTTGTCCTACGAATGCGGGTATGGTGTCGAAAAGGATCTTGCTGAATCCTTCCGGTGGTATATGGCCGCCGCCAAGCAGGGTAATTCAGCCGCCCAACATCAACTCGGCGAAATGTATATACAAGGGAAGGGTGTACGGCAAGACGGTGAGAAAGCTGTTATGTGGCACACAAAGGCGGCAAGGCAGGGAGACACCTCCTCCCGGATGGAATTGGCCAATCTCTACCACTTGGGCAAGCTGGTACCGGTGAATATGAAAGAGGCTATCCGATGGTATAAAGTCGTTGCGAAAGAGGGCTTTATGCATATCTGCGACATTTTGGGTAGTATTTATTATTACGGCGATGGGGTAGACGTAAACTACAGGGAGGCAGCCCACTGGTATCGGCGCGCATCGGAGTTGGGCGATTGGCGGGCACAGTATCAACTGGCCCATATGTACGAGGTCGGTGAGGGTGTTCCGCAGGACTCCGTCAAGGCCTTTCGACTGTACAAGGAGGCCGCAGAACACTGGAATACCTATGCACAGGTCAGTCTGGCCGAGATGTATTACAACGGCATAGGCGTTACCAAAAATTACCGCAAGGAGGCCGAATGGTACCGCTGCGCAACGGAAGAAGAACATCCCGAAGCGGAGAGTGCACTCGCTCGCATGTATGCCAAGGGACAGGGTGTTACCCGAGACTTAAAGGAGGCTCGGGAGCGACTCGAATACGCCATGGCGAAAGGGGTCCCTACCCCGATGAACGATGAGTTGCTCCGAGCTGCCCGAAAAGGTAACCGTGATATGGTCGCCCTGTGCCTGCTCGGGGGCTCGGACGTAGAAACCACGGATGCCAAGGGACGCAGACCGCTGCATTGGGCCGCCGCCGGCAGTCGCGCGGACGTAGTAAAGCTGCTCCTGGATGCAGGCGCGGTCGTCAACGCCCGGAGTACCGAAGGTAAAACGCCCCTCGATTACGCACGAGTCGCCGAGGTCGTCAGCCTGCTGAAATCTGCCGGCGCCGAACACGCCGCCGATCTATAAACATACCACCGTGATCCCGGAGGAGATAAGGTCGATTCATTTATTGCGTCACGAAGCAGTCCGCTTGAAAAAAATTGCACTTATTCGATTTTTTTCCTTGACATCAGATTACCGTTCCTCTATTCTTATACTCGGTAAGGCTCATATGTAGTATTTCACCATGCAACGCGCCATCACAGAAAACATCTTCTCCTTCCCTTCGGCAGAGGCGACACACGGTCACCGGGATTTCATCTCGGCGAAGAAACCCCGGTTCTCATTTGAGAAAATCAACTTTCGGTAGCATATGATTTACGCTCACACCAAGGAAGGAGCACCGCCGGAGCTGTGGGAGCCGCTGTATGGCCCCAACGGGCACGCCGAGCTGACGGCAAAATATATTCGCAGCTTCGGTGACTGGTCCCGTGCGGACTTGGCTCCCGCGCTGCGGGAGATTGCCGAATTTCTGGCGCTGACGCATGATATGGGCAAGGCATCCCCCGCTTTCCAGCGTCACCTGCTGGGCGGGGAATCCGCCGACCACAAGACAGCCGCCGCGATTTTGGCTCATCAGCAGGAGAATTGCTTGCTTAAGACGCTGCTTCCCTACACTCTTTACGGCCATCACGTCGGGCTTCCGGACGGAACCGATCTTTTCGCGAAATTGAAGTCGACCTCTCTTCGCCCGGATGTGCGAGCCGCAATGCCGGCATCCTATAACCGCACGGTTTCCCTTAATCCGGCCGCGCTGATGGCAGGCATAACACAGGGGAAGGAGGCGATGTTCACCTGTAGCATGCTGGTTCGCATGCTGCACTCGTGTCTGGTCGATGCAGATTGGTCGGCAACAGAGGCCTTTTGTGATCCGAAGACGGCGCAACAGCGAGCTGCTCATGACCTGCCGTCCTTGCAACAATTACAGGAGCGTCTGGAGACCTTCCTGTCGGAGCGTGAGCATGCGGCGTCCGGGCCCATCAATGAGCTGCGAGCAAGGATCCACGCTCGCTGCCGTGCAGCCGGTGCGGAGTCGCGCGGTGTCTACCGACTGCTCGTGCCCACCGGGGGAGGCAAGACATTCTCGTCTCTCAGCTTCGCGCTGGAGCATGCTATCCGACAGGGATTACACCGCGTCATTTATGTAATACCCTACACGAGCATTATCGAGCAGACCGCCAAGGAATTCCGCGCGGTATTGGGAGATGATGCCGTTGTAGAGCACCACAGCAACCTGGCCGAGGAAAACGACAGGGAGGCCAACCGCTTCGCTTCCGAAAATTGGGACGCCCCGCTCATTGTTACGACCAACGTGCAGTTCTTTGAGTCGCTGTTTTCCGCCGCACCCAAACGCTGCCGCAAGTTGCACAATATCGGGCGCTCGGTCATCATCTTTGACGAAGCTCAAGCCCTCCCGCCGGAGTATCTGGCCCCCTGTCTGGCGGCACTCAAGAGCCTGCAGCGCTTGTGCGATTGCACCTTGGTGCTCTGCACCGCCACCCAGCCGGCCCTTGTCAACCGCCCGGAAGAGGGCTTCAATATCGGTTGGCATCCCGGTGAAATTCGCAGTCTGCTGGGTGAGGCCATGGAACGAGAGCTGCAAGAGCGGATGAAACGAGTGCGGGTCGAGCCGCTGGGTAATATGTCGCTGCAGGAATTGGCACAACATTTCGTCGACACCGGGCATGACTCCGCACTGTTCATTGTTAATCTGACTCGCCAAGCACAGGATTTGTACCGCCTGCTGGAGAAGCAGGGGGCGGCAAACGTCTTTCATCTCTCGGCGCGCATGTGCCCCGCTCACCGCACTGCTGTGCTGGATGAAGTTCGCGAGCGGCTGCGCGCCGGACTGCCGACGATACTGGTATCAACCCGAGTCGTGGAAGCGGGGGTGGATGTATCCTTCCCCATCGTCTACCGGGATGCCTGCGGACTGGACTCTCTGGCGCAGGCAGCAGGCCGCTGCAATCGACACGGCGAGCTTCTCATGGGTGCGGTATATTCGTTCAATTCGACAGAGTATTCGTTACCATCCTCATTTGTCACGCTGCGGGATGCCGTAGCAGCATGGGAAAACACGCTGCCGAATCTCGGTGATAAGGATTGGTTCTCGAGCGAGGCTGTGGAGTGCTATTTCCGACATTTCTACTGGCAGCGGGGCGCGGCTACCGGGCATTGGGATGCTCACGGTATTTTGGCAGAGATAGGTCATCAGTTCCAAGAATTGGAGACCATACCCTTCCGGAAAATTGCTTCACTCTTCCGCCTCATCGATGCTGAAACGCACAGTGTCATGGTTCCCTACGGCCCCGAGGCTGACAAACTGGCCGAGCATTTGCGCGAGTTGAATCGCGCGGGGCAAATGCCTTCGCGTGAACTTTTCCGACAGCTTCAACAATTTACTGTTTCTGTATACGATACCGAGGCAAAAGACCTACCCTGTGAGATTTTGCACGAAAAGGCGGGGGTTTACCTGATGAACGATACGGCCCGCTACAACACATGCATGGGGCTGCTCCGCGAGCCGCCGAACGACAATTATATTCAATGATTACGATACAATGAGTTACGGAATCAAACTCCATGTCTGGGGCGATTATGCGTGTTTCACGCGCCCCGAGTTGAAGGCCGAGCGCATGACCTACGAGGTGATGACGCCATCGGCTGCGCGCGGCATTCTGACCGCGATTGATTGGAAACCCGAGTGCCGCTGGGTAGTGGATCGCACCCATGTGCTCAATCCCAC
>CAMEZO010000052.1 GCA_945947905.1 uncultured bacterium
GGACCTGGTGGCCCCCATGAGATGGCTCGCCGGCCTGCTGCTGGACCTGGTGGAAGCCGGTCTGTGCCCGGGAGAGGAGGACTACGAGGCCCTGTTACGCAAGGCCATGCACTTAGTGGAAAGCGTGTATGCCGATGCCCCGGTCAGCATCACCCCCGCTTCCGTTTTCCTTCTGTTACTCATGACGCAGCGTCCCAAGCCCGACCTACCGAGACAGAATCGCCGACACCGACGCAGCCGCAAATCGAGCACAGACGCGGTTCACAAGGGCAAATCCCCGTCATAATCATCCGTGGGCCCGGGGGGCAGCTCAACCAGGCGCAGGCGCGGCGCCTCGCTCTTCAGGGTATGCAGGCCCTTGGCATTCGGGTCCCCCAGCGCAGCGGCTCGTTCCCACCAAGCATAGGCCGCCTGCGGGTCACGGGTCAGTCGGTCGGGGTCAAACCAAGCGCCCTGCCCGGTGTAGAGCAGCATGCCGTATCGCACCTGCGCCCCGGCGTCCCCGCGATGTGCCGCGCGTATCAGGTTATCCGTGTAGCTCAGATAATTGACATGCCGCTCCAGATCCGTCATCTCGGCGGGCAGAGCCATCAGTTCCTCCGCCGTGCGGGCACAGATCGTCGCCTTGCGAGGGCGGAGTTTCTTTGCCGTCTGTTCGGCCTCGGCCGCGGCCTTGCGCTCCTCCACCTCGTTTACCAAGCGATAATGGTGCACGATGGGCGGCACGATAAAACAGACAACAGCCAGCCCGTAAATGATGGGTAAAAAGGGGTGCGTACCCAACTTCACGCGCGGCAGATTGAGCAGAGGCAGGAAACCGCGCTTCGGCAGAGGAACCGATGCAGCAGCGCGTTCGCCGAAGCGGCGGGGCCGGCGGCGCTCCTCGCGTTCCTCACGGCGCCGGCTGTCGCGGTTCTCACGTCGTGCACGCGCACTGCTCACAGAGAACCGAGCGGGGCGCCGACGCAGATTCTCCAGCTCCGGTTTTTCGGCATAAATCGCATGGCGATCCAACCAGGTATCATAATCCGCCCGCTTCTCGGGATCACCGAGCACCCGATAAGCCTCCACCACCAGCTTAAAACGCTCCTCGGCCTCAGCATCGCCCTCATTCACATCCGGGTGAAACTTCTTCGCCATGGCGCGGTAGCCGTTTTTCAGCTCCGCGTCCGTGGCACCGCGCTCGCAGTTCAAAAGCTCGTAGTAGTCCAGTCTCATTTACCGGCCAGGGAGCGAATGCAGTTCGTCAGCGTTTTCTCGGGTTGCCAACCGACATCCTGCAAGTCCTCCGACGTAACGACATACTGGTGACAGCAGCCACGCTTGCCGGGAGCCGATGTCTCCCGCGAGGCTTTTTTGGCAAAACTGCGCTCCAACAGCTCGTATACCTCATACTTGGCAATGGGGTTTGCGGCCACATTATAGATGCCGCTCGGCAGATCCGCCAGCAGGAGCAGAGCACGCACAGCATCCTGACGATGCAGGTATTGCAGAATACGCTCGGGCGGACCGGGGAGTTTAGGTTCGCCGGCCAAAAACCTGCGTATCAGTTCGCAGCGTTTCTCATCGAAAAGTGTCGTCAACCGCGCTACACAACCACGGGCACGCAGAACCTCGCGCTCGGCTTCCAACAAGGCTTCTGCCCGCTCACCCTCGGCCAGGCACTCGCTGTCCTCTGTCACCACACTGCCGTCTTTTCTGCCGTAAACCGAGGAAGAGGAACAGAAGACCAATCGGGCACCGGGAACGGCTGCCTTCAGGGAACGAACAACATCGACATAGGCGTGACGATAGGCGGCGGCATCCCCGCCGTGTGTCGCCGTACAGCAGAAGATATGCGTGGGCGTGCTGTGCCGCAGGGCCTCTTGCAGGGTAGCAGGATCCGCCGCATCTCCCTGTACATCCACCAGGGGAGAGTCAACATCCAGTGCCACCGTGGGCCAACCCTGAGCGGCACATTCCAGACGCAGGGCCGAACCTAAAAAACCGGCCGCGCCTATAATCCATACTCGCGTTGTTTCGGGTGTCAGCATCCGTACTTCTGAATAAGCGTTGCAAGCTCCAGATCACCGGGCATGGTAATCTTCATATTAACACCCACCTGCACCAAGGTGGTGGGAACGCCGATTGCCTCCAAAGCAGAGACCTCATCCGTGACGGCCAGGCCGCGTTCGCGCACGGCATCATAAGCACGCAGCAACAGGTTCAGGGAGAAAATCTGCGGAGTCTCCATCCCCCACAGGCGCTCGCGGCTCACGGGTTCCGGCAAGGTACAACCATGCTCGTCCACGCGCTTGAGGGTATCCACCACGGGATGAGCACAGGCTGCCGCCCCGGTGCGCTGTGCCGCAGCCAGGCAAGCGCGCACGCCCAAAGGGCTGATGAGCGGACGCGCTCCGTCATGCACCGCCACCCACTCCGTCCCCTCCGGCAAGGCAGCCAAGCCGGCCGCCACGGAGTCCTGACGCTCGGCCCCGCCGTCCACACGGATGAGCGGCACGGGCCATTCCTCCGCAGCCAAGCCACAGGCCTGCCAACGTTCCTCCGGGCACACGACGACCACAGCCTTACAGCCGCCGGCCACCATGGCCGCCACACTGCGGCGCAGCACGGGCACCCCGGCCAAGTCAGCGGCCAGTTTGTCGAAACCCGCCCGGCGGGAGCTGCCCGCCGCCACAATCACCGCGCAGAACATAGCCTTAGCTCAGGCGCGCCGACACCATCTGCGAGAGTACCTTGCCCGGGGCGCGACCCTCCGTGCGGCTCTGCATCTCCTTCATCACGCGGCCCATGTCCTTCTTGCTGCTCGCACCGAGTTCGGCCACCACGGCCTCAAGCACGGGGGCGATCTCCTCCGGCGTCATCTCGCGGGGCAGGAAGGCGGCCAGCACGGCCATCTCGGCTTTCTCTTTCTCCGCCAACTCGGGACGTCCGGCCTTCTCGTACATCGCAATGGCGTCCTCGCGCTGCTTCATCTGCTTGCGGACCACGTTCTGAGCCTCGGTCGGGCTCATTTCGTCGTGCACGTTGCCGCCCTTGGCCACCTGCGCATTCTGCAGGGCCGTCTTCAGTCCGCGCAACGCGCCCAGCGTCACGGTGTCCTTGCCGCGCATGGCGGCTTTCATTCCCTCGGTAATCTGTTCGTAAATCGTTGCCATATCTCACACTATATCCCCTCCGCTCCCGCCCTGCAAGAAATAATTGCGTCACGCTCCCCTTCCCTGCGCTTTTTTTCGTTGACATACCGCCTTCCTCGCGTACAATGGGCTTTGTATGAAGGATACCGTCACCGATCTCACCACACGCCGCAGTTGCCGTAAGTACACCGCCGACCCCATCGCCCCCGATGACCTCGAGGCCATCCTCCGTGCCGGCACCTACGCCCCCACCGGCCACGGCTCCCAGAGCCCCGTCATGGTCCTCGTCACCGATCCTCAGACCGTTGCGCTTTTCTCCCGTATCAACGGCGAGATCATGGGCGCCAAGCATGATCCCTTCTACGGCGCCGGAACTCTGGTCATTGTTTTTGCGGATACCGCTGCCCACACAGGCCGACAGGATGCCGTCCTTGTCATGGGTAACCTCATGAACGCGGCGCACGCCCTGGGCCTCGGTTCCTGCTGGATCAACCGCGCCAAGGAGATGTTCGAGCAACCGCAGTTGCAGTACTACCGCGCCAAGTGGGGCCTCTCGGATTCCATGGAGGGCATGGGCATCTGCATCCTCGGCCACGAGGCCCCCGGCGGCACCCTGGCCACCCCTGCCCCCCGCAAACCCGGGTACATCATCCGCGACTGATTCACCATGGCACGACGCCCCTACTATCCGCGCCGCAGTACCTATATCCCCGGTATTCCGACCTCCCGCCGGGGTCTCATCAGTACGCTCATCCGCCTCCTCATCGGCTTCTTCCTCTTCCGCTCCCGCCGCCGCAGATAGGGTCGATATACTTTGCTTGGACGTGCTGCAGGAGAGCGGAGACGAGAAGAGTAATCCCCAACGAAACAAGGATCACGGGGAGGTGGTGTTGCCGCCAGTCTATACCCAACCTGACGGTACATGCGGCAGTGATATTGAGCAGAGGGTAATGTAACAGATAGATGGGATATGTGAGAATGGCAAGGTAGGAAACACAGCGAAACCTGCCGAGGGGAACCCGGTGCAGCAAGGGGATAAGAAATGCGTACAACAGGACCGCGGGAATCTCAAAAGCCATCGTATGGACCCGGCAGTGTAATTCATGAACCAAATCCATGCTACCCAGAATAACCGTTCCCGCAACAAGGACGGCAGATAAACAAAGCAACAGCAGAGTTTTGAAGCGAGAATGATCTCGACTCTGCGGCCCGCACATCATCTGCGCTGCAAGCATACCGGCGCAAAACTGCCAAAGTCTTGCAGCCGGCAACTTGTACAGCCCGTCCGCCATGTACACCGTATCGGGCACCCGTGCATGAAGCGCACAGGCAAGCGCAGCCGCACATACGGTCAAGATGAGCAGGCCGAAGCGAAGTTTCATCGAAAAAAATATGAATGGCAGCAGAATCAGAAAGTAACATTCCGCGAAAACAAACCAACTCGGCGGATTGTAATGAGAAATAAGCTCCGTCCAACAAAAATAACCATATTTAGTCTCGGCGACTAAGTCGGTATAATCACCGGTTGACAGGCAGTGAGCAAGATAAAAGCCAAAGCCGAGAGCCAGAGAAACAATCAGCATCGGCAACAGACGCAGTGCCTTTCTTCTGTAGAAAAGCCGCACATCCAAACTCTCCCTGTTACTAAGACTAAGCCCCAGCAGATACCCGCTCAACACAAAAAAGCCCACGACCATGAAAGCCCCGACACCGGGCTCCACCGGGCGATAGTGGTGAAAGATGACCCCGGCGCACAGGAAACAGCGCAGCAGGTCTGAACCGACAGAGCGGGGCTTCCCTCGCAGCGCTTCATTCATGTGCCGGGCGGGGGGACTTCGTTCAACACGGCGGCGCGTAGGCTGCCTTGGGCAAGGGAAATGTGCAGCTCATCGCCGGGGGCAAAGTCAGCGGCGCGGCGGGCGAGGCGTCCGTCGGCGGCGCGAACGAGGGCAAAGCCGCGGTCCAGGGCATGCTTGGGGCTGGCCGCAGTGACGGAGGCCTGCAGGGCATCGAGGCGAGCGCGGTGCAGGGTAAGACGATGCGCAAAAGCGGTCTTTATCTGCTGCTCGGCGGCGCTGAGTCGCGCGGCGGCGGCAGAGAGAGAAGCGCGCAGCGACAGGGGTGACAGAGACGCGGCGAGGAGGTCGAGTCGATTGGCGGCACCGGTCAGGCGGCTGTGCGTAGCGGAAAGGAACTCATCCTCCAGCGCGTCCAGGCGCTGGGCGAAGGGGGCCAGCGTATCACAGGGCGAGCTGAGGCGCCCCTGCTCGGCCGCACGCAGACGCAGGCGAGCGGTCTCCAGGGCGCGGGCGAGGTGTCGGCGCAAATCCAGCGCTGTCTGTTGCAGGCCGGCATCCAAGCGAGCCGCGTCGGGTGTCGTCAGCTCAATGGCGGCCGTGGGAGTCGGGGCGCGAAGATCCGCCACAAAGTCCGCGATGGTAAAATCCGTCTCATGCCCCACGGCAGACACAACGGGAACGGGGCAAGCCGCAATGGCGCGCGCCACAACCTCCTCGTTAAAGCACCACAGGTCCTCCATGGAGCCACCGCCGCGCGCCACAATGATATAATCCACCGGAGGCAAGCCGTTAGCAGCCGGATGACTCCAACGCTGCAAGGCTCGTGCAATGCCGTACTCCGCCCCCTTACCCTGCACCGTAACGGGATAAAGGTAAGCCCGCACCCAGGGCGCACGCTGCTCCAGGCGGTGCCGCATATCCTGGATAACAGCCCCGGAAGCCGAGGTAACCAGGCCGACGCTGAGCGGAAATGCCGGCAGGGGGCGTTTGCGGGCCGTATCAAAAAGCCCCTCTGCGGCCAGCTTGGCCTTCAGCGCCTCGAACTGTTGCTGAAGAGTGCCCACCCCCGCAGGGCGAAGGCGCGTGACGGTGAATTGCAGCGAACCGCGGCCTTCCCACACCGTTGTATTACCGTGCAACTCCACGAGAAGCCCCTCGCGCAGACGCACGGGCGAGGCTTGAGCCACACTGCGGTACATCACGCATTGAAGCTGTGCCGTCGCGTCCTTGAGTGTAAAATAGACATGCCCGCTCTGCGCCGCACGCAGCGAGCCGATCTCCCCGACCACGCAGGCGCTGCCTACGCCGCCCTCCACTGCGCTTTTGAGACGCAGAACAAGCTGGGTTACCGTCAGCGGCATTGCTGCATCAGCCTAACACACGCTGCATGACGGCCTCATTCGGGTCGACCCAATCCGGGTCATACCCCTTCGCATAACTGAACAGGTCGCGATGGATGTACTCGTAGTACTGCTCCCGCTCCTCGGCAGGCAGACGATACCAAATAGCCACGTTCAGGGCGCGCGACACCTTCTGCATCAGCTTGAGGGTGAGCTTGCGCCCGGCGCGGGCCTTCTGCACCTGTTTGTGAGTGAGCTGCTCCGGGGAGGCCTCCACCAAATCATGATTCTCCAGCCCCCAGTTCTTCATGATGGCATCAATGCGCTGCGGGCCGTAGTTCAACTCGCTCGAAGCCTGTGTTTCTTCTGTTTCCATAATCAATAACCGGGAACGTGTCTCACATAGAATCCCGAACACGGGCGGGAGGCCGTATACCATCGCGGCCCCACCCCGCGTCCGCTGCCGGTCGTATCAAAACGCAGCCCCGCCACCGTCAGGAACACATGGCCGTTCTTGACGTAGACGGTCACCCAATCGCCCGCGCCCTTGCGCCCCCAGCGGAAAAATGAGCCGGAGACGGGGTGCGACCCGCGCTTCAGCATGCCGGCCTCGCGCAGCACGAAAGCCACGGAGCCCGAGCAATCGTAGGCGGAATCGTAGTGCTTACCGTGACCGCCGCCGCGGCGATACGGAAGCCCCACAATCTTATTGCCGGCGGCAATGATGCGCTTGACTCGTTTAGGGGCCTTCGCCGGGATGGTCGCCTTGCCGTTGCTCTGCACCGTGGCCGTGTAGCCCGGGCGGTATACATATTTAGGCGTGCGTGCGCCGGCACCCACCTGTTGCTGCTGCTGGCAGCTCACGAGCGCCAAGCACGCGGCGCAGATGATCAAGAAAAGTTGCTTCATGTTAAATTCGGGTGGCGAATTGTACCACAGCGCCGCCTGCTTGGCAATACTAATTTCCCGCAAATGCCGCCCGAAGCCTTTTTTTGAGCTTGTCGTCCCTCTCGCTCGGGGGTATAATGGCCGCAGATGAATCTGCGTTCCTTTTTCCTGACTCTCGCCGCGGCGGGCGGACTCTGCATCCCGGCCTCGGCGGCGCCCGACCGGGTTCAATGCGTTACCGGTTTGCAGCAGCATGAGGTGCCGGCAGAGCCGATGCTGCCGGAGGAATCTGCCCCTGTCCGCAATGTTATTTACATGATCGGCGACGGGATGGGCATCGACCAGATAAGCTGCGGAGCCTTGACCAACGGGGGGCGCCTGCACCTGCTCACCCTGCCGCACACAGCCCTGGCCGGCACAGTCTCGGCTTCCCATACCATCACGGATTCCGCTGCGGGCGGCACGGCCTTGGCCTGCGGGTGCAAGACGGCAAACGGTTGTGTAGGGCTGAATGCAGCGGGGGAGCCGCAGGAATCCCTGGCAGAGGCGGCAGCGGCGCGGGGAATGGCGGTGGGCCTTGTTGTCACCGGTGATATTACGGATGCAACGCCGGCGTCTTTTTACGCTAAGGTGAAGCACCGCAGCATGGCGGCGGATATTGCGAAGGCTCTCCTCCGCTTCCGTCCGCAGGTTGTGTTGGGCGGCGGGGCCGCTCATTTCTCCCCGCAGGAGCAGGAGTCTCTGCGCGAGGAGGGGCGCCTTGCGGAGTTAACGGCTCCGGGTGATTTGCCCCCTGCCGCGGAGCGGGGGGATGTGCTGCCGCAGAACGTCGACCGTGCGCTGCGCCGGCTGTCGGCCTGCCCGCAGGGCTTCTTCCTGATGGTGGAGGGTTCCCGGATTGACAAAGCAGCCCATCACGAGGACTTGGAGGACACGGTGCGGGAGCTCCTCGATTTCGACCGCGCCGTCGGGGTCGCGCTGGATTTTGTACGGCAGCATCCGGGTACCCTGCTGGTCATCACGGCAGATCACCAAACCGGCGGGCTCGCCCTCACGGGCGGGGATGCGGCACGGGGTGAAGTTCGCGCCTCTTTCGGTACGAACGGACACTCCGGGACGGTGGTTCCCGTGTTCGCAGCCGGTACACGCGCAGCACGGGAGTTCCGCGGTTTTATGCAAAATACCGGGGTTCAGCAGCGAATTCTGCGCGCCCTTCCGCCGAAAAATACCCCTGCTCTGCCCGGTATGTCGCAAAAATCTTGAATTTGTGCTTGCTTTTCCGCGCAGATCAGTGTATAAGAGTCCACCGCATTCTGCAGTGATGCAGGTCAACCTTTACAAAAAACAAAGAATATGTCTAAGCACTCCACTCTTAAAGCAACCGGTACCGTTGGTGGCAAGCGTTCTGTCCTCAAGCGCTTCGAGCGCGTCAAGCTCATGAAGGAGCGCGGGCAGTGGAAGCCCGGTCAAAGCCCCATCGGCCTGCCCAAGACCAAGTTCGAGTCCTGATCGCTCCTCCCTGCATTTTCGCTTAGGACGCGATTACTGAACCTTTTGAAGCCTCTCGGTTCCTCGTGGCCGCGAGGCTTCTTTGCCCCGAAATCCCCGGACGGTCTACGCACCGCCTTTCCCCCTTTTTTGATTTATGCCAGAGAATACGGATTACCCCGCCGCCCCGGAAGGGAGCGTGCGCCTCAACAAGTTTTTAGCCTCCTGTGGCTATGAGTCCCGCCGCGCGGCGGACCGCCTCATTCAGGAGGGCCGAGTGGAAGTAAACGGCAAGGTGGTGGACACCCCCGGGCTGCGCGTGGTGCCGAGTGACTTCGTGAAGGTGGACGGCCACCGGGCCGAGCCCAAGGAGGAGGTGGTTCTGCTGCTCAACAAGCCCCGCGGCTTCATCTGCAGCAGGGAGAAACAGGGCTTCACCAAGACGGTGTATGACCTCTTGCCTCCCAAATACCGCTATGTGAATTATGTCGGCCGGCTGGATGCCGACAGTGAGGGTCTGCTGCTCTTCACCAACAACGGCGACCTGAGCCGCAGCTTGGGGCACCCCGCCGGCGGAGTGGAGAAGGAGTACTGGGTGACGCTGGACCAGGCCTTTGACACACAGGCTCTGCTGCAGCTGCTGAAGGGTGTACGTATTCCGGAGGGTCAGGCCAAGGCTAAATACGTCGCCCGCCTCTCGCCCCGCCGCGCCTGTGTGGTGCTGGAGCAAGGGCTGAAGCGGCAGGTGCGCCAGATGTTCGCCTGCCTGGGGCTGCGCGTTCGCAAGCTGGTGCGTGTTCGCATCGGCTCCCTGTGGGGCGGCGACCTGGAGCCGGGTCACACGGCCCTGCTGACTCCCGAGCAGGTGGCGCTGGCCGGGGTGAATCCGCGCCCGCGCAAGGGAATGGTGAGTGCCAAGCAGGCCTTCAAGCCCAAGGCTAAGCCCGTTCAGGATGCTGCGCCGGAGGACGAAGAGGAGGATTATGTGTTCAATCCGGCTGATTTCGAGACCGAGGCGGAGGAGCCCGGGTTCAACACGAAATTCGAGGAGGGTGAGATGTTCGAGCCGGAGCGTGAGCATCCTCGTAAGCCTTTCGGTAAGGCACCGCGCGGACGGGTGGAGTTCGGGGACCGCAAGCCTTTCGGTGAGCGCAGGTTCGACGGCGAGCGGCGCGGTTTCGGCGACCGCAAACCCTTCGGGGAGCGTAAGTTCGATGGCGAGCGGCGCAGCTTCGGCGACCGCAAGCCCTTCGGTGAGCGTAAGTTCGACGGCGAGCGCCGCGGCTTCGGTGACCGCAAGCCTTTCGGGGAGCGTAAGTTCGACGGCGAGCGCCGCGGTTTCGGCGACCGCAAGCCTTTCGGTGAGCGTAAGTTCGATGGCGAGCGCCGGGGATTCGGTGACCGTAAGTCCTTCGGGGAGCGTAAGTTCGACGGCGAGCGCCGCGGTTTCGGCGACCGCAAGTCTTTCGGTGAGCGCAGGTTCGACGGCGAGCGCCGTGGGTTCGGTGACCGCAAACCCTTCGGGGAGCGTAAGTTCGACGGCGAGCGCCGCGGCTTCGGCGACCGCAAACCCTTCGGAGGCGCTCGCAAGCCTTTCGGTGACCGCAAGTCCTTCGGGAATCGGCGTCCCGGTGGTCCCCGCGGCGGGCGCGGTTTCGGCCGATAACCCTTCCCTTTTTACCTCACCCCGGCACTCTTGCATGAGTCCGGGGTGATTCCCCCTTCCCTATCCATGTTGATCAAGTCCGGTAGATTTTTCCTTCCTCTTTTCCTCGCTCTTTCCTTCGCCTGCGCGCAGGACTCCGCTTCCGACGAGGACGCCGCATTCGAGTCCGCCATTGCCTCCATGAAAAAAGATGCCGAGGCCGGCGATGCCCACGCAGCGCAGCAGGTCTACATGCGCTATGCGGTAAAAGGCGACTACGAGCAGGCGCGCCGCTGGGCAGAGACTTATCGCAATCTGCTGACCAAGAAGGCAGAGGAAGGCGACGCCAAGGCCATGCTGGTGCTGGGTACGGACTACCTGACCGGCAAGGACTACACCCCGCCGGACACGGAGAAGGCCTTAGAGTGGTTGCAACGCGCCGGGGAGGCCGGGGAGCCTTCTGCGGAGTTCATCCGGGGTGAGCTGCTCGTCCGAAAGGACAGGAAGGCGGAGTCCGAGCAAGCCTATACGCACGCCTACGAGCTCTACACCGATGCCCTCGGTAAATCCCCGCAGGATGCCACGCTGCGCTACTGGGTGGGCTACATGCAGCTCTGCGGAACGGGTACGCAGCAGAACACCGAGGCGGCTCTGGCGCTGCTGACGCCCCTGGCCGAGGAGGGGCACGGCTGGGCCTGCTCCCTGCTCTACAAAACCTACGCCGAGGGCACGCTGCTGCCCAAGGATGAGGCGAAGGCTCTGGGCTTTGCGGCCCGAGCGGCGGATGCTACGCGTGATGGGCTGATGGCCTACGCCGTGGCGGCGGCCTACCTGCAGGGTCAGGTGCTGCCCAAGGATGAGGCAAAGGGGGAGCACTACCTCGATATAGCGGCCAAGGCGAACGTTCCGAATGCTATCTACGCCAAGGCTCAACGTCTTTTGCAGAAGAAAAAGCCTGCCGATGCTGCCGGCTATCTGCGCCAGGCGGCCTCCATGGGCAATGTCGCGGCCACCGAGCAACTGGGCGAGCTCCTTCTCACCGGGGCTGAAGGTCTGCCGGCGGACGAGGCGCAGGCCCTCACCCTGCTTCAACACGCTGCTACGCGTTACAACTCTCCCGCAGCCGCCCTGCGCCTGGCCCGCTATTACGAGGAGCACGATGAGGACTCGCTCGCCGGCACTTGGTTCGAGATGGCCTCGCGTTTGGGGGCACCGGAGGCCATGGCCAAGCGCGGTCTCATGCACCTCAATCCTTTCTCCGGCCTCTCCTGGAGCCCCACGGAGTGCTACCGCTGGTGGAAGACCGGCTCCGCCGCCGGAGATTCCACCTGCCGCCTCTACCTCAATCTGTTCTACTTCGTTTTCATCCCCCTCATTCTCATCCTTGCCTTCGGCCTCCCCGCCTACGTTGCGCGCCGTCTCAACAAACGCGCCGAACGTTAGGCCGCCGGAAGTCCCGACGGCCGCGCGCATTTGCAACAATTTCCCCCCGACACCGGAAAAAGGCGGCGGGGGGAACGGAAGAAAAGATCCGCGGAAGGATTACTCCGTCACGGAAAGCTCCAGGGAAAGGGATTGGACGGGCGGGACGTCCTTCTCCCAGGGGCGGGAGTAGATGAGGAGGAAGGAAGCCTTGCCGGGCTTCATGGTCACGATGCGGGCCTCGGTGTCAGCGGGAGCACCGCAGAGGGGTTCCTCGCCGGGAGCGGGTTCGGGGGGTGGGATGACGGAGAGCTTCACCTCGGCGGCATCGCCCTCTTGGGCAGCAACGGACCAGGAGTAGCCGGTGGAGGGATTGGACGGCAGGGTGATGCTGATGACCTGACCGACGGAGAGCGAGAGCGCGATGTGCTGCTCATCGGTCTGCGCGGCGGGGGCCTCTCCGCCGCAGCCGGGGGCCACCATACCGAAGGACAAGGCGGGCAGCAGCAGGGCCGCACCCAGGAAAAGAGTTTTTACCATAGGCCGCCAGCTTAGCCCAAAAACGGCGGGGCGTCAAGTATAAAAAAGGCACCCGGGCAAGTATGCCGCACTTTCCCCCTTGACGCCGTGCCGCTGCGGCCTATAATAGGCTCCATACCGAAATTGAATCACATTATGGCAGAACAAACACATACATTCCAAACAGAGGTCCGGCAGCTGCTGGACATCGTCATTCATGCCTTCTACAGCGACCGCGAAGTCTTTGTCCGCGAGCTCGTCTCCAACGCCTCGGACGCCTTGGAGAAACTGCGCCTCAAGCAGCTCACCGGCGCCGCCGTGGCCAACCCGGAGCTGGAGCCCGCCATTACCCTCACCACCGATGAAGAGGCCAAGACCCTGACCATCACCGACACCGGCATCGGCATGACCGAGGAGGAAGTGGTGGAATACCTGGGCACCATCGCCCACTCCGGCACCAAGAAATTCCTGGAGATGGCCAAGGAGAAGCAAGGCGGCACGCAGGACCTCATCGGCCAGTTCGGCGTGGGCTTCTACAGCGTCTTCATGGCGGCGGAGAAGGTAGAAGTCACCACCCGCTCTTGGCAGCCGGAGGCCAAGGCCATCACCTGGGCGAGCAACGGCCAGGACAGCTACACCATCTCCGATGCCGCAGAGGACACCCCGCGCGGCACGAGCATCCTCATCCGCCTGAAGGAGGACGCCGCCGAGTTTGCACGCAAGGCTCACCTGCGCTACATCGTGGGCAAGTACAGCAACTTCGTCTCCTTCCCCATCACCGTGGACGGCGAGCGGCAGAACACCGTGCAGGCCATCTGGATGAAGAACAAGAAGGACGTTACCAAGGAGGAGTACACCGAGTTCTACAAATTCGTGGGCCACACCGACCAGGAGCCGCTGACGTGGATGCACTTCAGCGCCGATGCCCCGATTGTGCTCAATTCCGTTCTCTTCGTGCCCACGGAGAACCCGGAAGGCATGGGCTTCGGCCGCTGCGAGCCGCAGGTCTCCCTGTACTGCCACAAGGTGCTCATCGACAGCAAGCCGGAGAACCTGCTGCCGGAATGGCTGCGCTTCCTGGTGGGCGTGGTAGACAGCGATGATCTGCCCCTGAACATCTCCCGCGAGATGCTGCAGGACAACTCCCTGCTGCGTAAGATCTCCGGTATCATCACCAAGCGCTTCATCAAGCACCTGGAGGAGCTCGCCAAGAAGAACCCGGAGGAGTACGAGAAATTCTGGACCGCTTTCGGCCGCTACATCAAGGAGGGCATCGTCACCACCTGGGAGAATAAGCCCGAGCTCGCCAAGCTCCTCCGCTTTGAGTCAACCTTCACCGAGGCTGGCAAACTCACCTGCTTTGCGGACTACATCAGCCGCATGAAGGAGAACCAGAAGGATATCTACGTCCTCCACGGCGCCTCCCGCGCCCAATTGGAGAACTCCCCCTATCTGGATGCGCTCAAGCTGCGCGGCTTCGAGGTGATCTTCCTCACCGAGAACGGCGACCGCTTTGTGATGGATTCCCTGATGAAGGTGGAGGACAAGGACATCAAGTCCATCGACCGCGCCGACCTGGAGCTGCCGGATGCCCCGGAGGAAACAAGCGAGCCCGGCCTGAGCGAGGAGGAGTCCAAGGGCCTGGTGGATTGGGTGACGGAGCAGTTCAAGGACCGCTTCAGCAAGGTGACCACCGGCAGCCGCGTGACCAGTGCCCCCGCCATTGCCCTGCAGGGCGCGGGTGACATGCCGCAGGAGATGAAGGCCTACTTCAAGGCCATGGGTCAGGACGTGCCGGAGAGCCACCCGGAGATAGCTTTCAACCCGCGCAACCCCATCGTGCGCCGTCTGGCCGAGCTGCGCAGCACGGATGCCGAACTGGCCACCCTGCTGGCCAACCAGCTCATCAACACCGCCCTGCTGCGCGCCGGTATGCTGGATGACCCCGCCAAACTGGCGGAGAATACCCAGGAGCTGCTCGGCAAGCTGCTGTGTAAGTAAACATTCTCCCCACACACACCGCACGAGAGGCAGGCCGATACCTGCCTCTCGTTTCTTTTTGTACTCATTTCAAACCGATAGAAAATCACACGGAGAGAAAAAAGCCCCCAAACACACGAAGGCCTTGTTCCGCAAAAGCGCTTACATCAGAACGATTCTCGTTGCCGGACCTGTATGTGAGTTGAGCCGGCAA
>CAMEZO010000053.1 GCA_945947905.1 uncultured bacterium
AGTAAAGGGGGCGGAAGTCCCAAGTAAAGGGGGCGGAAGTCCCAAGTAAAGGGGGGTGAAGTACCAAGTAAAGGTGGTGGAACTCCAAAGTAAAGGTGGTGGAACTCCAAAGTAAAGGGGGTGGAAGTACCAAGTAAAGGGGGGTGGAAGTACCAAGTAAAGGGGGAGGAAGTCCCAAGTAAAGGGGGCGGAAGTACCAAGTAAAGGGGGTGAAAGTACCAAGTAAAGGGGGAAGTGCGGGGACGCCGAGAGTTCTGCGTCCCCGTTTCCGGCTTACCCTACATTATCTCGCGTGGGCTACTTAGAGGAGTCGCTGTCGAGTTTCAGCTTGTTCAGCTCATCCATGTAGGCGGGGCGGCGCATGTAGGCAAGGCGCAGACAGAGAACCATCTCTTTTGCCAAAGGTTTTGCGCCGGGAAGTGAGGCAAATTCCTGAATAAGCGAGGCAACGTGTGCGTAGGCCGGTCGTTTGTCTGCTTCATGCGCTTCGGAATCAATGCGCTTATATGCTTTTTGTAACAGGCTTTCGTGGTATTCCTCCGGCATCTGCGGCATATGGAGATGTAACAATTTCAGAATATTATAGCGCGCTTTCATCAGTGTTTGATAAAGCCTCGGAAAGTCCTTTTCCTCCGCATAAATATAAGCCATTAACTCCGAGTTATCGGAATGAGCGCCCTCTTCTGTAATCAGCCTGTACTGTTCCGGCCACTCTGATTCGCCGGCCAGCTCTTTCAGCTTGGTATAGTATTCATAATCATCCCACCTATGCAACAGGATATAGCGGTAAGCATTGAGGAGCCCCTGTGTATTGCCCGAGCGGGTCAGAAATCGGATTTTGCGCTCCTCTATATCGGTGCGATTACGATACAGCGGGGATGCCGCATCAAGCAGCTCTAACGCCGCAGAATCGTTTTGCTGATCGTAGAGCCTGTCCAGTTCTGCATCCAGCACGGAGGGATAATTAAGATTGCGGCGGATCACCTCCGACGCTTCACCCTCTCGTCCCGATTGACGCAGTAGGTCAATATACCTGTGAACAACATCTTCCGGCAATCTCCCCTCTGCCTCCCGCTTCTCAATGCTTGCCAACGCTTCCTCCGGAGTCTGTATAAAGGTGAGGTAATTGATGAAGAACCCCTCCGTCAGCCCGTTTACATACTCCATGACTTCCTCATTTGACAGAGTCTTCAGGGTTTCATACAGTGACTTCTTCTCCTGCAAAGGTACATCGGGACACTTCGCCCAGTCCAGGATCAAGTCGTCGCACGCCTGCGCGGCAGAGTCGAGGTCAGCGAATTCCGACTCCATGAAATCATCGAGTTGGTCGGCCAGCTCGGAGTAAAATGTGACAATGGGCAGGGGTATGATATCATAACATCCATCCGCCAATTTCTGCCTCAGAGCGGCGACAATCTGCTCCATGCCGCTTTCCACGGCCGCGAAATCTAACACGGTTTCCCAATAGTGACGACCTCGGGGTTCCTCGTTCGTCAGCCTGAACAATCGCTGCACCTCTTTCACATAGACGGACGGTTTGCTGGTATACGCCGCATACTTGCTCATCAGCCATTGGCTCAGTTTCCCGGCAAAATCAGCATCAGTCCCGGCCAACTCCCGCACAAAAGCCCGCAGATCATCCTCCTTTGCCTTGGGGAGAAGGGTTGAAATCATATTCTCTTCGTCCATGGGGCCATTGTATCATAACGGCAGGGGGCCGTAAAGCGCGGAGTTCCGAAAACGGCACACCGCCGGAAAAAGCCGCCGCCGGGGGACCGGCGACGGCGAACTCAACCCAATGCAGAAAGAGGGATCAGGAAGCCTTCGGGGAGATGAAGCGCCCGAAGAGCTTGCAGGTGGCCGGCATGACCAGGAGGTTGAGGAGCGTGGCGCTGATGAGGCCGCCGAGCTGGACAATGGCCAAGGGCGCCAGAAGCTCACCGCCGGGTTGGTTGCGGACCCAGACGAGGGGCAGCAGGCCGAGGATGGTGGTGAGCGAGGTCATCATGATGGGAATGACACGCTCCCGTGAACCGGCGCGGATAGCATCCTCCCGCGACATACCGGACTCCTCGAGAGTGCGGTAGCGGTTCAGCAGGATGAGACCGGAACGGACGGCAAAGCCGATCACTGTCACGAAGCCCACCAAAGAGCTGACGGAGAGGATTGGCGGCACATAAGGGCCGATGAAGACCGAAGCCACGGTATCCGGCGAAGCCAGAAAGACAGCCGCAATGCCGCCCACCAAGCACAGGGGAATGTTAATCAGCGTGAGCATGGCGCGCCGCACACTGCCGAGCGAGCTCGCCAGCAGTAACACCACGAGCACGCACACCACGGCCCCGAGAATGTAGAGACGCGTCTCCGCCTCCTCGCGGCTCTTGATGGTGCCGGCGTAGTCAACCGTGCAACCCATAGCATTCATCGCGGGGTCCAGCTTCTCACGGCATGCCGCTGCCAGATCCCCGAGGTTGGATCCGGCTGCCGCATTGCAGGAAATCATCGCCTTGCGCAGGGTATTATCGCGCAGCACGAGGTTGGTGACCTCCTGCCGATACACCTGAGCCACATCGCCCAGCAACATGATCTTACCCCCCGGGGCTACCAGTTGCAGGTTACGCACGTCGTCCTCGCTCCGGCGGAGTTCCGGGTCCAGGCGCAGCACGATATTCCAGTGGTCCAGGTTACGGATCACCTCACCGCAGCGCAAGCCGTTCAGCGCGGCGGAAACCTGCTCTGCGGCTTCCGTCATGGTCAGCCCGCAGGCCGCCAATACCTCGCGGTTGTAATCGATGCAGATGGTATCCACCATCACCTCGCGGTTAGCACGGGCATCCGCTACCTCCGGCATGGAGGAGAGAATCTCCGCCGCCTTTTTGGCCGCTGCCCGCAGTTGGGGTAAATCCTTGCCGTAGATGTTAATGGCAATTTCCGAATTAGAGCCGGAGAGAGCAGAGCTGATACGGTGAGCCAAGGGGAAACCCACCATGCTGCCCGTGCCGGGGATACCGCGGATAACTGCGTCCATCTTCTTGCGCAGCTCCTTCTGGTCCATGGAGAGATCCACACGCACCAGGAGCTCCGACGCACTGACGGGCTCCGCGTGCTCATCATTCTCCGCGCGTCCCGTGCGTTGGGTCACGCTCTTGACACCCGGAATCTTCTGCAGCTCCTGCATCACACGGCCGGAGATGCGCTCCGTCTCCTGCAGTGAGGTGCCCGGTACGGCGTTGATGAACACCGTGTAGCAATCCTCATTGAACGGTGGCAGGAAGCTGGCACCATAGCCGGAAGCCAGCCACAGCGCCCCCGCCGTTATAGCCATGAGGCTGCCGAACACCACCGCCGGGAAACGCAGGCAGAAGTTGAGCACGGGGGAGTACATGCGCTTGATGAAACGCGCCGTGGCGGAGTCCCCGGAATCGTTCTTCTGCTTTGTCGCCTTGTATCCGATATAACACAGCACCGGCACCACCGTGATAGCAACCAACAGAGAAGCGGCCATGGCCAGCATGTACGAAATACCCAGCGGACGATAGAACTGCCCCTCCAGCCCGCTCAGGAAAAGCACCGGAACGAAGAGCAGCAGAATGATCATCGAGGAGAACGTAATCTCCCCCGAGATCTCGCCGGTAGCAGACATCAGCACCGAGAGACGACTCTTGCGCTCCCCCTCCGGCAGGGCGGCATTGCGCCCCAGGTAGCGCCACGCGACCTCCACAAAGATGATCGCGTTATCCACCACATCGCCCACCGCTACGGCCAGACCGCCGAGGGTCATGATATTCACGGCAAGCCCGAACATCGGGAAGCACGCCATACCCAGCAGCACCGACAGCGGCATGCAGATCAGCGAGATGATAGCCGTGCGCAGATTCAGCAGTGTGAGTACCACCACCAGGGTTACCACGGCGGCGGCAATCAAGAGGGTCTCGCGCCCGTTGTTGAGGGACAGCTCGATGAAATCCGCCTGACGATACGCATCCGCCCGCAGGTGCACCCCCTCGGGGAGGCGGCTCCGGGAGAACTCCTGCACGGCGGCATCCACCTTCTTCGTCAGCTCCAGCGTGTTGGCACCCGGAACCTTCTGCACGGACAGGATGACGGCGGGCTTGCCGTTGAAGCCGGCATTACCGCGGCGCGGCGCCCCGTCTATCCGCACATCCGCCACATCCTCCAGCCGCAACACACCGCTGCGGTGACCGGGAACGAGCGTGCGCATGATGTGCTCTGGTGTCGCAGCGCGGGTATATTGTTGGACGGGTAACTCCTGGCCCGCCACATCTTCCAGGTAACCGGCCGGGATGGTGCTTTGGGCGCTCTCCACCGTCTTCTTGAGGTCTTCCAGCGTGATACCCGCCTGCTGCATCTTTCGCGGATCAAACAATACCTGATACTCCGGCAGACGTCCGCCCAACACCGTGATTTGCCCCACTCCGGGGATGGCCATCAGTCGGTTGCGCAGCTCGAACTCCGCCAGCCTCCGCAGCTCCAGCGGGTCGGTGCCCTCCTCGCCGGTGAGTGCCAGCAGCATAATCTCACCTGTAACGGAGACGATAGGGGCCATCTCAACCTCCACCTCCTCCGGCAGACTGTCCCGCACGGCAGCGAGGCGCTCCGACACAATCTGACGGGCACGGTAGACATCCGTGTCCCAATCAAAGTCGACCCAAACGAAGGACAGGCCGCTGCCGGAAGACGAACTGACACGCGAGACACCGGCTGTGCCGCTCAGCGCCGACTCGATGGGGATGGAGACGTACTGCTCCACCTCCTCGGCCGAGAGACCGGCGGCCTCGGATTGGATGGTCACGCGCGGAACCTTCAGCTCCGGGAATACGTCAACGGGCAGCCGCATCACCCCGATCACGCTGACCACCGTCAGCAGAAGTACCAGGCAGATGACCGTGACGCGGTTCCGCAGGCAGAATGAAACCAAACGATTCATGATTGACAACGTGGATAGAAATCAGTGCTCACCCTCATGGAACTTGCCGTCCGCGTGGAAATGCCCGGCCTTTTTGGTGCCGCCTCCTGCGGGCAGGAGGAACTTGAGCTCATAGCCGCCCTTGACGACCAAGCGCTGCCCCGGTGTGAGCCCGCGCACGGGGGTCATCCCCCGGCGGCTTGCACCGGCCTGCACCTTGACCATGACGAAGCTGCCCTCGCCGGCCTCCAGGAAAACGACGTCATCCGTGCCTACCTTCACGATGGCGGAATCCGGGATGCTGATGCTGCCGCCGTCGGCATCCGCAAAGAGATCCAAGCGGCAGAGGGTACCGGCAGGCACGCCCTCCGGGGCCGACTCCGGGGTGAAGAAGAGGGTGCGCGTCTGCGTATCCGGGTCAACCTGGTCGGCAATGCGCCAGGTGCCCGCCACGGCCTTCATCTCGCGCCCCACGGGCACATAGGCCTGCACGCGATCCACCTGCGGCATGTTACCGGCATACAGCGGGGCGGTGATTTCTACGGCGTCCCGGCGGCTCATGGTGATAACCGCCGCGCCCTGTTCGCCCCAGCTTCCCTGGGTAAAGCCCACGTTGCGCACCGTACCTGCCGTGCGGGCACGCACTACCAGGATGGGCAGGCCATTTTCTTGAGCTTCCTCCGCGCCGGCGGAGAGCATGCGCACGCGGTTGCGGGCCGCCAGGGCGCTCTGCTGCAGCTGGCGTTTCTCCGCTTTCTTGAAGGAGAGCTGCGCCTCCAGCTCGCTGTTGCGGCTGCCGGCCTCGCGCAGACGAGTGTTGCGGTCCTCCATCACCTGCAGCTCCGTCTCGCAGCGCTCCAGGTTATATTCCAGCTCCTGTGCCTCCGCAACGCGGTCCGCATAGTCGGGAGACTGCACGGTGTACAAAATATCGCCGGCCTGCACCTGTTGGGCGGATTTGACGCGCAGGGAGATGCGCCCTGCCACCGGCAGCGCATAGGCCTCCACCGCGTGCTCGGGGATGGTCAGGCGGCCGTACAGGGAGCCCGTCAGCGTGCCGGAGACGGACGGCACCTCCTGTATCTGCATCGCCAGGATGCTGCGGGAGCGCGCATCCGCTTTCACTACCACGGCACCGGAGGAGGGGCAGGTGCCGCCCTCGTGGGCATGGTCGTGGTTGCCCGTGCAGGCCTCGCCCCCGTGCTCATGGTCGTGGTCGCCCGTACAGGTGCCGCCCTCGTGCTCGTGGTCGTGGTCGTCCTTGCAGGCCTCGCCCTCGTGCTCATGGTTGTGGCCGTCCTTGCAGGCTTCGCCCTCGTGTTCATGGTCGTGGTCGTCCTTGCAGGCCTCGCCCTCGTGCTCATGGTTGTGGTCATCCTTGTCGGCCTCACCCTCGTGGGCATGTCCCTCGTGACTCTCCTCCGCGGAGTGATCGTGGTTGCAGGTGCTGTGGTCGTGAGCCTCCTCAGCAAACGCGGTGAGTCCCGCACCGATTAGGGAGCACACCATCAGAAATAAAGTTTTTTTCATACAAATTGCGTCAAAAGTTTGTTAAGATAAAAGAAGCGGAAATCAACGAAGGAAACGCAGGGGAACCTGCACCTCATACAGCTCTGCCAAGCAGTCCAGGTAATTGAGCCGCCGCTGGTAGACCTCGTGCCGTGCCTCGGCCAGGGAAGGCAGGGTAGCCTCACCCATGGAGAAGAGGCGCTCCTGCCGCTGCTCGGCTTCCTCCAATTCGCGTGTAGCATCGGCCACCGTGCGGCAGTGCTGCAGGGCCAGCTGCTGGCGGTCACCCAGCTCTGCCGCGCGCTGCATCAGGCCGCGCCAACGCGCCACAACCTCGCTGCCCTGCAGGGCGCGGTCGCCGCGGGCCTTGGCAATGGCCTCCCGATTGCGATTCCAGAGCGGGATGTCCAGCGAGATACCGAACCCGCGCTTATTCTCGCCCTCCTCGCGCTCGAAAATGCCGCTCACGCCGAGTTCCGGCCATTGGCGGCGGATTTCGCGGCGCAGCTCGGCCTCCGTGGCCCCGTAGGTGGCCAGCTCGGCGAGCAGGGCGGGCGCCTGCGTCAGTTCCTCCGGCGTGGGCACGGGAGCCGCTGCCGGCAGGGTAGGCAGGTCATCCAAAGGCTCCACCCGGCGCGCATCGGGGTGCAGCCCCAGCAGGGAGACCAGCTTGGCGTGCAGCTCCAGGTGCTGTGCCGTCAGTTCCTGGCCCTCTTTCTCGGTGTCCAGTAAGCGTTGACATGCTACCTGATAATCCGCGAAGGAGATCTCACCCAGCTTCTGCAGGCGAGCCATGTCCTCCTTTTCGCGGCGCAGCTCCGGCATGCGGTTGCGGATGGCATTCTGCTTGCGGTGCACCACCAGCAGGCGGCAGCGCAGCCCCTCCAGCTCCTCGATGTAGCTGCGCTCCTGCTCACGCATCTTCCAATAATCGGCCTCGCGGTATTGCTCCGCCACTTTGCGCGCCAAGCCCGGCAGCCCCGTCACGGGCAGGGTCAGCCCGGGGGTGATCCCGTAGTTGCGCACGGCCTCGTTCATCACCTTGCTCCAATCGAAGGAGAGCGAGGGATCCGACCACAGGCCGGCCAAACGGCTGATCTCAGTGCTGCGGGCATAGGTCAGGCGGGCCTTGTTCAGGTCCGGGTTCAGCAGCAACCCGATGGCGCGTAACTGCTCCCCGCTCGGGTGGCTGCCGGGCGGGCAAAGGGCGGAGGAAAACTGCCGCCAGTACTCGGTATCGCGCGCCAGATCAATGGGCGCGGGGCTATAGAGCGTGCAGGCTCCCAGCATCAGTGCAGGCACAAGGGTGCCCAAAAAACGTCGTATCATATGTCTTTGTTGTGAAGTTTGAAGGTGGGTACAGGGTAGCCGCCGCAGGCTGTCCTGCGGTTGTGGCCGGTTACGGCACACGCTTCAAATCAAGAGGGGCATTCGGTAGCCCGGCGGCGCGTCCTTAGGGCAGGGGCTTCCTTCCGGGAAGAATCGCAGCATATGCACACAGCGGGCGCAACGCAGGCACCCCGCGCAGGCGTGGTGCTCGGCACGCACCGGTGGCAGCGGGTTTGCGTTCAACGGCGCGCGCTGCATCTCCTCGCGCAGTACGGTATGGTGGTGGTGCCCACGCTGCCAATCCTGCGCCTCGCGGGCATGCTCCCCCACGCAACAGACCGCGGCTACCGCAGTCTGCCCGCAATCCGCTGCATCGCATACCGTGGTGTAGGCCCCCGGCATCAGCCCGCACAGCAGGCCGAACATTACGATGAGCAGAATCCGAATCTTGTCGAGAAAACGCCCCACGAGCTCACTCTACCCTCAAAAACGTAAAAAGTCAATACGAAACATGAGGAAAGTCTTCACTTTTTCACTTATTGAGGCAATAACGTAAGAGGTACCTTCACTTAGTTACTCTTTTCTTATGTTTTCTTATGTTTCGGGACGCGAAAGTGAAAAAACAGGCAGACCTGCAAAAAAAGTCTTGACATTTGGCCAAAGTTCAATATAATCGCCTCCGTCAATCACCGAACCATGAATACTTGTCCCTGCACAAAATCGAAAACGGCCTGCGATGTCGGGGAGGCGACGCCTCTGCGCAGCACGGAGGAGCTTGCTGACATTTTCAAGGCACTCGGCAGCCCCGTGCGTCTGCGTTTGGTGGAAAGGCTTGCGGAGGGTGAGCAGTGCGTGTGTGTGCTGCATGCCGATTGCGGGGCGGGGATGGATTTCTCCACCATCTCCAATCACCTTGCCGTCCTGCGCAACAGCGGGGTTGTGTGCTCCGAGAAGCGCGGCAAGAATATCTACTACCGCTTGGCCTGCCCCTGTCTTGTCACCGTTCTGCGCTGTCTGCGGCGTCAAGCTTAGCGATTCCCCTATCTTTTTTTTCTGTTCTTTATCTTGACGTTTTTCCAAACATCCATTCATTATGAAACAACACCACATCACGATCTACGGCCCGGGGTGCCCCCGGTGCGATGAACTGGCACGCATGACCGAACAAGCCACCAACAGCCTGCCAGGGGCATGGGAAATCCGCAAGGAGAAAGACCCCGAGCGCATGGCGGCAGCGGGGGTATTGAGCACCCCGGGGCTGGAGCTGGACGGCAAGCTGCTGCTGACCGGCAAGGTGCCGACCCTGCCGGAGCTGCAACGACTGCTGGCGGAAGGTGCGGACTGCCGTCCTGCCTCCGCAGAGCCCTCGACCCCCTGCGCCTGCTCGTGCGGAGGCGGCTGCGCCTGCGGCTCCCCCGGCAAGCCCCTGTGGAAGCGCGTGCTGCTGATCGCCGTCGTGCTGCTCCTCGTCATCTGCGGCATTCGCGCCCTGAACAGCCGCCATGCCGAGCGCCCCGCCGCTCCCGCTGAGGCCCCGGCGATGGCTGCGGTGCAGGTCGTCTACTACACCTTCGGCACCCGCTGTCCCACCTGCGTGCGCATGGAGCAATGGGCCAAGGAAGCCGTGCAGCAAAACTTCTCGCAGGAGCTGTCGGCCGGCCGCCTCTCCTTTGCCACCAAGGAGGCCACCGCCGACATCGTCGCCGCCTACGGACTCACCACGAAATCCCTGTTGCTGCACCGGGGCACGGAAGCCCCCGTCAACCTCACCCGCATTTGGGAACTGAGCAAGGACGAGGCCGCTTTCAAAGCCTATGTTACGGAGGAGATTCGCCGCCTTCTGAAGCATGAATGACCTCCTGCTCCTCACGGGCCTGGGTGTTGCCTCCGCCCTGGCCCCTTGCCCCATGGCCACGAACCTGGCTGCGCTGGGCTACATCTCGCGCAGGGTAGGGGATGGACGGCGTACCTTCCTCTGCGCTGCATTGTATGCTATCGGTCGCGCGCTGGCCTATGCTGCCCTCGGGGCCTTGCTGAGCGCCGGGGCGGTGGGCATGCCCGATCTCTCCTTTGCCCTGCAGGAGGGGATGCCCTACCTGCTCGGCCCCCTCCTGCTGATCGCAGGGCTGGTGCTGCTGGAGGTCCTGACGCTTCCCCGATGGCTGCATGTGAGCGGCCCCAAGCGAGGGGCCGTGGATGCCATGCTGCGGAACGGCGGCGTGTGGGGCGCCCTCCCCTTGGGGGCTCTGTTTGCGCTGGCCCTCTGCCCGCCCACAGCGGCGCTGCTTTTCGGGGCAGCCGTACCGCTGGCGGCGGGATCCTGCCTGCCCGTGGCGGGTGGACTGGCACTCTTCGGGCTGGGATCCGCCCTGCCGGTGGTGGCGGTAGCCGTCGGACTCAGTTTGGGCGCCGGCAGATGCGGCTCGCTTCTGCGCTTCCTCCCGACCCTGCAGCGGGGTATCACCTTCATTACCGGTGCCGGACTCCTCCTGTGGGGGGCTTGGCTCTGCATCAATACCTACATTCTTGCCTGACATATGATCCAACAATTCGCCGACTGGCTTACCTACGACATCATGCTCTTCACCCCCGATACCTCCTTGGGGGAGAGCGTGGATTTCTTCATCTACGACACCGCAAAAATCCTCCTCCTGCTGCTCATCATCAGCTGGGTTATGGGCATCATCAACGCCTATTTCCCCGTGGAGCAGGTGCGCCGCTTCCTCACCTCGCGCCGCTTGTTCGGCACGCAGTACCTGTTAGCGTCCGTCTTCGGCGCGGTTACTCCCTTCTGCTCCTGCTCGTCCATTCCGCTGTTCATCGGCTTTGTTCGCGGCGGCATTCCCCTCGGGGTCACCTTCGCTTTCCTCATTACCTCCCCGCTGGTGAACGAGGCCGCCGTAGCCATGTTCCTTGCCTCCTTCGGCTGGCGCATCACGGCTCTCTATACCCTCAGCGGCATCCTGCTGGGCACGGTCGGGGGATGGCTGCTCGGGCGCATGCGCTTGGAGTCCCTGCTGTCGGACTGGGCCCGCACCCCCTCCGCCGCGCCCGTGGATACCGCAGCCGGTCCTGCACGCCGCATCCGCCTGCGCGCCGTCACGGCAGAGGCATTCTCCATTGTCCGCAGCGTCCTGCCTTATGTGGTGATCGGCATTGCCATCGGCGCCGCCGTGCACGGCTTTGTGCCGGCTGATTTCTTCTCGAGCTTCCTGAGCGGTGCGGAGTTCTGGTCCGTCCCCGCCGGTGTGCTCTGCGGCGTCCCGATGTACACCAACGCCGTCGGCATCGTCCCCATCATGGAGGTGTTGGTCGCCAAAGGCGTCCCCCTCGGCACGGCCCTGGCCTTCATGATGGCCGTCGTCGGCCTCTCCCTCCCGGAGGCCACTCTCCTCAAGAAGGTCATGCAGTGGCGCCTGCTCCTCATCTTCTTCGCCACCGTCACCCTCCTCATCATTATCTCCGGCTTCCTCTTCAATCTCCTCCCCCTCGGGTGAGGGGGTCAGTCTTCCCCGCGGGAGCGGCAGCCCCAGCGGCAGGTGGGGTGTTTGATGGGCAGGGTGGTGCGGGTATCGGCGTCGGGCAGGTAGATGGAGTAGCTGCGCGGCGCAGGGCAGAAGCGGTCGCGGATCATGCGCAGGAAGTTGACGATGCGGTAGGAGACGGCGTGGCGCTTGGCGGCGTACCACGGCAGCTCCTGCAGGTAGGCGGCCCACTCGTTGCGGGAGGTATCCGTCCAGGCCAGGTTATCCCCGGTGATGGTGAAGCTGCCGGTGAAGGTGCGGGGCAGGACGGCGAAGCGGGGGCGTAGGTTGACGATATCCCGGAAAAAGATAACATCTGCTAGGGCGCGGTATTTGGTGTCGAACCGCACGCTGTGGCTACGGAAGTACTCCGCGCGGTGGAAGCAGGAGCAGGTGATGATCTCGCACACGGTTACACTGCTCCAGCGGTGGGGTATCACGGGGCGGCGGTGGCAGATGTAGCGGCTCTCGGCATCCACGATGATGTAAGCCCCCAGCGCGATGTCCGCCTCTTGCTTTCGGAACGCCTGCGCGATGGCGGCGAGGGCCCCGGGGAAGTACTGCTCATCGCTGTTCAGGTGGGCCGTCACATCAGCCTGCGGCGGCATCTTGGCCCAGGCGGTGTTGATGGCATCGTACATCCCTTTGTCCGGCGCGCTTTCGAAGGTGAAGCGGTAACCCTGTTTGTTCGTGTGGCTCTGCTGCCAGTTCTCTAACCACTCGCGCGTGCCGTCGCCGGACGCGCCGTCCTGCACATGGTGGTGCACCTCCACTCCCTCGCCGACCTGGTCGGCCACGGAACGGACGCAGCGGGGGAGCCAGCGGAGGCTGTTGAAGGTGGGGGTAACAATGTAGAAGATCATATGCGTTTGGTGAGGCAATACCAGAGGAAGCGGGAATTGTGCACGAGATAACGGCGGAAGAGGCGACGCGGCTCGCGGCAGAGTCGGTAGGCCCACTCCAGCCCGTGGGATCGCACCCAAGCCGGGGCTTGTCGCACCAAGCCGGCGTGAAAGTTAAAGGCTGCCCCCACGCCGAAGTAGAGGGCGGGCGGTAGCTGCGAACGGTGCGTGTAGAGCCATCGTTCTTGTTTGGGACAGCCGAGACCTACCCAGACGCAATGGGCGCCGCTGTTGCGTACAGCCACCGCCAGGCGTTCCTCGATATCTGCGGGCCAGTCTCCCATGGGGGGGCAGAGATGGCCTGCTATCTGAACCCCGGGAAAGCGCGCCGTCAGCCGCTCGGATAAGGCAGCGCAGGCTTCTTCCGTGCCGCCGAAAAGAAAGTGGCGCAGCCCGTGCTCGCGCCCTTTGTCCCACATCCATTCCATCACGTCCGGGCCGTAAAGTCGGTGGGCATCGGCTCCCTTGCGACGCATCAGCCACACGATGGGCATGCCGTCCGGGCAAATGTAGTCGAATTGCGCCAATCCTGCCCCGTAGTCGGATTCGTGTAACATTCGGGTGAGTACATGCACATCAGAGTGGGCTATGAGCACCGGCGCCGCGCAGTCGGCGGCCCGCTGCGTCCACTCTGCTGTGGCCGTTGCCAGGTCGGCTCGCACGTAGGGAATGCCGAAGATCGTTTCCGTAGGTAGGGTGTTCATGTTATGGTGTGAGGCAATGATCTATATAGAATGACGTGATTTCCGGGCCGTAGAAGAACCACGCCAGGGCCGCCGTAATGAGCCATGGGCCGTAGGGCAGGGGAACGCCGCGGCCGGTGCGTGTGACGAGCGCCCACAACAGGGCCGGTATGGTGCTGGCAGGTAACATGAAGAGCACTCCCTGCCAACCGAGTAGCGACCCGATACCCAGGGCAATCCAAGCGTCTCCGCTGCCCATAGCTTCACGGCGGGAGGCGTAGCCGGTGCAGGTTCCGCGCAGCTCTGTGTAGTCTTCCAGTCGCAGGTGGCTGCCATCCGGTAGCCGGAGCTTTTCCGGGGAGAAGCACAGCTCCCCGGGTGCGATGTTCCTCCCGTGCAGGGTGGCGGTGGTCAGGTGCAGGCGGTCGCTCTCTTCGCGGAAGAGTTCGCTCCAGGTCAGGGTGTCTTCCCCTATACTCAGCAGAAGGTCGGTTCCTTCGGTATTCTCGTGCAGGTGCCACTCCTGCGGGGTGGGGTACTGTCGGCGGTTGTGGCCGAAGAGGGCGCGCCCCAGCAGGGCCACCCCGCGCAGCAGCGCATATCCTGTCGCTGCACCGACCGCGCTTCGAAAGAGTCCTTCGGTGGATTCCCAACAGGGTGTGGCGAGAAGCCAAGGGGCCGACAGCGCCGCGGCCACGCCCGCTGCTGTCGCCACAAGTACCACGCGCACCGGCACGATCATGTGCAGGCAGTCGATGCAGAAGAGGGTGATCATGGCCGCCATCCACACACACACCGCGGCGATGGTCCAAGCGGTTTCACCTTCCAAATGCAGGGCGGTGCAGAAGAAGAGCAGTGCCGTGCCTAACTCTACCAGCGGGTATTGTACGGAGATGCGTCCTCCGCAGCAGGCGCCTTTCCCGCGCAGCAGAAGCCAGCTGATGATCGGGAGGTTTCGGTACCAAGGAATAGCCGCTCCGCAGCGCGGGCAGAACGAGCGCTTCGGTTCGTTCACTCGCATCCCTCTCGGTAGGCGGTAGATGACGACGTTCAGGAACGAGCCGACACAGGCACCCACTGCTCCGAATAGGATGGGCAGTACCCAGTCCTCCGCAGTCAGTGTTCCTTCTATTTCTTGCAGGATCGCCTCCATTTCTCACCCAGTGTAGCATATCTCTATGCTCAACGCAAGGCTTCATATAGTTCGTTGTCTGGTTTCGTTTCCTCGGTGTGACTTCCTTTTGCACGGTGCCTGCGTGTGCTCGCGCGCGCGCGTGTGTGGGCGTTTTCGGGGCTTTTTGCTGCGTTTCGGGCAGTTTTGAACGCTTTTGCCACGTTTCGGGCGTCTTGAAGGGTGTTTTTGTGCCGATTTTGCCGAAAATGGTCCGTTTTTGGCACTTTTTTGCAGCTTTTTGCACTTTTTTGTCGATTTTTGCAAAAATAAGCTTGACGTTCGGGAGAAAAAGGAGTAAACTCTGCGCACCCCGATACGGGGAAGCCCGAAAGAGCTTGAGCGAGTAGGAAACGAAAGCGCG
>CAMEZO010000054.1 GCA_945947905.1 uncultured bacterium
GAATTTTATTAAAATAACCAAGGAGCCTACTATCCCGGCGGCATGCAGTCTGTACCGAGCCAAGCACGCCGATCAGTTTCCGAAACCTTCCTAAAATTCTGCGTTCTGAAAACTTCAGTTACCTACTACCCCGGCGTTATGCAGTCTGTGTCGAGCCAAGCATGCCACTGACTCTCCGAAAATTCCTTTTATTCCGCGGTCATTAATCCTCTCGGGTTCTCCTACCACGGCGGTATGAAGTCTGCTGTTTCCGCGGTCAGGAGCCGCTGATGGCGGTGAGGAGGTCGGCGAGGTCGGAGCAGCCGTAGCAGGGGGAAGGGAGGGAGAGGAGGGCGGCGGCGGCGGAGCCGAGGGAGTCCATGGTGGCGGTGTAGGAGAGGGCCTCCAGGTAGGCGGAGACGGCGTCCGCGGTGGCCTCGTCTTCGGCGGGGTAGGAGTCGTACTCGGCCTCCAGCTCCAGTCCCTTATTGATGAGCAGGGAGACGAGCGGCACGGCGGCCTCTGCGCTCTCCGCATCCGTCACCAGGTTGAGGACGCCGATAAGCTCGCGGGCGGCGGCGTGCATGGCCAGGATGGTGTTCTTGCGGTCGGTGAGCGAGACGCAGGGTAGGTCCTGCACGGCGGTGCGGAGGGCCTCGCAGCCGTAGTAGGGGGGCTCCGTGGCCGCGAGAGCCAGCAGATGGCTGTTGATGGCGGACCAATCCTCGGCCGTACTCTGCTGTGCGGGCAGCTCGGCCAAGCTCTCCTGCTCGTCATCGGAGGGCCGGGGCAGCTCGCTGTAGGCGGCATCCAGGGCAGCTACCTGCTGCACCAGGGCCGGGAGAGTCCGAGCGGCGGCGGCAGCGCTTTCCGCGTCCCGCACCTCCTCCAGGGCGGTGCGCAGCTGCTGCGCCACGCTGCCCGCCTGCTCGGCCAGGGCGGTGTACTGTGCGACCACGCTTGCGGCTGCGCCGTCGGCGGACGTTTCTTCCCCGGCGGCGCAGCCGAGGGCCAGGAGTGCGAACGCTGCAAGAAGGTGCCTCATACGCTGCTTATTGTAACCGCAAAAGGCCGCCTGCGTCAACCCAAAAGTGACGCAGGCGGCACAAAATCGATGCCTCGGGGGGCTTTACAGGAACGCGTACCAGAGGTAGAGCGCCGAGATGGCGATGCTCAGCAGCATGAGCGGGAAAGCGTACTTCATGAACTGCAGGAAGGAAACCTCCAGCCCGTGCTTGCGCGCAATGGCCAGGGCCACCACGTTCGCACTCGCGCCGATCACCGTACCGTTGCCGCCCAAGCAGGCGCCCATGGACAAAGCCCACCACAGCGGCTCCTTGCTGCCCTCGATGACCATGTCCTTGATCAGCGGAATCATCGTTGCCACGAAGGGAATGTTATCCACAAAGGAGGACATGACGGCGGAGAGCACCAGAATGACCATGGTGGAGGCCGTCACATCGCCGCCCGTCAGGTCTGTAGCCTGCTGAGCCATCCACTTGATGACGCCCTGCATCTCCAGGCCGCCCACCAAAATGAAGAGGCCGATGAAGAAGAAGATAGTCGTCCACTCCACCTTGGAGAACACCTCGTCCAGGCGCTCCGTGCGGTCCGGCATGGAGATGAGCAGCAGCAGCGCCGCGCCCGCCAGAGCCGCCGAGCCGGACTCCAAATCCCAGCCGGGGATGCGGCCGTGCAGGCAGAAGAGGATGATGGTGAAGCCCAGGGAAATGCCGCACTTGACCAGCAGGCGGCGGCAGCGGATGAGCCCCGCCGTCTTGATCTGCATCACACGCATCCGCGTCTCGGGAGAGGTGACCAGCTGCTTGCGGAAGATCAGCACGATGAGCGCCATGGTGACGGCGAAGATGAACACGCAGGGCAGCCCCAGCACACGGATGAAGGCCATGAAGTTGATACCGACCTCCTTGGCCGCCTCACTGGAGGCAATCATGATGTTGGGCGGGTCGCCGATCATCGTGGCCGTGCCGCCGATGTTGGAGGACAGGATCTGCGCAAACACAAAGGGGTAGGGGGAAACCTTGAGATCCCGCGTCACGGCAAAGGTGACGGGCACGGTGAGGAGCACGGTTGTCACGTTGTCCAGGAAGGCGGAGCAAACCGCCACCAGGATGGAGAGCGCGATGAGCAGCAACACGGGGTTACCGCGCGTCTTCTGCACCGCCCACACGGAGAGGTACTTGAAGAGCCCGGTTTTGCCGAGGATGTGCACCTGCACCATCATGCCCGTGAGCAGGGCCAGGGTGTTGAAGTCAATCACATGCACGGCCTCCTCCTGGGTGATGATGCCGACCAATACCATGATCATCGCCCCCACCAGGGCAATGACCGTCCTATGCACCTTTTCCGAAATGATCAACCCGTAGGTGATCAGGAAAATGACGATTGCAGCCAAAACGTAGTAGTCCATAATAACTCAGTAAGTGCCTCTCAGTATAGCACATCGGGGGAGAATGGCAAGCACGCAGGCCGATTTTTTCCCTTTTTTACCGAAAAAAAAGCACGGGGACTTGACACAGGGGCCGCTCGCCCCTATCATGGTGCGCTCATGAACTATGCAGAAGTCATCACCCTGGGCATAGCCCTGGCCGTGGACGCCACGGTGTACTCCTTCTCCTACGGCCTGCTGCTGCGCCGGCGCCGGGCGGTCTCCGCGCTGTGGCTGGCGCTGACGGTGGGCCTTTTTCAGGCGGGCATGCCCCTGCTGGGCTACGCCGGCGGAGATGCGCTGAAGGACACGGTGGGCGCCTACTCCGGCGTGATTGTCCCGGCTGTGTTCCTGGCCCTGGCCGGCAGCATCCTGTACAACACCTGGTTCCGCGGCGGGGATGATGATGACTGCCCGGCAGAGCCGCTCGGCTTCCTCGGCCTCATGGGGGTCGGCATTGCCACGGCCATCGATGCCCTAGCCGTGGGCGTCTGCATGGCCCTGGGGGACATCGTGGGCAGCAACCCGAGCCCGGCCCAGGTGCTCACCGCCGCCGGCATCATCGGCATCATCACCTTCGCCGCCTCCCTCGGTGCCTTCCACAGCGCGCGCCTGCTGCACCGCCTCCCCCGCCGCGGCGCGGAAACCCTGGCGGCCCTCCTGCTCGTGGCCCTGGCCGTCCGCGCCGCCCTGTGACGTCCATCAGCGGAGCATGCGGAGGGCGCGCTCCGTGGCGCGGAGAGCGAGCTGAATGTCCTCGTCGTTGTTGTAGAGGGCGACGGAGTAGCGGACGGTGCCGGTGATGCCGAGGGCCTGCATGAGCGGTTGGCAGCAGTGGTGGCCCGTGCGGACGGCGATGCCCATTTGGTCGAGGAGGGTACCGAGGTCGTAGTGGTGGACGCCGGGGCAGGTGACCGAGACGAGCGCGCCGCGGTTTTCCCGGGGGCCGAGGACGGTGAGCCCCAGCCCTGACAAGCCGGTGCAGAGCGCATCCGTGAGCCGCGCCTCATGTGCGGCGATGGCGGGGATGCCGATGCGCTGCACATAGCGGATGGCCTCCGCCAGCACGATGTTGCCCCCGATGTTCGGGGTGCCGGCCTCGTACTTGAAGGGCAGGTGATTGTAGGTGGTGCCCGAGAAAGAGACCTCCGCAATCATCTCCCCGCCGCCCAGCCAGGGGGGCAGATTCTCCAGCAGCTCCTCCCGCCCCCAGAGCACACCCGTGCCGGTGGGCGCGTAGGTCTTGTGGCCCGAGAAGGCGTAGAAATCGCAGCCCAGCTCCTGCACATTGACGGGGAGGTGCGCGGTACTCTGCGCGCCGTCCACCAGCGTGAGCGTGTTCGGGTTGTTGCGCTTGGCCGCCTGAATGACCTCCCGCACGGGATTGATGCACCCCAGCGCGTTCGACACATAGGGCAGGGCCACGACCCGCGTGCGCGGCGAGAGCATCGCCTTGTAAGCCGCCGTGTCGAAGGTGTGCTCCGGCGTGAGCGGGATGGGCCGCAACACCGCCCCCGAGGCGGTGCAGAGCATCTGCCACGGCACGATGTTCGAATGGTGCGCATCCGTCGACACCAAGATTTCATCCCCCTCCCGCAGCAGATTGGCCGTGCGCAGCACCTGCGCCACCAGGTTGATGCCCTGCGTGCAGCCCGGGGTGAAGATCACCTCCCGCTCGCTCGCCGCGCCCAGAAAGCCCGCCAGAACCTGCCGAGCCTCCTCGTGAGCATCCGTGGCCAGGCGGCTCAGGTAATGCGTGCCGCGGTGGATGTTAGCATTCAACTGCTCGTAGTAGCGGCGCAGCGCCTCCAGCACACAGACAGGCTTCTGCGTGGTGGCTGCGTTGTCCAGATAGACCGTCATGTGCTCCTGCGGCACAGCCCGGAGCAAGGGAAAATCAGCGCGGTAGGTATTCATCAGTTCTCCTTCTGCAAATGCTCGATCATGCGGAACGCCTGCTCCGGCACATACTCCTTCCACTGCTCATCGCCCTCCTTGATCATGCGGATGATGTCCCGCGGGGTGCGGAAGAGCAGCTTCTGGTTGAAGTACGGCACATCCACGATGTCCCCGGTTTCGAAGAGGTGCTTGTAGAGGTAGTGGTACTTCTCCGGCGCGCGGTAGGTGGAGGCCGTCACGAACTCACCCGTGACACGGTTAATCCACGGCGTGACGTAGAACTTCGTGTTATTGAGGAAAGTGTGACCCATGGTGGCCAGGATGCCGCCCGGGTTGTCCGCCCACTTATCCTTGAACAGCTCATTGAGCAAGCCGATGGACAGCGCGATGGCGACCGGCTCCCGCGTGTACTGATTGAGCAACTGCGAGATACCGTGGAAGTGCGTGATATTCGTAACCATCACCGTCTTGCCTAGGGACGCGAGCGCCTCCACGCGGTCCAGGAAGTCCAGCAGATCCACCTCGTGCCCGCGCAGGAGATTGGTGAGCGAGATCTCGCAGATGTCACAGGTACGCGCCTTCTGCTCCGGGGTGAGGGAGGTGAAGAACTTGTGGCGCACGCTGTCCATCATCTCCAGGTGAATGTTACAGAGCGGCAGGAAGCTGCCGCGCATGAGCACGATGGGCCGCTTGTACAGCAGATCCGAGGGCTGGGCCACGCAGCCGTTCGGGCAGAAGACCATGGCCTCCGACAGGTTGCTCTGCACCAGCTGCAGGGCCAGGATGCGGTTATCGAACATCGTGAAACCCGCCCCGGAGAAGCGCATGAAGTCGATGTCGAAGAAACTGCGGTCGATCAGCTCGCCCACGCACTCCACGAACTCATCCATGTGCTCCCGCTTGTAGAAGAGCGCATAGAGCAGGTTCACCCCCATCACGCCCAGCATCTGCATCTGCAGGTCGTGGTCCGGCACCTTGAGACGCACGTGCATCACGAAATCGCTCGGCTCCGCCCCCGGCTTGAGCTGGAACCGCACCCCCAGCCAGGCAGACCACGGCCCGTTGTCCCGGTAGCCCTTGCACTTCACCGTGTTACAGAAAGCAAAGAAGCAGGTATTCTCCCCGCGCTTGCTGCCCAGGCGGTCGATGAGCTGGCGGTACTCGTAGTCCATCATCTGCATGAGTCGTTCCTCGGACACATAGCGGCGGACGGGCCCGTAGAGCGTGTCGCTCACCGTCATGTCGTAGGCCGAGATGGTTTTGGCAACCGTGCCGGCGGCCCCGGAGGAGCGGAAGAACCAGTTAGCCGTCTCCTGCCCGCCGCCGATTTCGGCGAAGGAACCGTAGACGGTTTTATCCATGTTGATGCGGAACGCCTTATCCTGCGTAGCGGCAAAAAGTTGATTTTCGGAGGTCATGGTGGAAAAGCGGGGTTGTTAAAGTTGCAAGGGGAGAATGGGCAGGTTGCGCATCTGCCCGGGGGGAATGAGATCAATGGAGCAATCCACGGACGGGGTCTCCTCGGCCTGCTCGGCATTGTCATCCGCCAACACGGCGTTGGGCGTAGCGGCGGCCATCTGGGCCAGGTCCTCACTCGTCTTGTAGCGTGGCTTGAAGGTGAGGTCGCAGCCGTAGGGGTCCTCGCCGACCAAGGGCGGGGCCTGCGGCAGGATGGGCACCACGGGCAGCACACGGGCCGAGGTCAGCGCACCGCCCTCCCCGGTGTCCAGGAAGTCCAGCAGGCTCGGGGAGCCGTCGCCGTGCACGGAGCAGGGGCTGAGGGTTACATCCCCCTTGGGGAAATACTCCCGGTAGGTGGGACGCGTGCCGGGTTTGTTATCACGGCTCACCTCGAAGCAGAAGTTCGTGGCCAACTGGCCGGAGTAGCGGCAGATCTCTACCTCCTCCGTATCCGAGGGCAGGGGGATGGGCTCGTCCTTGAACTTACCCTCCGCTGCGCGCAGCACCGCACCGAGGATGGCCGGGCAGGTATCGCCCGCGAAAGCCTCCGGGTAGATGGGCGTGTGGTCATTCAGGAAGCCCAGCCAGACCCCGCAGGTGATGTCGGAGGTGTAGCCCACCAGCACATTGTCCGCAAAGTCGTAATTGGTGCCGGTCTTGACGGCCCCCTTGAAGGACTCCGGCAGGAACGGCGCGACACGCTGCGCGCTGCCCTTCCGGAGGGATTCCGCCAGCATGCTGTGGATGCGGTAGGCGTTGCAGGGCGAGCAACTGCGGATGGGAAGCTTGCGCCTCGTGGTGGCCCGCGGGTTCTCCCACAGGGTGTCGCCGTTATGCTCGGTTATCTTCGTGATGATGAACGGCGCCGCCGCTCGTTTACCGGCGTTCGGGAAGATGGTGTAGGCCATCACCAGCTGCTTGAAATTGGTAGGCTCCGTGCCCAGGTAGACGCGCGGGTAGTACTGCGGCGTGGCCTCCGTGGAGTTGGGGTTGCGCGGCGGCGGGGTGATGCACACGCGGTTGAGCGTATCAATGAAGGGCTTGCTGCCCTTGCTCGGCGAGCCGCACAGGTCGATGCCCAAGCGGGCGGACGCGGCGATCTTGGACCACACGAGCGCCTCCCGCAGGGTGACGGAATCCATGTACCGCCCGCGGCTCTGCTCCATGCCCCACTCACCGAGGATGCCTTCCGACCCGCCGATGCCGGCCAGGCGGTTATCCATGGCGTCATCCACCAAACGCATGCAGGGCCCGCGGCCGTTCTCCAGCGCGCTGAGGTAGAGGAAGGGGAGCAGGGCCGTGCCGACGGGGCGGGCGCCGCTCTCCAGTATGTTGTAGTTATCCCGCGAGAAATTGCGTCCGCCCACATAGGCCAGCGTGGCTCCGGTGGCATTCTCCACGGCAAAGACCGCCCCGTCCAGGTAGCGGTGGCGGGCACAGCGGGGGTCGGCGGTGTCGCTCATCTTCACGTGGTCGTAGTCCTTGCGCTCCTCGATGCCGCGGATGGTCTCCTCCAGCTGTTGCTCGGCAGCGGCCTGCATATCGGCGTCGATGGTGGTGTGGATACACACGCCGCGGCTCTTGAGGATTTCCTCCCCTCGCTCGCGGTTCTTGAAGATGTCCGTCGCCTGCTCCTGAATGAGGGCGTTGAGGAAAGACGTGTTGCGGCGCAGCGGCTTGGGATTGAGCTCCAGCGGCATTTTTTTGATGCGATCGGCTTCCTCTTGGCTCATGAGGTTCTGGCGCTGCATGCGGTCGATCACATCATTGCGCCACTTGCGGTTCAGCTCCGAGTTCTTGATGGGGTTGTAGTTCTCCGGGTTCTTGATAAGCGCCGCCAGAGAGGCCGCCTCGCGCACGGTGAGGTCCGCCGGCTCCTTGCCGAAGTAGCCCAGCGACGCCGAGCGGATGCCGTAGTATCCCAGGCCGAAGTAGATGCGGTTCAGGTAGAACTCCAGGATCTGCTTCTTGCTGTACTTCTCCTCGATGCGGCGCGCAAGGAAGATTTCCACGATTTTGCGCTCGATGCGGCTGCCGCCCCGCGCCTCCGTGCGCCGCTCCAGGTCATAGGCATTGCGCGCGAGCTGCTGGGTGATGGTGGAGGCCCCCTGGTTGGCCTTGCCGTGGGCCTTCGCGGCCTCGACGGAGGCGCGCAGAATGCCCATCGGGTCGTACCCGTTATGGTGCCAGAAGGTCTTGTCCTCCTGCGCCACCAGGGCGTCGATCATGGCTCGGGAAATCTTATTGTAGGGGACATAGCTGCGGTTCTCATCGTAGATGCGGCCGATCTCGCGCCCCTTGCGGTCCAGAATCAGCCCGGGGTGGTCCAGGTTGTTGATGTCCTCCAGGTTGAACTCCTCCGCCCACTTGCGGTACTTCTCCGTCACCAGGTAGAACATCGTACCGCCCAGGATGCCGGCCAGCAGAAAGAGGATGAATGAGTAGATGCCCAGGCGCAGCAGAAAGCGCTTCCACGCACTGCCCGGACGCCGCGGGTGCCGCTCCGCGCGGTTGTTGTGGGGGCGCCGCCTCTCCTCCGCCGCCCGGCGTCGCATCTGGTACTGGTCGAAATCATCCATGCTATCTCGGGCCAGTTTACCAAAAAGCGGGCCGGGAATCAAGCGCCAAGTGAGACCTACCCCATTTTGTTTCGCTCGCGCGCCGGAGCGACCCCTCTTTTTTTGCATTTTGCGGGTGAATGGTGCAGTTTTCTCTTTACGCCGCGCAGGCAATGCGCTAGAGTATGGGGCGTCCGCAGAAGCCGGACTTCTTTTTATGTCGAGCTACTTGTTCAGAGGAATAGAGTTTGCCCACGGGTACGGCGTACCCGATGAGCTGCAAACCATCGTGGCCGAGCTGGAGGAGCATTGTCGCGCCTACCGCCGGGGGGATGAGGAGATGACGGATTACCCGTATGTGCCCGCGCTGGTGCTGGCCCTGCGGGACTGCAAGGCACCCGAGGGGCATCTGGTTGCCTGGGTGGAGGAGCTGCTGAACGAGGGCGCGGAGGCCGATGCGACACTGGATGACGGCCGCACGGCCCTGCACCTGGCGAGGTCTGCGCGCTTGGTGGACTACCTGCTGGAGCAGGGCGGGGATGTGGACGCCCGGGATGACGCCGGCCGCACGCCGCTGCACGAATGCACCACGGCCCGCGCGGCAGAGTTGCTGCTGGATGCCGGGGCGGATGTGAATGCGGAGGATAACGAGGGCTGCACCCCGCTGGACTGTGCCCGCCGGGCAGGCCGCCGGGAGGTGGCGCGTCTGCTGTCCCAAAACGGCGGGGAGTCCTCGCTGTGAACGGCTTTTTCCGCCGGCTCGCCTGCTGCGCCGCGTTGCTTGCGGTGCTGCCGGCGCGTGCGGAGGAGCCGGGCTTTTACCCCGCATGGTCTACCCTGACGCCGCAGAGCTTGCAGGCGCAGCTGGACCGTGCCACCGAGCGCGGGCGGCGTCTGGTGAGCGGGGTGTGCCGCCTCTCCCCGGGGGAGTTGCGATACGATAAGGTGTTCGGCACCCTGGACTGCGCGCTGGCGGAGGTGTTCAATACGGCTTGGCCCGTGATCATGCTGAACAGCGTGCGGCGCGATGCGGCGCTGGCCGCTGCTTGGGAGCGCGCCGTGCCCCGCCTCTCCCTGCAGCGCGAGATGCGCAGCAATGAGCCCCTGCGCCGCGTGGTTGCCGCCGCGGCTCGCCGTTTGCAGGCGGGCGGTGCGTTGTCGCCCATGCAGGCCTACCATGTGCAGTGCGTCCTGCGGGATTTTGAGGTGAACACCACCAGGCCTTCGTCGCAGACTCACCCGGGGGAGATCGCGGCGGTGGAGCAGGAGCTGGGGGAGCTTACCCGCGAGTTCGCCCGCCGGGTGGCTGCCGCCAAGGCTGCTTGGCGCGCGGAGCTGCCGGATGCGGCGGCCCTGGCCGGTATGCCGGAGTCTTGGGTGAGCGCCCGCTGCAAGGAGGGGCGCCCCGTGCTGACCTTGGCCGATGTGCCGGAGGTGCTGGCCCGCTGCACGGTGGAGTCAACGCGGCGCCTGGTGTGGCAGCGGCGGTCGGCCTTGTGCCGGGACGGCGGCCCCGGGGATACGACGGCCCTGGTGCCGCGGATTCTGCGCCTGCGGCAGCGCAAGGCGGAGCTGCTGGGATTTGCTCATTACGCGGACCTGGTGGGCACGCGCACCATGCTCGGCAGCGGGCAGGCGGCGGTCGCTTTTGCGGAGGAGGAGCTGCGGCGTCTGCGCCCTGCATATGAGGCGGAGGTGCGGGAGCTGCTGCAGTGTGCCTCTCGGGTGCAGGGTAGGGCGGTGCAGCGGCTCTGCCCGTGGGATGTGCCTTTCTACCGCCGCCTGGTGCAGGAGTCGCATGCGGGCGGTATTCCCGCTGCGGCGCTGAGCCCTTACCTGGAGCTGGAGTCCCTGCGGCAGGGGATGTTCGATTTCTTTGCAGAGTTATACAAGATCCGCATTGCGGAGCTGCCGGCGGCCTGCCCCGGCCCGGGGAAGCCCTGCCCGGCGGGGAGTGTGGAGGTGTGGGCGCCGCGGGTGCGGGTTTTTCGGGTGACGGATGCCGCCACGGGGGCGCACCTGGGTTCGTTTTACTGGGATGCCTATCGCCGGGCGAACAAAAGCCCGCAGCCGCAGACCTACCTCATCAAGGTGGGGGAGCCCGCTACGAGCCTGTGCCCGCACGGGCCGCACCTGGCGGTGGTCAGCCTGGCTTTTCCGCAGCCGCAGGGGCCGCAGCCGCTGCCGCCTTCGTCGGCGCTCATCGTTTTCCATGAGTTCGGGCATGCCATGCACTACCTGCTGGCGGATGCGGCGGCGCGCTGTCAGATGGGGGCCGGTTTGGCCCCGGATTTCTCGGAGCTGCCGTCGATTCTGCACGAGCTTTGGCTGGCTCACCCGGATTGCATCCGCCGCTGCGCGCGCCGGCCGGAGGATGGCTCGCCCATGCCGCCGCGCTTCGTGCAGGCCATGCAGAGCCTGCTGCGGGAGTCGGCCATCGATGCCGTGCAGCAGCTCGCGCTGGCGAAGCTGGACCTGGCGATGCACATGGAGCCGCAGCATTTTACGGAGTCCGATGTGGCGGCTGCCGCCGCGGAAGTGATGCGCCCCACGGCACTGCCGCTGACGGAGGCGGAGCCCTGCCCGGTATTCTCCGGCCTGCATCTCATGGGCTCTTACGGTGCTTCTTACTATTCCTACCCCCACGGGCGCTACTTGGCGCGGGCGGTGTTCGAGCGCTTGGCGCAGCCGGGGGAGGCGGGGCGTGCCGCGGCTGCGGCGTACCGTCGCTGTCTCTTGGCGCCGTCGGCGGGCCTGCCGCCTGCCGAGCTATTCCGTAACTTCATGCGCTGCACCCGCTAGGGGTGTGTGGGCCGCTTTTCGCGCTGCGCCGCTGCGCCGGCCTCCGTATCAACAAAAAACCGTGGCCTCTGCCACGGTTTTCTGCCCCTCTCTCTTTCGGGACTCCGGCGGTTGGGATCGAACCAACGGCCTAGTGATTAACAGTCACCCGCTCTTCCGCTGAGCTACGCCGGATTTTCGCTTGCCTCACCATCGGGTGGGGTGCGGGGACATTCTACTCTCTTTTTTCATGCTTTGCAAGACTTTTTTTCGCTTTTTTGCATTTTTTTGCTGCTCCGGGGTCGTTTTTTGTTGAGTCAAGGCCCGTTTGCGTGTATAAAGTGGGCATGCGGAATGAAGACGCAGGGAAAGGCTGGGACGTGGAGTTCTGCCTCTTTGGGATACCGGTGCAGATCAAGCCGGCCTGCTGGTTGCTGTTGGCGCTGTTGGGCGGGGGCCTGAGCGCTGACCGCGCGGATGTGTTCGCGGTGCTGTCGTTCATCGCGGCGGGGGTGCTGTGTCTTTTATCGCATGAGCTCGGGCATGCGCTGGTGGGGCGCCGCCTGTACGGTGGCTATGCGGTGATTATTTTGAGCGGCACGGGTGGGGAGACCGTCAGCACGGGCTCGCCGGACAGCCGGTTGCAGGAGTTTTTGATGGTGCTGGCGGGGCCGGTGTGTACGCTGGTGCCCGGTGTGCTGTGCGCTTGGGTGCTGGCGGGGCTCATCGGGGATGTGCGGTCGGCTTTCCTCTATTTCTTGCTGGAGCCCCTGCCGGGGGTGGAGCTGCCCGCCTCGGTGCAGGCCGCCTTGCAGCCGGACGGGGCGGCGGGGGCGCTGTGCAGCTTCCTGATGCCTTTTTTCCGCATGGTGGCTTGCGTGGGGATGTGGCTGTGCCTGTTCAACCTGCTGCCCATTCTGCCCCTGGACGGGGGGCGCCTGGCCGGCGCGCTCACGAATAAGCCGCGGGCGGTGGCGGTGCTGGGGCTTGTTCTCTGCGTGCCCGCCGCGGTCTGGAGTCTCGCGCGCGGGCTTTGGTGTAATACCTTGTTGATGAGTTATCTTGCCTATCTGAATTTTCTCTCTGTGGGTCGCAAATAGTTTTTAATCCTATGTCCAGCTCATTCGGTTTGGTGTGCAGAGTCCGTGGCTGGGGGGAGTCGCACGGCCCCGGGGTGGGGGTGGTGGTGGATGGTTGCCCGTCCTGCATCGCGTTGTCGGCGGAGGATGTGCAGCGTGAGCTGGATCGCCGCCGGCCGGGGCAGAGCGACATCGTGACCCCGCGTAAGGAGGAGGATTGCGTGGAAATCCTCAGCGGGGTGCTGGAGGGGCGTACTCTGGGTACTCCCATCGCGATGCTGGTGCGTAACAAGGACCACCGTTCCTCCGCCTATGATGAGATGCAGCACATTTACCGCCCCTCGCATGCGGATTATTGCTATGATGCCAAGTACGGCCTGCGGGCTTGGGCCGGCGGGGGACGCGCCAGCGCGCGGGAGACGATAGGGCGTGTGGCAGCGGGGGCTGTGGCGCAGGCGGTGCTGCGCACCCTCTGCCCGCAGTTGGAGGTGGTGGCTTGGGTGCAGCAGGTGCATCATATCTGTTGTCCCGTGCCCCCGGAGGAGGTGTCGGCTCAGGCGGTGGAGTCAAATATCGTGCGCACGGCGGATGCTGCTTCGGCGGAGGCGATGGCAGCGGCGATTCGCGAGGCGCGCGGGCGGGGAGACTCGCTCGGCGGTGTGATCGGCTGTACGGTTCGCAACTGCCCCGTGGGACTCGGTGACCCCGTTTTCGATAAGCTGGAGGCCACTCTCGGCCACGCGATGCTCAGCATTCCGGCATGCAAGGGCTTTGAGGTCGGCAGCGGGTTCTCCGCGCCGTCATTTACGGGTATCACGCACAACGACCCCTTCTTCATGGAGGGCTCTCGCGTGCGCACGCGTACCAACCATTCCGGCGGCATTCAGGGCGGTATCTCGAACGGGGAGGACATCCTCATGCGCCTCGCCTTCAAACCCACGGCCACCCTCATGGTGGAGCAGCAGACCGTCAACGACCGTGGCCAAGCCACCACCCTCCGCGGTAAGGGCCGCCACGATGCCTGCGTCCTCCCCCGCGCCGTCCCCATTGTCGAGGCCATGGCCCGCATCACCCTCTGCGACCACCTCCTCCGCCAGCGCACCGTCTCCGCCGCCCGCCCCTGAGCGTAGCGGCGGGGGGCATTGAAGTCGCTTTGTTTGGTCCGTGAGATCATTGAAAAGGGATGGCTCGTGCATGGTGAAAATGGGGAAAAGGGTGAAAAAACGAAAAAAGTTTCGGATAAAGCTTGACAAAGGGGTGAAAATGGTGTAAATACTGCGCCCACACAGTTATGGCAAAGAAAAGCTGGATTGAAAGAAACAAGAAGAAGGCAGCGGTGGTGGCTCGGTATGCTGAGCTGCGCGCTAAGCTGAAGGCCGAGGGCGATTACGTGGGGCTGACGATGCTGCCGCGCAACGCATCTCCCGTGCGTCTGGTGAACCGTTGCGAGTTGACGGGTCGTCGCCACGCATTCCTGCGTCGCTTCCACCTTTCCCGTATTGCTTTCCGCGAGCTCGCAAGTGCCGGTATGATTCCCGGCGTGACCAAGTCCAGCTGGTAAGCCCGCGGCAGAGAGAAGATGTAGAGGCGTGGGCTGTTCCGGAAAAGGATAGCCCACGTTGATTATATGCCGATATACGAATACATATCTGAACATCCGGAGGACCCGGCGAGGTCATGCCGGATGTGTCGTCGTGGATTTGAGCTGATGCGGCCGGTGGATCGGGCGCCGCTGGAGCGGTGCATGTACTGCCACAACCCGGTGCGCAAGCGAGTCAGTGCGGTGAATGTGCCGCACATCTTGGCACCGTTATCCGTAACGGATGCGAAGAAAGCGGGCTTCACCGTGATGGAGAAGCGGGATACGGGGGTGTACGAGAAACTGTAACGGAAAAGGGACGGAATGCAGATATTTTTGACACCGGAAGAGATCTCGCAGTTGACTTGGAGCTACCCGAGCCTGAGTTCGATCATCCTCTTTGTGCTGGCGATTGCGTTCTGTCTGTTTCTGAACGCCTTTTTCGTAGCGAATGAATTTGCGCGCGCGCGTGTCGGCGAGATCCAGGTACTGGAGGGCGAC
>CAMEZO010000055.1 GCA_945947905.1 uncultured bacterium
TGTACACACTCACACCGTGCTGAGATACTATGAGTTCGTTGCCGGAATAGACAAGAGTTCCGATAATCTGGCATGCATAGGCAGCCGGAAGAAAATATAACCATTTTACTGTCCTTTTCATGACACACTAGGCGTGATTTAACGATGTGTGGGGGGGGATGGTTGAGTTTTTATCCGAGCAGTGTGAACGAGATGCCTTATCTGTTGCGCTTATGATAACGAGAGAAACTCGGCTCCGCAAGTCAAAACAACATGATGACACAATTTCAGGGTATGCCTTTCTTCGGCATATCGGACGAACTCGGAAAGAGGCACATGCTACAGGCTCCTCACCGGGGAGGCTAAGGTTGAGGCTCCGAAAAACCTTAGCAAAATGTGTAGAAAATGAGGAGGCGAAAACGTACATACGGATAAGGACACTCACCGCCATCATGAAACCTGTACACTTACTCACCGCCATCTCCCTCCTTGCAGCCATGCCGATTCTCCCCGCGCAGGAATGCACGGACGTGACATGCAGCCTCCCCGCGACTGCCACGGCAGGACGCTATGCCGTGCTCTCCCCCGTGGGCAAGAGCAACATCCCGCAGATCAAGCAAGCCGCCCGCTTGGACACCCTGAGCGGGAAGACCATCGCCTTGGTCGGCGGCAGCTTCATGGCCTACGTCACCCACCCTGAGCTCAAACGCCTCATCCAAGAGACCTACCCCGGCACCAAGGTACTCGTACTCAACGAGATAGGCTCCGCCGGACCCTGGCCCGGCCCCGGAGTAGTGCGTCGGCAGAAGGACGAATTCGTGGCACGCCTGCGAGAGCTGAAGGTGGATGCCGTGATTTCGGGGAACGGCGGCTGCGGCCTCTGCACCCCCAAGGAAATGGGCTCCTGCATTGCAGCGGAGTACGAAGGCATCCCCTCCGTCATGATTGCCGCCCCCGGCTTTACGACCCAAGCGCAGAGCGCCGCCCGAGCGGCCGGCGTGCCCATTCCCCGCGTGGCAGAATACCCGGGGGCCTTCTCCGCCCATACCCACGACGAGCTGCGGGCCAACACCCGGAAGGTTCTGTGGCCGCAAATACAAAGGGCCCTCACCGAGCCCCTCCGCAAAGACGAGCTTGTGAGCAGCGAGCAAGGCACGGACGGCATCGTCTTTACCGGCAGCCTGCAGCAGGTGCAGGACTACTTTGCCGAGCAAGGGCAAACGGACGGGCTCCCCATCACCCCGCCCACCCGAGAGGCGGTGGCAGAGTTCCTCAAGTTCTGCGATACCGCCCCGGATACCGTTGTTGCCAAGGTACCGCCCTCCTACCGAGAGGTCACGGTGCAACAAGTAGCCGTCAACGGCGTCATGGCAGGCTGCCCGGCGGAGTACATGCCCATCCTGATTGCCTTCACCAAGGCCATGACCAACGGAGATTTTCGGCGCACCCTGGCAAGCACCCATGCCTGGACCCCCTATTGTTGGATCAACGGCCCCATTGCACGGCAGTTGGGCCTGGACAGCGGGCAGGGAGAGATCTCCGACCAACGCAACGCCGTCATCGGGCGCTTCATCAACCTGGCCATGCTCAACCTCGGAGGCTACTACATCAAACAAAACCGCATGGGCACCTTCGGCTACCTGATGCCCTGGTGCCTGGCGGAAAACGAAGCAACGGCCCTGAAACTGGGCTGGCGGCCCTATCACATGCAGCAGGGCTTCAAGGTGAACGAGAATACCCTCACGGCGGCCTCCGCCCTCTGCTGGGGTAACAACCTAGCCCCGGCCTGCACCGATGCACAGCAGATCATGGAAATGATGGCCTGGGATGCCACGGAGAAACAGCAATTCGCCGTCGGAAGCGGCACACCTTTTGTCTACAGAACCTTCCTGGTGACCGGTTATGTGGCACGCGACCTGGCGCAACAGTATAAGAGCAAAGAAGCACTGGAAGCCGCACTCGTCAAGACGGCCCGGGTTCCACTGGAGCAACGCACGCGTGCCAACTACCTGGGGAATCCCGGCAGTGCCTTCAACCCGAGCACCTACCCCATGAGCCGCCATGCCCGCAAAATAGCGGAAAAAGAGGGTGCGGAAGAGACATGCACCCCCGCTTGGCTGAGCTGGTCCGGCAAAGAGAGCATACAAACGGTGCCCGTCATGCAGCTCGGCAAGTCCGCCTTCCTCATCACGGGAGATGAGAACAGAAACAAGACCATGTGCCTGCCCGGCGGAGGCTTTGCAACGATCAAAATCGAGCTTCCCACGCACTGGGACGCTCTCATGTCCGAGAAGGGCTACGCACCGCTCAAGAGTTTCTATCTGAAGACCGAGACAGAGCCCGCTGCCCGCAGGAGCGAGCCCCCGGCGATGCGCCGACCGCGCTGAACCCGGTACACAGAAAAGGCGGGCACCGTCCCCGGAGCTCGGGGCCGGCACCCGCCTGCAAGGGTGAGAGGGCCGATCAGGACTGCTTATCGGACCAGATCGTGTAGCGCTTACCGTCCCACTGCACAGCCTTCACCTCCGTGGTACCCGCGGGGGCGAACACCATGGTGGAGGCTTGGTCCTCCTGCCCGAGACCGCGCAGCGAGATGCGCACGAGCTTCTTGCCCTCGTAGGCCTCGAAAGCCACGGCATTCTTCCACTGGTCCGCCGGCACGGTGCAGTACGGCACCTTGTAACGCTTATCCGCCTGGGCATTGAACGTGAAGGACGGCGAAGGCACGACGGCGGCCTTGTCCTTAAAGATCTTCACATTGTTGCCGTTGATGTAATAGATGACAGTCGAATCCGGCTTGGGGAACTTCTCCATCTCCTTGAGCGCGACAGAGCACATTGCGGGGGTAATGGTCACCTGGTGGCTGGAGTAGTCATTCACCATGCGGTTCATGGGGGCCAGAATGCCCAGCTTCACGAAGAACTCTCTGAAGTTCAGCTTAGCGGACTTGCAGGCCTCCACCGTAAAGCGCACGCGAAGCTGCCCGTGCGGCGTCTTGGAGTAGTCCTTCAAACGAGAAGCCTGATGGATGCGGGCGTAGAACTTCTTATCCCCGCGCGCCACGGAATTGTAGAGCTGGAGCTGCCAGAGCGGACACACCGTCACGAAAGCGTCACCCGTGCCCTTGCTGCCATCGTTATCCGGCCCCTTCATGTACTGCCAGAGCTGGCGGTCCACCAACGCATCATTGATGTACTGGTCCATACGGCCGCCCATGATGGCACCGATGCCGCCGTAGCCACCGATCACCTCGTGCTCCAAACGCAGCTTCTTGGGCGAGAGGATGTACTGGCTCCAAGCGGAGTAGATGTTGTTCGTCACCTCCGTAGTACCGGCCCACATGAGGGCGGGACGCACCTGGTTCACATGTCCGAACTCATGCGCCACGCCCCAGCCGTGATCGCGCAGCAGGTCGATCTGCGTGATTCCCTTGAGCGCGTTCACCGTAAAGGCCGCGCCGAGTCCGTCCGCGTGCATGAAACCGCCCTGCATCGAGCGGCCGAGCACGTGGTTGCCCGGGTGGCAGTTGAAGATATCCCAGCCCATGATCTCGTGCTCCGCCTCGATCACGCGGTCGTAGATGCGCAGCAGCTCCACGCCGTCATCCGGGCAGAACTCACGCAGGCGGGCCACATCGAAAGCGAGCTGCACGCGCTCACCCATCAGGTCCAGGATGGGCGAAGGCGTCTCCGCCAGCATCTTCTTCCAAGTCTCATTACTGTCCGCACGGGTGAAGACACCGCTGATCGCACCGCCCTCGATATCCACGGTAATGGTGGGCGCCTCGGCAGGCTTCTCGGAACGGTAATCGATGTAACCCAAGCCCTCGTTGGCGATGGTAATCTCATTCACCCCGGGCTTGAGGGCGTACTCCTTCTCTTGGCCGTTGTCCACGTTAAAGTTACGCGTGCGCAGGCAAACGGGCGACTCCGGCGTACCGGTGAGGGTAATCTTCACCTTATCCCCCGGGCGGAAATAGATACCGGTGGGGTTCTCGAACTTGGAGTAATTGCTGATCTTGTAGAGCTCCCGCACCTTCTCCAGCGGCATGTAAGCGTGGAAGACACGGTGGCGATAATTTTTCTCCGTATTCTTGCCCACATTCAGGCCGGAGACATCCGTACCCTTGGGCACGGCGGCGGAGACGTTGCCGGCGCAGGCCACAGCGAGCGCACCGACTAACAGAAAACGAGTGATGGCGTTCATATTATTTCAACAGTTTGAGGATTTGCGGTTTATCTGCGGCGTAATCGGCAGCCGTCTTGCCTGTCTTGTCCTTGGCAGAGACATTGGCCCCCTTCTCCAGCAGGAACTTGACGGCCTCCGGCTTACCGGCCTTAACCGCCACGATGAGGAGCGGCTCATCCTTGTAGAGAGCAGCGTTGACATCAGCCCCGGCCTCCACGAAGATACCCATGGCCGTCGTGTTGCCGCGCATCACCGCCATGATCAGAGGCGGCCCGAAGCCCTTCTTCTTGGTCGACGGAGCGAATTCGGGCTGCGTTGCACCGGGCAGGAGCGACTTGAGCACATTGTTGCGACCGTACCAGAGAGCCTCGTGAATCGCCGTAGCCCCGTTCTGCTGCTGCACATCCGTCTTGCCGCCCTTGGCGACCATCTTGGAGATCAGCTCCGGGCCTGCCTTCACAGCGGCCACGTGCATGGCCGTCTTAGCACTCGGCCCCACCCAGTTCGGGTCGGCACCGGCATCCACCAGAGCCTCAGCGGCCTTCATGCGGCCCTTGTTCAAGGCATAGGTCAGCAGCGTATCCGCGCCATTGTTCACCAAGGCATTCGGGTTCACGCCCATAGAGGCGGCCTGCGCCACGAAGTCCTCATTGCCTGCGTCAATCTCCGTGGCAACCTGCAGCTCCTTGGCGCGCTTCTCCTCACCGGCCTGCAGCAGCTTACGCAGCTCCGCCGTCTGGGCCAGCTGGGAGGGAATCTTGCCTTTGGCATCCTTGGCCAGGCAATCTGCACCGGCCTTCAGCAGCATCTCCGCCGCCTCATCCTTGCCGGCTGCGGCAGCCAAATGCAGGGCCGTGCGCCCCAGCTCATCCACCGCCGCGGGAGACTCGCCTGCCTTCAGCAACTCGGACAGCTTTGCCGTGTCCCCGGCCTCCGCCGCCTCAAAGACGCTGAAGACCGCATTGCTGCGCTTCATCCACTTTTCCAAGTCTGCGAGGGTGGCAGCAGCAGGCTTGGAATCCTTCGCCTGCGGCTTCTTCCCCTTAGCTTTGGGTGCGGCAAGTGACAAACCGCCCAAAGCGCAGCACATCGCTAAAACGTATGGTAATGTCTTCACGGTACTGCGCGCATGATACCCAATTTCCGCCCCCCTGTCGATAAAAAAATGCGTATGAAGCCGAAAAAATGCGTCAGAAGCGCCACAAAAGCCCCGTTCTGTGTCGTTTTCCTCCCCTTTCGACAGGAAAAGCGGCAAAGATGAAAAATCAGCTTGACAGTGCGGGAAGAAGGAGTAGAATGAGGAACGTGAATTTTCTCCATACCACACTGCTGATGGCGGCGGCATGCCTCATGTCACCGGGAATGGCGCAAGCGCAGGCCCCGCAGGCGGCACAAGCGACGGGAGCCGTGGCCGACGGGCTGGGCAAGGTTGCTTTTCAGAATGCCCGGCCTAAGCTCGGGGCGCAGTACTACATTGTCTTGATCTCCGCCCCCTGGTGCGGGCCGTGCCACCGCACGATGCCGAGCGTGGTGAAAGCCTATGAGGAGATGAAGAAAGACGGCCGCGTGGAGCTCATCTGCGTATGCGATGCCACGCCGGAGAAATCCATGGAATACATCCGGCAGTACGGCGGCAGCTTCCCCCTGACGACCACGAAAGACCCCGGCATCTGGAAAGTAGCCGGGGTAGAGAAACCGCAGTATGTACCGCACTGCACGGTGCTGACGCCGGAGGGCAAGCCCCTGTTCCGGGGTAACGGTGCCAAGGTAGCGGAGTGGCGCAGCCTGACGATTGAGTCGGGGGCTACCCCGCAGACTGCGAAGTAACCCCCGCGCGGCCTCAGCGGCCGTGATAGTCCGTATCCACCGACAGAGAGAGGAGGCGGAAATCGAGAGCCCCGTCGCAGCGCAGGCAGATGCTCTGCCCCGTGGCGGGCGCAGGCACGAGTGACAGGCGAACGGCCCCCGTGAAGGGGTAGGCCAGGTGCTGTCGCTCCGGGTCGAAGGTCTCCCATTCGGCGGAGGGATCCACACGGAAGGAGAAAGCGGGGTCGCTGTCCAGCAAGCGCAGCTTGGCGCGCCCGAATTGTCGCACGGCGTTGAAGTCCGCCTCCTGCTCCAGCGGCATGGTCTGCAGCTGGGCCTCCGCGACGGCCCCCACGGTATAGCACGCCCCCGGTTCCGCGTCGGACAGGCGCAGCTCTCCCCCTGCCCCCACCTGCACCCGCGCAGCCTGCTGAGGCTTCCCCTCCGGGTACACCAGCACCTGCAAACCCGCCAGATGCGGCACAGCGGCGCAGCCCTCGGCGTCCGGCATCACGGTGCAGGTACCGTCCGTGTAGGTGGCATCCTGCTGCATGCGCTCCAGGCTCACGGCCCCTGTCTCGGCATGCTGCACGGCCAGCCACAGCTCATCCCCGCTGCCGTCCTCCGCCGGCAGGGTCGCCAGATCCAGCACCCGCCGCCCCTGCAGGGTCCAGTGTTGCCAAGCCACGACCTGCTGCGCAATGTCAAAAGTCAGCACAGCCAGCGAGCCATCCCCCAGCACGGCGCAGATGTAGGTATTATCCGTGCGCAGCGGGGTCCAGCGGACGATTCCGGACTCGAAGAGATGCTCCGCCAGCAGCGAGGTATCGGTCGAGGTATAGCCGTCCGCCTCCAGTTTGTAGGAGATCTCGCGCAGGCGCTTGCCGCCGCTGCGGGCGAAGAAGACGGTATTCTCCACCGCGACGGCGGGGAGCATGGCACTGCCCACCGAAGAATGGCGGGTGAAAACCGCGTTCGAAGCCGTCACCGCCGAGCCGTCCGCTGCGGCCAGGGTCCACTCGCTCTCCGTGCTGCCCACCAGCAGGGAACGCGCGGGGCACAGCCAGCAGATGCGGCTCTGGTCCGGCGTGGAGAGGGTGAGATGCAGGGCCGCGTCATCCTGCGAGCTGACGCCGAAGTTCCCGAAGTCATCCACGGCACTGGCCAGCAGCGTCGTGGGGCATCCGTCCATGCCCCCCAGCCACAGGCGGCCTTGGTGAAAGCAGGTGAAGCGCGGATACCCGTTCAGCGGCCCGAAGGCCCCGAAGCTCCAATCCCGGGAGAAAGCACTGCGCAGGGTGTCCCCGTAGTAGCTGAGGACCTCCGCCTGCGCGCGGTGCTCATCCTGCACGGAGGAAACACGCAGGGTATAGCAGCGGGAGGCAGAGAGCGTGCGCAGCGTGACGCAGGCCGGCACGGTGAGCGCCGAGGCGGAGCGGCAGACAAGCATCAGGCGGCAAGGGCGCTCCTCGCAGCCGGTCAAAGCCCAGTTTTGCCGGGACGAGAAGGCATCCTGCGAGAAATCCTTGATGCGCACCCAACTCCACAGGCGGTAGTTGTTACCCATGGTCACGAGGGAATCATAGGAGCGCAGCAGCTCCCAGTGCGCGTTCCACTCCCCCGTGGTCTGAATCTCCCAATCGCCGCAGACCTCGACGGGGGCACCTTTGACGGCCCGCAGGGCGCCGGGGAAGAAGAAGGTCGGGTAATCTGCGGGGTCCTTACTGCCGCAGTAGTCATCGGCGGTATACAGGCGTATGCAGGTGTAAAAGCGGTAATACTGCGTGGTGCTGTCCTGCACGTAATAGCAGCGCCCCGGCAGGGCGACGGAGCTGCTGAGATCCGGGAGGGCCACCGCACTGGTATCAAAGGTCTCCCCGCGGAAAAAACTGCGGGCGGGCACGGGCACGTTCACCGAAATAAGCTCTCGGCCGGCCATCCCCGGGGCAAAGGGGGTCGCGCTGTTCTCGGTCTGCAATTGCGCGGTCAGTCCGTCCGCCGACGGCTGCAAGCGCAGGCCCGCGGTCTGCGGCAGGTAGGAGGCGCGAGGAAAGGGGTCGGGCAGCAGTTCGCGCACAGTCCAGTTATCATCCGCATAGCGGCAGAGAATCATGGGCGGATGCTGCGGTGTGGTAGCATACACCACATCGTTGATCTGGGTCATGCGCAGCTCGGTGAGCATCTGCGGGGTATCCCAGGGCACCGCGACCCGGTCGCTGCCGTCTGCCATGCGCACGAGCTTGCCGGCGCGGTACACGCGCATGGCGCCGGGGCTCAGCTCCAGTAACAGGGCATCCGCCGAGGAGAAACGGAAGGCGAAGAGGCGCACCGCCGGCCCCGCTGCATCGGCCGCCAGATGCGTGCCGCGCCGCCGGCGAAGGCCGCCGTAGGGCTGCACGACAAGGTTCTCCAACCGCGCCGCCCCGCGACGGTAGGCCTGTAAGTCAAAGCGCGCGGCAAGCCAGGGACTGAGCTCGCCGGCCGTAAAGCCGAGTGTGAAGGATGTGTACTGCATAGGCTCCCATTGCAGCACCTCCGCCCGCAACAGACAAGCCCCCGCAGTTCCCCCTGCCCCCGCCTGTATGCTGTAATGACACAGAAAGACACGCTGCAAGCTCGCATCACGGCCCGTTTGGGTGTAGAATACGGCCTGTGAAGAAGTGTCAATTTTGCGGCAAACGTGCTACAATGTTCCTTACCCGGATCGTGGAGGGTAAGGTAACAGAGCTTGCGCTGTGCGCCGACTGTGCCCGAAAAAAGGGTCTTTTTGACCCCCAAAATCTAACTTTTGCCGAGCAGATGTTCCCGGAAAAGTTCCGCACCCTCGTGGACGACCTGGTGCGGAAGCTGGACGGCGATGAGCATCGGGAGCCCGCCGAGGCGCAATCATCCCTGCCGGATCTGTTAACCCGCTGCCCGGTCTGCAACTTTACGCTGGAGGACTTCCGCCGCTGCGGCCGCTTCGGCTGCCCGGAGTGCTACCGCGTCTTCGGCGGCGAATTAACACCGGAGAGCGAGGCAACCGCGGCACCGGAGGGCGAAGCGCCCCCGAACGTGCAGCGTGCCCGCCTGGAGCAGGAGCTGCAGCAGGCCATCGCCCGCGAGGACTTTGAACACGCGGCTGCCCTCCGCGACCAACTCAAGCAGCTGGAGCCATGATCAGCAAAGCCACTCTCAAACTCCTGAGCAATCCCCCCAAGTGGATCAACCGGGCTACCCGGAAAAACGAAGTTATTCTGGGCACCATGGGGCGCTTGATTCGCAACCTGGACGGCTGCGTCTTCCCCGGCTGGAGTACGGAGGAACAGCGCCGCGCCGTGGCCGACCGTGTGATTCCCGCGCTCCGCAAGCTCCCCGGCTGCAAGGCCGCCACCGAGATTGCCATGGAGGACATTCCGTACGAGAAGCGCCGCCTCATGCGCGTACACCGCAGGCTCAGCTCCGTGATGTCGGCGCGCGGTGCCGGCTGCAAGGTGCTGCTCTGCCCCGCCCGGGACTGCGTGTTCATGGTGAATGAGGAGGAGCACATCGCCCTCCATGTCTTCCGCCCCGGTAATGCTCCAGAGTCCGTTCTCCGCTGCATGAAGGATACCGCCGCCAAGCTCGACAAGCTGCTGCCGATTGCTCAAACCGATACGCGCGGTTACCTGACCTCCTGCCCGGATGACAGCGGGGACGGCACGGCATTCTCTTACATCCTGCACCTTCCCGCGCTGGATATGGCGGGCTGCATCCCGCAGATTATGCGCGCCACGGAGAAGCTGGGCATGGGTATTTGTCCCTATTACGCCGTGCACCGGGGTCGGAGTGAGGGCTGCGGGCTCTACACGCTCTACTCGGACATGAGTCCCCGGGACTGCACGGAACTCATGTCCGCACAGCTGGCGCACATTGCGACCCGCCTGGAGGCCCGCGAACTCCGGATGCGTGAGCATATGGTGAAGACCCTGCCGCTGGAGCTGGAGGACCGCATCTACCGCGCCTACGGCACCGCGCTCTGCACCCGCCTGCTCTCGTTTGCGGAGGCCGTTTCCGTCCTTTCCGTTATCCGCCTGGGGCTGGATGTCGATCTGCTTTCCCTTCCGGAGTCCGATAAGGTCGACCCCCTGCCCCTGCTGTTGATCGGGGCGGAGATCTCCACCCCGGCCCTGAACGATAAGCCATACGACGTCCCGGGGCAATTCGATTATTTCCTGCGCAGCGGCGTGCTGCATCTTTTCGCTCAAAACTTAGAGGTTAAAGAATTCGATCCTGCTACACTTCATGAATAATTTTACACCGCGAGCACAACAGGTGCTCAATCTGGCCAAAAGGGAGGCAGAGCGCCTTCACCACGAGTATATCAATGTGGAACACCTCTTGCTCGGCATGCTGCGCCTGGGCCAGGGGGTTGCCATCAGCGTGATGGAGAATGCCGGTATTGACCTCCGCCGCCTCGCTCGGCATCTGAACGAGATCATCCAGCCCGGCAATGCCGTCGGTAAGGAGGGCAATCTGCCCCATACCCCGCGCATCAAGCGCCTCATTGTTACCGCAGGCACAGAGGCCCGCGCCCTGAAGCACACTTATGTGGGGACGGAACACCTGCTGCTCGCCATGCTGAAGGACGATGACGGGGTGGCCCGCCGCGCTCTGGACGAGGCGGGGCTTACCTATGAGGAGGCTCGCAAGCGGGTGCTGGAGGAAATCGACCCCAAATTCGAGGTCGATAACGGTGCTCTCGCCGACATGATCGGCGGGAACGATGATGACGACAAGCCGGAGCGGAGCCGTCGGGATGACGACGACGATGATGACGACGATGTCAATGCTTTCCTTCACGGCTCCTCCAAGAATGACAAGGAGGGCAAGGACGACAAAGATGACAAGGAAGGCAATGGCCGCATCTCCCGCCGCAATCGTATGCCCGCCCTCACGGCATTCGGCCGGGACCTGACGGCCCGCGCAGCCAAGGGGGAGATGGATCCCGTCATCGGCCGAGAGAAGGAGCTGGAGCGTGTCATCCAAATCCTCTGCCGCCGTACCAAGAACAACCCCGTGCTGCTCGGGGAGGCCGGTGTGGGCAAAACCGCCATCGTGGAGGGGCTCGCGCAGCGCATCGTGGCCGGGGATGTGCCGGACTTTTTGCTGGATAAGCGTATCATTTCCCTGGATCTGGCGCTCATGATTGCCGGCACCAAATACCGGGGGCAGTTCGAGGAGCGCATCAAGGCGGTGATGGATGAGATAAGCAAGGCGCATAACATCATCCTGTTCATTGATGAGATGCACACGCTCATCGGCGCCGGTTCCGCAGAGGGTACGATGGATGCCTCGAACATCATCAAGCCGGCTCTCTCCCGGGGCGAGTTGCAGACCATCGGTGCGACCACGCTCAATGAGTACCGCCGCCACATCGAGAAGGATGCTGCGTTCGAGCGCCGCTTCCAGCAGGTGCAGGTGGGCGAGCCGAGTGTGGAGGATACGGTGCAGATTCTGCGCGGCATCGCCCCCCGCTATGAGGAGCACCACCATGTGCACTACACGGAGGAGGCCCTCCGCTCGGCTGCTAATCTCTCTAAACGCTATTTAGCAGACCGTTTCCTGCCGGACAAGGCCATCGATGTGATGGATGAGGCGGGATCCGTGCTGCGCGTGGCGCGGATGATGCGCCCGGAGCACCTCAAGGAGCTGGATAAACAGCGCCGGGATCTGGAGGAGCAGAAGAAGGCCGCCGTGGCTGAGCAGCTCTTCGAGAAGGCTGCCGACCTGCGCGATGCCATGGCTGCGCTCAAGGAGCGCCGGGACGAGGAGCTCAAGAAGTGGCGCGACGGGCTCGAGCAGGTGCGCCAGGAGGTCACCGAGGACAGCATCATGAATGTGCTCTCCCGCTGGACGGGCATCCCCCTGGCCCGTATGGAGGAGAAGGAGGCGGAGAAGCTGCTGCGCATGGAGGACGAGCTGAAGAGCAAGGTCATCGGCCAAGGGCTGGCCTGCTCCGCCATCGCGCGCGCCCTGCGCCGCAGCCGGGCGGACATCAAGGACCCGAACCGCCCCATCGGTTCTTTCCTCTTCATGGGGCCCACGGGCGTCGGCAAAACCTACCTGGCCCGCAATCTGGCGGAGATCATGTTCGGTACGGCCGAGGCGCTCATTCAGGTGGACATGAGCGAGTACATGGAGAAGTACAGCACCAGCCGCATTCTGGGTGCTTCGCCCGGCTATGTGGGCTATGAGGAGGGCGGCCAGCTCACGGAGAAGGTGCGCCGCCGCCCCTACGCGGTTGTGCTTTTCGATGAGGTGGAGAAGGCTCACCCGGATGTGATGAACCTGCTGCTTCAGGTGCTCGAGGAGGGCTTCCTGACGGATTCCATGGGCCGCAAGGTCAATTTCCGGAACACGATTATCATCCTCACGTCCAACATCGGCGCCAGCTTGGCTAACTCGCGCGGGCGTATGGGGTTCTCCGCCGTCGGGGATGAGGAGGCGGACTACGAGTCCCTCAAGGAGCGGATTACGGAGGCCGCTAAACGTCACTTCCGCCCGGAGTTCATCAACCGCTTCGATGAGCTCGTCGTCTTCCGCATGCTCGAGCGCCCGGATCTGGCGCAGATCGTGCAGTTGGAGGCCGGGAAGCTCATCGACCGCCTGCGAAAGAATAAGCAGATTGAGCTAACCCTCGCGCCGGAGCTGATCAGTATGCTGGTGGATCGGGGCTATGATCAGCAGTACGGGGCTCGCCCCATGCGCCGTGTCATCGAGCGCATGCTGGAGGACCCCATCGCGGAGGCTATCCTGCGCGGGACCCTCTGCCCGAATACCTCCGCCGTCGCTTACCCGGAGGAGGGTACGGGCAAGATTGCTTTCCGCCCCCTGTCCCCGGAGCCGCCCACACCCCCTGCCCCCGCAGACGATGTCGAGCCGACTCCCCCGGCCCCCGCAGACGATGTCGAGCCGACTCCCCCGGCCCCGGAGCCGCCCGCTAAGCCCGCCGCTCGCAAGCCGCGCACCCGCAAAAAGCCCGCGGCTCCCGGCGAGCAGGATGCCCCCAAACCGGCCCCGCGCCGCCGCAAAAAGGACTCCGAATAAACCTCAACCTTCCCCCTGCCCCCACCCCGGTGGCGGGGGGATGCGCCTCAACGGAGGGCAGAGCTGTGCGGAGGAGACTTCACACCGCCGTGGTAGAAGAACCCGAGAGGATTGCTGACCGCGGAATAAAGGGAATTTTTGGAGAGGCAGTGGCCTGCTTGGCTTGGTGCAGACTGCATGCCGGCGGGATAGTAGCTCCCTTGATTGTTTTGATAAAATTCTAAAGCCACCTACTATGAATTTGCATTGAACTCTTGCCTAAGCTCCGAAATCCAATCAGTCTCCGAAAATTCCTTTTATTCCGCGGTCAGACTTTCTTGGATCCTATTGTCACAGCGGTGTGAAGTCTCCCACCCCCTCCGTGCCCTCTGCGTCTCCCCCCGTGGACCTACCCCTATCCGCAGCGGGTGTTCATGAAAATATGAACATTTTATTGACAAAGCCCGATTTTTGTCTATAATACGTTCAGAGATGATCTTAATATCCCCCGAACGAGAGAGCGCCGGCGAGCTCCGTTCCCGCACGACGCCTTATAACCGCGAGCGTGCGGGGAAACTCTTGCGCTTGATGCCGGGCTTTTTTGTACCGGCGGAGGCGGAATTAAGCTCGGAAAACGTGATGCAATGGCTTACCATGCGGCAGCCGAAGGTGGTCATGAACCTCATTTCTGCTCTTCATCATCACAAGCTCACCCTGCAGATCCCGGATGCGCTTTCCGTTGCGGTTCCCCGCAGCACCCACGTCCCCGTGCCGGCGGGTATCCCCCTGCAGGTATGGTATACCGAACCCCGTTTTCTGCAAGAGGGCATCATCGAGTGCTCCGGCACCTTCGGCCCCTACCGAGTCACCTCCGTTGAACGAACGCTGGTCGATTGCTTCAAATACCGCAACAAACTGGGGCTCTCCGTCTTTCTGGAAGCCCTCCGCATGGCCGCTCCCCACCTCAAGATGTGGGAGCTGCAACACCATGCCCTTACCCTCCGCCAATACAAACAAATTCTTCCCTACCTGAAATCGCTGTGAAATGGCAATAGGAGCCAAGAAAGTCTGACCGCGGAATAAAGGGAATTTTCGGAGACTGAAAGCCATGCTACTCTCAGGAAAGACGTCGGAGCATGTTCACAGTAGGTAGCTTTAGAATTTTATCAAAATAACCAAGGGAGCTACCATCCCGTCGGCATGCAGTCTGAACCGAGCCAAGCAGGCCTCTGACTCCCCAAAAATTCCTTT
>CAMEZO010000056.1 GCA_945947905.1 uncultured bacterium
CAGACTCTCCCGAAATTCCCTTCATTCCGCGGTCCTTCAATTCTCGATTTCTGTTAAATCAGCGGTATGAGGTCTGCATCAACCCCTGCATGTCTTCTTTCCCAATCTGTGTCGTCTGTGGAATGATTTCCCTGCCGCCGGGGCTCGTAAGAGGGTAAAAAAGCATGTGTTGAGGGAAGATTGGGCTTGCCAAGGGGGCGGGGGTGGGGTATGGTAATGGGCGTATGGAACAGAGATTGGTGATCGATTTGGAGGAGATGCCCGAGGAGGGGGTGCAGATGGAGGGTGAGTTGGATGGGGGTATCTTCGGGATAGATTGTGATGATGTGCGGAGCGCGGGGCCGGTGCAGTATAAGTTGACGGCGGAGCCGTGTGAGCCGGAGCTGCTGGTGCGGGTGACGGTGCGGGCGCCTTTTGTGTTGCGCTGCGTGCGTTGCCTGCGGGAATTTGAGTACGAGGTGGAGCCGGAGGAGATAGCGCTGAGCGTGGATATGCGCGGGAAAAGCAGCGTCGATGTGACGGATGAGGTGCGCGAGGAGGTGCTTTTGGACCTGCCGAACTACCCGAAATGCGAGCTTTTGGGCGAAAAATGCGAAATAAATGACGTTGTGGCACAATTTAGGCTGGACAAGGACCCCCATTCGGGTGTAGACTCTTCCACCGCGAGTGGCGAAAGCGTCTGGGATGCACTGGATGAGTTTCCCGAGAAGTAGGCGCAGCGGCTTCACTCAGGTTCCAAAGCAATCTTAACATAAAACACTAGAGAAATATGGCAGCTCCTAAACGCAGAACATCGAAGATGAAGCAGCGCTCCCGCCTGGCCGCCCAGGCTTGGAAGGCCCCGAAGCTCGGCAAGTGCCCGAAGTGCGGCGCAGCAGTTCCCGGCCACACGGCTTGCCCGCAGTGCGGTACCTACAAGACGCAGAGCGGTGCCGAGGTGGTGGTGAAGCTGGTGGACTGATTCCGCCGCTCACATCGCGAAGGGATTCCCCGCCGGGGAGAAAGACTTTGCAAGACCGTCCGTTGAACGCGGGCGGTTTTTTGTTGGCTGCGTGCGGGCGAGCGGGGCGGAGCTTACTCGAAGTGGCGGGTGGCGGTGGTGACGGTGCGTTCGCGCAGGAAGGGGAGCATGCCGATGCGGGCATTCGCCGGGATGGGGGCGGAGCAGATGGGCAGCTGCAGGGCTGCGGCTGCTTGCAGGGATGAGGCCGTGGCGGCGGGGTCCAGCAGGAAGAGGTGCTCGGCTGCGAACTCCGGGAAGCGTGCCTCGAACTCACTGCGCGATTCGGCGGTGATGGTGATATCGAAGGGACGCAGGGCGGTGGGCATCCAGGGACGCGTGGCGTGAGTGCTCAGGCGGATGCGGCACCCGGCGCGCAGGGCTGCCATCAGCGCGATGCAGAGGTCCGAATCCGTCGTGCTTTCCTCCACACGCAGGCAGACGGGACGGGGGAGGTACTCCCGTGTGACCTCCTGACCGGGGGCGGGGGAGGTGGTGTGGCGCAGGCTGAATTCCTCCTGCCACCAGTAAGAGATGGAGTCGGCGGCAGACGTGAGGCGCGTCAGCTCATCCGGCGAGGGCTTGGGGGTAATGACCTCCCAAGGGGCGAAGGCGGTGGTGCGCAGTTTGCCGCGGCGCTGGGGGCGGGCGGTCTCGTTCCACCGGGCGAGGGCCGTCAGATAATTGGGCCCGAAAGCCTGCGGGGTCAGCGCACCCGCACCCGTGCCTTGTCCGCCGAAGGGTTGCACGGCGGGGAAGGGGGCGGGGCAGCAGTTGACGAAAAGGTTGCCGGCCCCGATGGCTTGGCTCCAGCGGCGGATTTCCTCCTCGCTGTTGCTGTAGATGGCCGCCGCCGGGCCGTCGGAGAGCGTGGCTTGCAGCGAGACGGCCTGCTCGAGTGAGCTTACACGCATGAGCCCGAAGAGCGGCAGGCCTCCGGCGTGTTGCAGGAAGAGGCTGCCCGGCTTGACGCCGCAGCGGATGCCGGGTGTCCAGATTTGTGAACCGAGTTCGTTCGTTCGGGGCTGCAGCAGCCAGGTTTCATCATCCTGCAGCGTGGTGAGCTGCGCTACCTGCTCCGGGGTGAGCGGGTGCGGAATAGGGCCGATGCCGGGGCTCTCCCGGTGTCCGGCGTGGGCCGTGACAGCACTGAAAGCATCCTTGAGGGCGTGGAAGAAGTGCTCGTTGGTATAGACAGCCTCGTGCACCAAGAGGATGCCGGGGAACGTGGGGGCGGCCCCGCTGCGGGCCAAGGCGCAGCGGCTGAGGTCGCGCACGGCGTGGTGCCAGTCCCCCCGGTCGCTGATGTAGAGGGTTGTGCGGCCGCCGGGGGAGCAGAGGTGGCGGGTGAAGAGATTGCGCTGCTGCAGGGCCGGGGTGGGGGCGTCCCCGCTGCCGTGAATGGCGGCGGCGGTGCGCGTGTGGCTCATGGCCTTGTTCGCCCACTGTTTATCCAGGCAGGGGAGCAGCTGCAGAGCGGGTTCCTTCATGCCGGCGGCCTGCAGAACCTCGTGCAGGCGGCTGCCCAGCAACTCATTGCAGTCGGCGGGTTTGTAGACCACGGCGTTGCCCATGACCCACGCCGCAGCGATGCCCGCCACGGCCTCCGATACGGGGTAGGTGGCCCCGGGGCTCACGGTTACCACGCCCAGAGGCTGCGCCTCCGTACCGTCGCACAGACCGTCGGCGCGGGAGTGCAACTCATACAGGCGGCAAACATCGATGGCGTCCCGCATCTCGGCGTCCGCATCGGCAGCGGTAAAGCCGGCGTCGCGGATCATGGCGGCAATGAGAGGCAGGCGCTGCTTCTCCAGCTCACGGGCCAGCCGCAGCAGATCCTTGCGCCGCTCGTCCGCAGGAGCCGTCGGCAGCTCGGCGGACTCCATCACGCGGTCGATGGCCGGGAAATCCGCCGCGACGAAGCGGTAGTCCTCCACCCCGGGGGCCGAAGGTGAGCGCGAGATGCAGGTGAGGGGGGAGTCGCAGGGTTGACCGTTGATGACAAGGGGCAGGGGGGGCTGCGTGCGCTCGACCTCCTGAGCCGCCGCGGTGTACAGGTCTGCTACATAAGCGCGGTCGAGGGCACCGGGGAGGGCGGAGGAGGGCAGGGGCTCACCGCCGTCCGACTCCTCGCGGCGTGTGGTAGCGGCTAGGAAGATCTGGCGCAGGCGGTTCCAGCCCAGCTCAGTGCTTGCCGAGGTGAAGCTGTCCGGGCGCGCCAACTCCTCGGAAACAGTGGCGAGGTAGTGCTCGAAGGCATCCTGCTCGCCGTCGCCGCTCACCCCGTAGACCAGAGAGACCGGAGCCCCCGCATCAGCCAGCAGACGGCCGACGTGGTTGGCCATGCCGGCCAGGAAAACGAAAGGCGGCAGGCCCTTGCGTCCGCTGCTTCCCCAAGCAAGGAGAGCGTAGGCGATGTTGTATAAATTGTGTGTGCCGAAGACCGGGGTAACGGCCTTCGGCGAGGCCGCGACGGCGGCACGGACCAAGCGCAGGTAGCGGGCCTCTGTCTCCGCCTTGCTGCTGCTGACGGCATGCGGTTTGCCGTAGGTGGCCGCGCAGACTTTCTCGGCCTCCAGGTGGCTGCCTTTCACCAGCAGCACCTTCAGCGGGGCGCCACCCTTGGCCGCACGGGCGGTGGCCCACTCCTCCAGGTCACGCAGTAGGGCGGGGCTCTCCGTCAGGTAGGCCGGCAGCTCCACCATCACATCCGCATGGTAAAATGCCTTGTCTGCCAGTACTTGCTTGAGGGCCTGGGTGATGATACTGCGCGTGGCCATGGTGCCGAACTCAACGGAGATCGGGCGGGTGCCGTCACCGTCCTTGGCAGCTTGCAGCACCGTGCGGATTTCCTCGGCGAGCTGCTTGGCCGAGACCTCAGGTGCATAACAATCGGGGCGGGCGTTCAGACGCTCCGGCTGCAGCACGATGCCCACGCCGGCTTGCTTGCCGAGAATGCCCTCCAAGTTCGCACGGTAGCGCGCCGCGCTTTTGGGGCCGTATACCGCCGGTACCAGCGGGTTGAGGAGCAGGGAAAGCCCCTGCTTACCGAAGTCGCGCATGCGCTGGTTCACTTTCTCCACACGGGTGGGCAGGGTCAGCTCGGCAAAGGTGCGGCGGAACACCCGCTGCGCCTCGGCGATAGCGGCTGCCTGCATGCTGCGCGCGGCCAGCCCCGCCGCCTTCAGCCGCAGCTTGGCCATGGTGCCGAAGATGGTCGGAACGCCGCCGAAGTCGGTCAGCAGACGGTGCAGGTTCTCCGCCTGCACCCCCATGTCCTGTGGCCCCAGCACTTGGGTGCAGAAGTCCTCCACAAAACGGCGGTTCTTCTCGTCCTCCACCATCCGCGTCAGGGCTGTCAGCAGGGCCCGCTCATCCGCCGTCAGCAGCTTTTGGCTGTGATCCAGCAGCTCCTGCGCCAAATCGTCCGCATGCTGGGTCAGATCGCGATCTGACCATTTGCGTTTTTTCGATTCCTGTACCAGTGCTGCTATATCCGGGTGAGCCATACCGCCCCTATTCTACCCGCTCCCGCCCCATCTGGCAAGCGCAAAATCTGTCCCTCTCCCGGCTGAATCGCTTTTTGCCGAGCCCCCGCCACCGTTCAACTGCGTGGGGAGGGGATGACTTGATGTTTGTAGGCGTTTTTCTATGGCCTCCGGGGAGAAAAAGGCAGGATGTGACGCATTTCTTGCTTGACAGGACGGGCCTTAAATGGAATAATTCTAATGCTTCAAGGCTTATCCGAGTTACTCGGAGGGCAGGGGCGAACATCAATACAGGAAAAGCGATATGGACAAGAAAGCATTGTTCAAACTCTCATACGGGTTGTTTGTGCTGACGGCGAAGGACGGCAGCAAGGACAACGGGTGCATCGTGAACACGGTGCAGCAGGTAGCTGATTCTCCGCTGCGCATCAGTGTGGCGGTCAACAAGGCCAACCTCACACACGACATGATTTTGAAGACTGGGGAGTTCAACGTCTCCGTACTCTCCGAGAAGTCGCAGTTCAGCACCTTCAAGCACTGGGGCTTCCAGACGGGGCGGAAGGTGGACAAGAGCGTGGGCATCACCTACGAGCGCTCCGAGAACGGGCTGATCTACATTGCGGAAGGCGCGAACGCCTACCTGTCTGCCAAGGTGCTCAGCACGGTGGATTTGGGCTCGCACACCATGTTCATTGCGGAGGTGACGGACGCCGCCGTGCTGGACGAGGCTGCGGATTCCGCCACCTACAGCTTCTACCACCGCCACATCAAGCCCGCGCCGCCCAAGCCCGCCGGGGAGAAGAAGAAGGGGTGGATCTGCACCATTTGCGGTTACATCTACGAGGGCGAGGTGCTGCCGCCGGACTTTGTGTGCCCGCTCTGCAAGCATCCCGCCTCTGACTTCAAGCCGCTGGAGACTGAGGTGAAGCCCGCCGAGGAGGGGGCTAACCGCTACGCCGGCACACAGACGGAGAAGAACCTGCACGAGGCCTTCGCCGGTGAGTCCCAGGCTCGCAACAAGTACACCTACTTTGCCGCCGTGGCTCAGAAGCAGGGCTTTGAGCAGATTGCCGACCTCTTCCTGAAGACGGCGGAGAATGAGAAGTCCCACGCCCGCATGTGGTTCGAGGAGCTCGGCGGCATCGGCGATACCGCTGCTAATCTGGGTGCTGCGGCGGATGGCGAGAACTACGAATGGACCGACATGTACGCCGGCTTTGCCAAGACGGCCGAGGAGGAGGGCTTCCCGGATCTGGCCGCGAAGTTCCGCTTGGTCGGCGAGATCGAGAAGCGCCACGAGCAGCGCTACCGCGACCTCCTGAAGAATGTGGAGACCGCTCAGGTGTTCGCCAAGAGCGAGGTGAAGGTGTGGGAGTGCCGCAACTGCGGTCACATCGTGGTGGGCACGGCTGCGCCGGACACCTGCCCCGCCTGCCTCTACCCCAAGGCCTTCTTCGAGCTGCACACGGATAATTACTGATTCCGTCCGATCAGAAACGTCCGTACCCGCCCTGCCTCCCTCCCCGGGGGCAGGGCATTTTAATGCCGGTGTACTGTGCCGAAAAAAGCAGCCCACCGCGAAGGTGAGCTGCCCGGAGTTACGTTATGAAGAAGAAGGGGGTCAGAAGGCGAGGATGACAGCGCCGGCGAGGACGAAGAAGGAGATGATGATCCAGAGGATCACGATACCCTTGTCGTCGGCGGGGCGGCCGGTGCCCTGCAGGTGGGCGTACTTACCGCGGATGCGGCCTTTCTTCATGAAGCCTTCGTAGTTCTTTTGCAGCAGCGTGGCCTCCACCTGGCGCATCATGTCCAGCAGCACGCCCACGAGAATGAGCAGCGAGGTACCGCCGAAGAACTGCGTGACGATGTAGGGCATGCTGCCGAAGACGGTAAGCAGGTTCGGGAGGAAGTACAGCAGCGTCAGGAAGAGAGAGCCGGAGAAAGTCAGGCGGCTCATTGTCTGGTCCAGGTAAGCCGCAGTGGCGGGGCCGGGACGCACGCCGGGGATGTAGCCGCCGTTGCGCTTGAGGTCCTCCGAGATCTGCTGCGGGTGGAACATGGTGGCCACCCAGAAGTAGGAGAAGAAGTAGATCATCACCGAGCAGAAGACATAGTACCAAATGCTGCTGGGGGAGACCATGAGCGAGATGGCGCGGCCCAGCCAGCTATCCCCGGAGACCATGTACTGCAGCAGCATGCCCGGCAGAGCCAGAATGGCTGTGGCGAAGATGACGGGCATCACGCCGGAGTAGTTGAGCTTGAGGGGCAGGTATTGAGTGCCGCCCTGCGCAACCTTGTTATAGCCCACCACACGCTTGGCGTACTGTACCGGCACGCGGCGCTGAGCTTGGCAGAGGATGACCACGAAAGCAACTACCAGCACCATGAAGGCCAGCAGCGCCACCATGACGAGGGCCCCGAGCGGGTTCACCTCCGTACCGCGCATCACGCAGGTCTTCCAGGCAATGGCCAAGGCACCCGGCAGGGCGTGGATGATGTTCACGGAAATGATGAGCGAGATACCGTTGCCCACACCGCGCTCCGTAATCTGGTCACCGATCCACATCAGGAACATGGTGCCGGTGACGATGATGAAAATGGTGGTGATGTTGAACATGATACCCGGGGACATCACAATGTCCGGGCAACCCTGCATGCCGGGCAGGTTGGACGGGTTCATGAGCAGGCTGGTGAGCATGTAGCCCTGGATGACGGCGATGATGATGGCCAGAATACGCGTGTACTTGGTCATCTTCTGGCGACCGCCCTCCTCGCGCATCATCTTCTGCAGACTGGGAACCACGGCACCCAGCAGCTGCGTCATAATGGAGGCCGAGATGTAGGGCATGATACCCAATGCAAAGATACCGCACTGCTGCAGACCACCGCCGGAGAAGATCGTGAGGATGGCGCCGAATGCCCCCAGCGGGTCGCCGTTCGACTTGGCACTCGTCTCCATGAAATGAGTGAGGGCAGGTACATCCACCCCGGGCAGGGGAATGTGAACACCCAGGCGTACGATCACGATCATGGCCAAGGTGAAGAGGATGCGGCTCCTGAGCTCCGGAACCTTCATGCTGTTGGCAAATGCGGATATCATCTTACTTCCGTGAATGGTTTGATGTTGAGAAAACTGATGTGCAGCGCGGCTCTTCGGTTTTGAGCCCGGGCGGCCGATGCCCGTTCGGGGGGAGGCCCCGCACAGATGCCGGACAGCGCTGCGCTGCCCGGCTCTGTGTTGAATGGTCGGTTACCCCGCCGGGGAGGTAACGCTCGCAGGTGCTTAGGCCTGCGCCGCAGAAAGCAGCGTCAGCGTACCGCCGGCAGCCGCAATCTTCTCCGCAGCAGCTTTGCTGGCGAAGTCAACGGTCACGTTGAGAGCCTTGGACAAGTTGCCGTTGGCCAGGAGCTTGACGGCATCGCAGGTGCCCTTGATGAGGCCTGCTGCGCGCAGTTCATTCTCCGTTACCACGGCACCGGCCTCAAAGAAGGCCTCAAGCTGGCAAATGTTGATCGCCTGAATGCAGGAGCGGAAGCGGGTGTTGTTAAAGCCCTTCTTGGGCAGACGACGATGCAGGGGCATCTGGCCGCCTTCGAAGCCCGGACGGATGCTGCCGCCGGAGCGAGCCTTCTGGCCCTTGTTGCCCTTGCCGCAGGTCTTGCCCAGACCGGAGCTCTCGCCGCAGCCAAGACGCTTCTTGCGATGCTTGGCACCCGGGTTCGGCTGAAGTGTGTGAAGTGTCAACATGATGGTATATCAGTGTTAGGGTTTCCTTACAGAGTGGTCTCCTTCTTCTTCTTGCCGCGGGCAGACAGAATCTCGTCCGCCGTGCGCATGGCAAGCAGGGCCTTCAGTGTGGCCTTCGCCACGTTCGCACCGTTCGAGGAGCCGAGGGACTTCGCGATGACGTTGTTCACGCCGGCGGCCTCGAGAACGGCACGCACCTTCGCGCTGGCCACAAGACCCGTACCGGAGGCAGCAGGCTTGAGAACAATCTTGGCGCCGCCGAACTCCGTGTAGATTTCGTGCGGAATCGTCTCATTGACCACCGTCACCGCCTTCATCGAGCGCTTGGCAGCCTCCGAGGCCTTGCGGATGGCGTCCGCTACCTCGTTCGCCTTGCCCATGCCGATGCCGACCTTGCCCTTCTGGTCGCCGACAACGACGAGGACAGAGAAGGAGAAGCGGCGGCCACCCTTAACAACCTTGGCGCAGCGGTTGACCACAACGGTCTTCTCCATGAGCTGCGGCCCTTCCTCCGCGGGAGCCTCGGCCCCGCGACGATTGTCGCGGCGCGGGCCACGGCCCGGGCGGTTGCTGTCGCGGCGCGGGCCGCGTCCCCCGCGGCGCATCGGAGCGGCCGGGGTGGCGTTCTCTGTTGCAGCAGCAGGTGCCTGTGTTTCTTCTGTGTTCATTCTTTACGTCTTTCTTTTAGAATTTCAAACCGGCCTCGCGCGCAGCGTCAGCCAGCGCCTTCACCTTCCCGTGGTACAGGAAGCCGCCGCGGTCAAAGACCACCTCGGTAATGCCCGCTGCCAAGGCGCGCTCGGCAATCAGGGCCCCCACCTTGGCGGCCGTCTCGGAGTTCGCCTTCTTCAGCTCCAGATTGTGCGTGCTCGCGCTGCACAGCGTGATGCCCTTCGTGTCATCGATCACCTGGGTGTACACGTGCTGGTTGGAGAAGTTCACAGCCAGACGCGGACGCTCGGGCGTGCCCGACAGCTTCTTGCGGATGCGCGCATGAACGCGGCTGCGGATGGCTTTGCGATTGATCGTGCTCATGTTATTAAAACTGATTACTTGTTTGTTAATGATTACTTGCCAACGCTCTTGCCTTCCTTACGGCGGATGTGCTCGCCCACATAGTGGACACCCTTGCCCTTATAGGGCTCCGGCGGGTAGTACCCGCGCACCTCTGCGGCAAACTGACCGACAACCTGCTTGTCTGCGCCCTCGACCTTCACCTTCGTGTTGTCCGTAACGGTGACGGTGAGACCGGCGGGGATGGGGTGCAGGATGGGGTGAGACTTGCCCAGCGACAGGTCCAGAGCCTTGCCCTTAACGGCGGCCTTGAAACCCACGCCGACGATCTCCAGCTCCTTCACGAAGCCCTTGGAAACACCCTCCACCATGTTGGAGAGGAGGGAACGGTTGGTGCCGTGCAGAGCGCGGAGGCGACGATCCTCGGATGCGCGGCAAACATTGAGCGTGCTGCCCTCCACTGCGGCGGTGATACCCTCCGGCAGAGTCCAGGAGAGCTCGCCCTTGCTGCCCTTCACGGTGACCTTCGCACCATCGATGGTGACGGTGACACCGGCGGGAACGGTGATGGCTTTCTTACCTACTCGTGACATTGTAATGCAGTGTGGTTAGGGGTTACCAGATGAGAGCGAGGAGCTCGCCACCCACCTGCTTCTTGCGGGCCTGTGCGCCCGTCATGATGCCGGAGGAGGTGGACACGATGGAGATACCCAGGCCGTTCATCACGGTCGGAATATCGGCGGAATGAACGTACTGACGGCGGCCCGGCTTGGAGCAGCGCTTGACATCCGTGATGATGGACTTGCCTTGCTTGGTGAACTTGACCTTCACCTTGATGACCTTGTCCTTACCCTCACCGGAGACCTCGTAGGACCAGATGTAGCCCTCCTCGGCGAGGATGCGGGCGATCTCGGCCTTGATGCCGGAGTAGGGTGCCGTGAAGCTTTCTTTGCGGGCGATGCCGGCGTTCTTCACGCGAGTCAGGAAATCAGCAATAGGATCACTTAAAACTGCCATGGTCGTATGGGGGTTAGGCGTTAGCTTCTGTCTTCTTGTTCGGCTTGCGGAAGGGAATGCCCAGCTCGGCAAGCAGGTCGCGACCTTCCTCGTCGGTCGGGGCAGACGTCACAAAGATGATGTCGAAGCCGATCGTGCGCTTGATCTGGTCGAGCTCCACCTCCGGGAAGATGGACTGGTCCGAGATACCGATGGCGTAGTTACCGCGCCCGTCGAAAGACTTGGTGGGCAGACCGCGGAAGTCGCGGATGTTCGGGGCCGTGATGTTGATGAAACGGTCCAGGAACTCCCACATGCGGTCGGAACGCAGGGTAACGCGAGCGCCGAGAACCTCGCCCTCGCGGAGTTTGAAGTTAGCCACGCTCTTGCGGGCGTAGGTGACGGACGGCTTTTGGCCGGTGATCTTGGCGATTTCGGCAACGGCATCCTCGACCGCCTGCTTGCGGTCGGCCTGCTTGCCCATGCAAGTGGTCACCACGATCTTCTCCAAACGGGGGATCTGGTGAACATTGGCATAATTGTGCTTCGCCCGGAGGGCCGGAACGACCTTCTCCTTGTAGTGTGTAAGCAATGTAGGTGTGCTCATGGTTTTAGCGGGTCAGCTCTTTATGATGGTTAATGTTGTTTACGGCTTAAGCGCGGAGTTGAAGCCTTGCGGCGTCAGCTCACTTTCTTCACATTCGAGATGTGGATGGCGCCGTCGATCTCCTTGATGCCGCCCTCGGGGTCACCCTCGGTGGGCTTCACGGCCTTCTTGAGGATGCGGGCACCCTCAACAATGACCGTCTGCTTAACAGCATTCACGGAAACGACAACACCACGCTTGCCCTTGTTCTTGCCGGCGATGACTTCGACGTTATCGCCTTTCTTCACGTGGGTCTTCATCGTGTGTGTTTATGGTTAATGTTCCGGGCCGCGATGCACCTGCAACGCGGGGCCCCTACTATACCCTTCGCGGGGCGCTGCGTCAAGCCAAATTTCTTAAAAAGTGCAAAAAAATGCTCACCTACGCCGCAAAAAGATGCGTTTTCGGGTGCGGATGAAGCGTGCGGCGTAGAGAACGGCCGCGATGGTGAGGGCAACGATGAAGCTGATCCAGGCACCGGCGGGGCCTGCCTGCGGGATGATCCAATCCGTGCGGATGAGGATGCAGGCGAGGGGGAAGCCGATGAGCCAGTAGGTGATCATGCAGATCCAGGTGATGGGTGCCGTGTCCTGGCAGCCGCGCAGCAGGCAGGAGAAGAGGCTCTGGACGGCATCGGAGAGCTGGTAGACGACACAGTAGGCGATGAGGGAGGCTGCCAAGCAGGCTACGGCGGTGTCATCCGTGTAGCATGCAGCAATGCTGTGCCTGCATGTATAGCAGAGGACCATGTTGGCCGCGACCAAGAGCAGGGAGAGGGTGCCGGCGGTGAAGACCATGGAGTCGAAAGCACGCAGGTCTTGCCTGCCGATGTAGTATGCAGCGCGGATGGAGGCGGCGATGCCGATGCTGAGGGGGAGCATGAAGACGATGCCGGAGAGGTTGATGGCCACCTGCTGGGCGCCTACGGCCACCGTGCCCAGCGGGGCGATGATGAGCATGAGCAGGCGGAAGAAGGCAATCTCGAAGAAAACGGCCAGCCCCAGCGGTATCCCCAGGCGCAGTAGGCGTATGCAGAGCTGCGTGTTCGGCTTGCGGCGTGCAAGCATGCAGGCCAGGTTGTGCCGCTGCACCGGCGAGATTTGCATGATGATGACCATGCCGGCCAGCATCAGCCACATCACCGCGGAGGTGGCCAGCCCGCATCCCGCACCTCCCAGAGCCGGGATGGGGCCCCATCCGAAGACAAAGGCGTAGTTGGCCGGGATGTTGGCCAGCAGTCCCAGCAGGGAGACGATCATGCCCGGCCGCGTTTGCCCATAGCCCTCGAAGGCGGAGAGCAGCAGCCGCAGCAGGATGTGCGCCGGTACGCAGGGGAGGAGGTAGTAGAGGTAGCGCTCCGCCACGCGTATCATGTCCGCATCGTCCGACACCAGGGGGATGACCCACACGCAGGCCAGGATGCAGAGGAGTTCCGGAATGATGAGGAGCCCGGCCGCCCATTTGGCACTGTTGAGCAGAAGACCGCACTTGTCGGCTTCTCCGGCGCCGCAGTATTTGGCGATGGTGGGGGAGATGATGGAGATAACCGTGCCGAAGAGTACCAAGAAAGAGGAGCTGAGCGAGCCCGCCAGCCCTACTCCGGCCAGGTCTGTCGCGCCGGCCTTGCCCGCTACGACCGTGTCGATCACGCCCATGCCGAGCTGCATGACGTTGGCGGCGAACAGCGGCAGCATGATGAGGAGAAGTCGCTTGGCCTCTGCCGTGCTCCACCGGGCGGTGGGTTCTGGTGTCTCTCTCTCCATGCTCTCGTGAAAAAAAAGCCTGCTCCTTGCGGAGCAGGTTCTGTGACATCTGGAACGGGAATCGAACCCGTGTTGCAGGAATGAAAATCCTGAGTCCTAACCCCTAGACGATCCAGACATTCGGCTTAGCACTCTCGTGCGGAGATAATCTAGCCTATTCGCGGCGCTTTGTCAAGCCTGAAATTGCATTTTCGACGAAAAAAGGTGCAAAAAAGCCTCGGCAGAGGGCATTAACCCGCCTGCCGAGGTGAAAAACGGGGTGAAACCGGCTTAACCTTCGTAGCCCTTGGGGTTGTTCTTCTGCCAGTTCCAGCTGTCGTGGCACATGTCCTCGATGCCGTGTTTAGCCTCCCAACCCAGCTCGGCCTTCGCCTTGGCGGGGTTGCAGTAGCAGGTGGCAATGTCGCCGGGGCGGCGCGGTTTGATGACATAGGGGACGTTGACGCCGTTCACCTTCATGAAGGCCTTGACCACATCCAGCACGCTGTAGCCGTGGCCCGTGCCGAGGTTGTAGATAGCCAGGCCGCACTTGCGGTTGATGGCGCTGAGGGCCGCCACATGGCCGGCTGCCAGGTCGCAGACGTGAATGTAGTCGCGCACGCCGGTGCCGTCCGGGGTGTCGTAGTCGTCGCCGAAGACACCGAGCTCCTTGCGGATGCCCACAGCCGTCTGGGTGATGTAGGGCATCAGGTTGTTCGGGATGCCGTTGGGGTTCTCGCCCATGGTGCCGGACTCGTGGGCGCCGATGGGGTTGAAGTAGCGCAGCAGTACGATGTTCCACTCCGGATCCGCCTTCTGCACATCCATCAGCACCTCCTCCAGCATGGACTTGGTCTGGCCGTAGGGGTTCGTGCAGTGTCCCTTGGGGCATTCCTCGGTGATGGGGATGATGGCCGGGTTGCCGTACACCGTGGCGGAGGAGGAGAAGATGAGGTTCTTGCAGCCGTGGCTGCGCATCACCTCCAGCAACACGAAGGTCGCGTTCATGTTGTTCTCGTAGTACTCCAGCGGCTTCGCCACGGACTCACCGACGGCCTTGAGACCCGCAAAGTGAATGACGGCATCGATCTTGTTCTCGCTGAAGATGGCCTCCATCGCGGCGCGGTCGCGCACATCTGCTTTCACGAAAGGAACCTCCTTGCCGATGATCTTCGCGACGCGGCGCAGAGCCTCCGGGTTCGAGTTCACCAAATTGTCCACAACCAGCACATCGTGCCCGGCTTTGTCGAGCTCGATGATGGTGTGGGAGCCGATGTAGCCGGCCCCGCCTGTAAGTAGTATCGTCATAATCGTCTGTCGCTCTGTTGTCGAGGCCGGGAGTTTGCGCCCCCGCTCTCTCTTGCACCTTGATTTTAGCCCCGCTCCTCCCCTTTGTCAATACTTTTTTCTCCCCCGGGCCTGTGTATTTGAGCTTGCGGGGAATTCTGCAGTGCCGCAGTTTGCTCGGCGCGATTCGATGGAATTTATGCATCGATGCGAAGAATGTGTAGGAACTCCCAAGTAAAGGGGGCGGAAGTCCCAAGTAAAGGGGGCGGAAGTCCCAAGTAAA
>CAMEZO010000057.1 GCA_945947905.1 uncultured bacterium
ACTACCTTTCCCAAAATTCCCTTCATTCTGCGTTCTGAAAACTTCAGTTACCTACCACCCCGGCGGTATGAAGTCTGTTCTAAGCTATGCAGGCCACCGACTCTCCGAAAATTCCTTTTATTCCGCGGTCCTCTCCTTCTCGCCCTCTATTACCTCGGTGGTGTGAAGTCTCGCACCTCCTTTGCCCGGCTCCGCTTCCCTCCGTGTATTCTGTGTCATCCGTGGACTTTTTCCCCACTCTCCGCCGGATTCAATACAAAAATTCGGATTGTAAACAAAATTGTATTGAATCGATTTTTTTGTTTACAATGGGGTAGGGCGGTGGTATAGTAGAGGCGCCATGACGGAGAGCGAACACATGCAGCAGGTGCTCGGCAGGGTGTTGGGCGGGGCGTATCTGATGGAAGATATGCCCGATGCCGCCGCTGCCCTGCGCTATGCCCGTGCCTTGGACCGGCAGATGCTTTATCGCGTGTCTGTCGGCGGAGCCGTCTTTGCTCTGGCCGTGGTGCGCGGGGATGCGGTGGTATCCCCCGCCTCGGTGCAGCGGGAGCAGCAGCGGGCGTCGGCGGTGCTCGCCCTGCCGGTCGCGGTGTACTGGCCGCATGCCGGTGCCGCGCAGGCGGAGGAGCTGCGGAGGCTGGGGTGCAGCTACATCACGCCGGCGGGGGGCGCTTTCCTGCCCTTCCTGTGGCTCCGTATCCCGCCCGCAGAGTGGTCGGCTTCGCCCCCGAGCGGAGAGGAACCGGGCCCCCTGTCGCCGTGTGCTCAGGTGATTGTCCTGCGCCAGCTCCTCTTCGGGGATGTGGAGGGAAAGAACATCCGCAGCCTTGCCCGCCTGCTCCCCTACAGTGCCGCGCTGCTGGGCCGGGCCACCCTCTCTCTGCTGGCCCATTCCCTGTGTGCCTATCCCGCCGGCACGCGGTGCGGTCGCTTCCTCTTCCCGAGCAACGCCCACGACCTCTGGTTGCAGGCCGAGCCCATGCTGCGCTCCCCCGTGCGGCAACGCTTTGCCGTGTCGCGTGAGCTTGCCCCGCCCCTGCCTGCCGCCGGTATATCCGCCCTCGCCATGGCCTCCGACCTGGCCGACGACCCGCTGCCGACCTGCGCCTACTACCAACGCGCCCGCGCGGGCCGTCTGCAGCCCGCTCCTCCCCATGCGGCCTCGCTCCGTATCGAAAAATGGAGTTACCCGCCCTCCGCTCTCATCGCTCCCGGCGCCCGCCGCGTCGATGACCTCTCACTCTACCTCTCCCTGCGCGAGCACCACGACCCCCGCGTGCGCATCGCGCTGCAATCCCTCCACCTGCCATGAGCCCCAAAAATTACCTTGCCCTTCAGTCTCTACAGAACTTTGCCCGTGAGTTTTCTGCCTACACGGGGGAATACGTCATCATCGGCGGAGCCGCGTGTCACCTCTGGTTCGCGGATAAGCAGATCCACTTCCGCAATACCTTGGACGTGGACATGGCTCTGTTGTTGCAGGCCAATGCTCTTCCCTTTGTACAGGCTTTCCTGAACTTCGTCGACAGGGTCGGCTACCGGGCGGAGAGTCATGCCCTCCGGGATGGGCGCGTTAAACGCCGCCTTTATCGTTTCCTTCTTGAGAAGGAAAGGGAATACCCCGCGATGATTGAGCTTCTGGGGCCCGATAATGCGGCGATACAGCACGCCTTCGATCAGCGCAGCATCCCCGTTAAGGTGGAGGGTGAGTATTGCGGGCTTTCCTGTATGCTGCTGGACCCTGCGTACTATGACATGCTGCGGAACGGTACGACCGAATGCTTGGGGGTGCCCGTGGTCAATAGGGAGACCCTCATTGCTCTCAAAATCAAGGCGTTCCTCAATATTCAGACCCTGCATCGGCAGCCTGTGGTGCCGCCCCACGGATCGGATGCAAGTATGGATAATGCCCGCAAGCATCGCAAGGACGTTATCTCGCTGCTTTACCTTTCCGAACTCTCTGTAACGCCCGTGGCTCCGAGTATTCACCGGGATATCGAAGCCTTTGCGACTCAACTGCTCCGCGATTCCGCCGAGCGCGATTCCCTCATTCGATCCGTTGGCGCTACGCAGAGCCTCGGCCATATCCCCATGGACTCCTCTCTCCTGACGGAGATGATGCAGGATCTTCTCGCTCTGTTTCCGGCTCAGGACTGATAGCTCGCCTTCACCCCCTTTTGGATCGTTTCTCGGGCGAGATGAGAAAGATTTTTCGCCCCTCTGCGAAGAATTTACTTGCTTTCCTCGCTCCGTTTGCTACACTCTAACGCGATGAATTGTCGCTCGCTTGCTCCGGACGCGGAGTGAGTCAGCCCCGATTCCTCACCGGCCTCAAGGTGCCTCCCCCATCGACGGGTGGGTCGAGTCTCCCCAAGGCTACAACCTCAAACTCATACATCATCATGAAACTACATTTACCGAAAGCCTTGGCGGCTGCGGTAATGGCGCTCTTCGCCATACCCAACGCCTTGGCAGACGTGACGGTTACCGAAACGTCAACGCTGACAAAGGGCGTGGATTATTTCCTGCCCAGTGGCAGCAAGGGGGATATCGTTTTGACCCTTGCTGATGGCTTCTCCTCTGTAGCCGCGGGTACTACCTTGGTTACAGCGAAGGCTGAGACTACAGGAACTCAGACTATGGAGATCGTGACCGCAGGAAGTGGGGCTTTCCGGGGAAAAGCCAATGGAAGCAACTATGGCACCGCGGGAACGAATGCGCCTTCCGGAAGCAGTGTCACCGTCCGATTTGACAAAGATAACGGTGCGTTTGTTTACGATGGTATGACTACCACAACGAAACTCATGGAAGTAAGCGGCTTGAGGTACTCCGCCACTATCGGCGGTGCCTATTCCTACTCAGTCGCAGAGACGGATGTAATCACATCTGCCACGTTTGCGGATTCCTCCGTGGGAATCATCAAGAATCTTTCCGGAAGTGGTGACTTGACATCCTCCAAGTCTTTCTTGATTATCGAGAATGGAGGAAACAACGGCGTTAATTTGAATCTCAATGGAAAAGCTCTCAGCATTGCCGGTTCCGTGGTTTTAGGTGCTATAACTTCGGGGGGATATGGCTCCGGAGTCTATATTGCCAAAGGGGCATCTCTGACAGCACAGAGTATTAATTGTTCGTGGAATCCAGGAACAATGGTGATCAATGGTGAGGTTGCAGTGCAAAATTTGTTCCGGATGTCAACTAATGCGTGGACTAACATTCAAGGTGTTGGAAGTATGACAGTGGCTTCTCTGGAGACGAATAACGGAGGAAAAATTAATACTTCTCTAAACAGCTTTAGAGTGACCGGAAATGCCACGGTGGGAGGATCATCCGGTGCTATAACAGATACCCTTACCATCAGTGGGGGAACGTTTACTGTAGGGGGAACAACGACAGTATTGGAGAGCCGTACTCTGACTATTTCCGGAAGCGGTACTGCATCATTCGGTGATCTGAATCTGAGCGGTCGTTTTGTAAATACCGGTTCCCTATCCATTAGAGATGGTGCTACGGTCACATTTAATGACGGATGCCTCAAGTATTGCTCAGAGGGAGATCTGACAACCGGCAATGGATTCGGCGTATTCAACAGTGTAGCCCTGAAAGATGTGCTCGGTGAAAACGCTATGATCGGTGCGGGAGTTGCGTGGAAACAGGGAACAGCCGACATCTCACTCGGGGCTGATAATGTCTTTACTCTCGCGAATGAGGTAACATCGGCTACGACCTATTATATCAACGATGCGACCGCTTCGTGGGATTACTCCGGCGCTACGAAGCTTGTGGTTTCTGCCACCAATGGCACGGTAGGTCTTTCATCGGCATTTGCGGGGGACCTGACTGTCAAGGGGGGAAGTGTAACGGCAAGTTCCACCGGCGGTGGACAAGGCTGCATTACCGGGGATGTTATTATTTCCAATGGCGGAACATTCTCTGTCTCCGGCAGCGACTCCTTGGGGTGGGTCGGCGGTACATATACTAAGAGTGTCACCTTGCAGGGTGAAGAAGGTGCTGTATCCAAACTTGTTGTTAATAACTTTACAGGCCTCTCCGGTAATCTGTATTTGTCCGGGCATACGGAAGTCGCAACAAACGCCGAAAGTAGCGTAGCAAGTGCTTGCATTGAGTTTTATGGGGGCAGTATTATTGTCACCGGAACGGATAATGTGATTTCGACGGGCTTGGCTCTCCGAGGAAATAATGAAAATACCGCTACGTACCCCGATCGCAATCTCGGAGTCATTGACGTTGGAGATGGGGCTTCTCTTCTTATCAGTGGACGCATCTGGACTCGTACTGATTGGTCCGGGGATGGTAAGAATGCGGCACAGTTACTCACCAAGAGGGGAAATGGTATCCTGACCTTGGCCGGAACTATCGAGGGAGGAACCATCAAGGGTGCCGGGACTACCAATATTACGGGACAGATCATCGCTGGTAACGTTCAGGACGTTAATATCTTGGCCACGCAGACCCGTATCAATACCGCAACCTTGGGCGGCACCGTCAACTTTGATACCGTCAATGGGAGTTTTACCCAAATTGATGAGTTTTACTCAGCCACAACCGGTATTCAGACGTATACCACCGGTAAGACTGTCTTTATCAGCGGTAAAGATCTCTCGCAGGTTACCGGGGTGGATTTCAGGTTGAATGGTGCTACTTCCTCCGATCTGGTTGTTGATTCGGACGGTGTTCACATGGGTGGTGTGACGACCAATACCACGACGTACCTCATTGCGAATGCGGATGATGAAGTTACATGGTCTGATGTGACGAGCGCAGGTGGTAGACTTGTTAAGTTTACGCGCGGAGGCAAACTGACGACGGCCGAGACGGACGTTATCTCGTCCTCTGCCATTGAGGTTGCGACCGGGGTGACAGGCAGCCGCTTGTCCGGTTCCGGTAAGTATGTTCTGGTGAGTGGCTCTACCGATATTAAGGTAGAATCTCTCACGGACTGGACCGGTACGGTGGAGCTTTCCGGGAGCTACACTGAGTCGTTAGACCTTGGTTCCTCCAAATTGGGTAACACTGGTTCGACGATTCTCATTAACAATGTAAGTGCTAGCTTGACTGGGACGACGGTTAATGCCAATGTGCAACTGGCTTCGCCCAGTGGTAATGACGGGCTGACGATTACCGGAACCGGGGCAACTGTCACATTCAACGGAAATGTAACGGGTGTTTTAACCGGTGATAAGACAGCGATTAATATTATTAATCGCGCTTCGGGAACCACGTTGAATTTCGCCGGAGAGGAGAATAAGGCTGTGCAGATTATCGATGAATCGGGGAGTGCCATCTCATTCTCGGGGAAAGCCACGGATATCTCAACATCTATCGTGTCTCAGATGGCCAACACCATTACGTCGGTTTCGTTCGATAATACAGCAGCGGTGAGTATGAGTGGCGACATACTTAACGATAAATGGTCGAACCAGAATGCTAAAGGAGACCTGAGTGTCAACTTGAAAGAGAACACGAAGGTCACCTTCATCGGGACGGTTCACGCGAACACCCTGAATGTGGAATCCGGTGCGGAGGCCTCGTTCACGAAGGCTACCTCTCTCGATAAGGTGGTGGGTTCCGGTACCTTCAGCTCGACGGTTGAGCAGGCAATCACCCTCGGGACAGCAACAGATTCCAAGTTTACGGGGTCCATCAAATCCTTGGATGGTGCTGTGATTAAGACAACCTTTGCCGGTACCGGTGCCCAAGAGGGTTCCCTCGCTAAGATTGATGCCACTGCCGGTTCGGTCAACCTACTGAACACCTCTTCCGTGTCGGTGACGGACATGGTCATCGGCGAGGGGAAGACGGTAGGTGTGTACAGCGGGACGACTGTGCCGGATTTGGCAGCCACGGGCAATGAAGGTACGTTGACGGTAACGAACCTGACGGTGACGAGCAGTTCGGACAAGGCCGCTACGCTGAATGCGAACCTGACGTTGAACGGTGTTTTGACGCTGAACGGTGCTCTGACCATGGGCAGCGAGTTGACGCTGGGAAGCGGCAGTACTCTGGCCAACACGGGGTATGCTCACATCAGTGACATCACGAAGGATACGGAAATCACCCTGTTCAGCAGTGTGGACAAGGTGACCTACGGTACTACCGAGCTTACCGCCGGTTCTTCTGTTGATGCCCACAACGTATTCGGTAACCTGAATACAGGTGACTTCACCATTCGCTTTGACAACGGCGATGTCATCCTGAAGGCAAACAACAATGTCCCGGAGCCGACGACGGCGACGCTGTCGCTGTTGGCGCTGATGGGCTTGGCGGCGCGGAGACGCCGTAAGGCGGCGAAGTAACGCGCGCCCGCGAGAGTAAATGGCAAGCCCCCGCTGTCCGTGTGACGGCGGGGGCTTTTTGGGGGAGTGGGGTGGTTCAGGACTGAAGGGCGGCGGTGAGGAGGGCGCGGAGGGAAGGGGAAGCCGCATAGTCCAGGGCCGTCTTGCCGGTGTTATCGACCGCGGCGGGGTCGGCCCCTTCCTCCAGGAGGAGGCGGACGACCGACTCCTCCCCGCGCCAGGCGGCGCGAATGAGGGCCGTCCAGCCCAGCTCACTGTCACGCGCCTCGGGGTCGGCATTGAGGCGGAGGAGGTGGCGGAGGATGGGCTCCCGCCCCTCACCGATGGCCCACATGAGGGGAGTCCAGCCGTTGGCGTCATGCGCCTCCATGGCGGCACCGGAGCGGAGGAGGGCGCGCGCGAAGTCCACGCGGCAGAGGAAGGCGGCCATCATGAGCGCGGTGCGCCCCTGTCGGTCCGCCGCGTTGGGGTCCGCATTGCGGGTGAGGAAGAGGTTGACGAGCGGCTCTGCCCCGCGGAGCACGGCGAGCATGAGAGGCGTGCGCCCCCGGTGGTCCGCGAGATTGGGGTCGGCCCCCGCCTGCAGCAGGAGCGTGACCACCTCCTCCCGGCCGCCGATGGCAGCGTAAAAGAGGGGCGTGCGCCGGAACGCATCCCGCGCATTGGCATCGGCCCCGCGGCGCAGGAGCGCGAGCAGGCCGGCGGTGTTGCCGGACTCGCAGGCATCCGCGAGCTTGGCGAATAGATCTGTGTCTCTGTTCATATCTGATAATTCGGGTTTAGGATGTGCGCCCCCGGGCGGCGGGGGAAGAGAAACACAGGCAGTGCGTTGACAGGGTAGCGGACCGGGAGACGCGGGCGGGGGAGAGAAAGCCCGCGGCCCCGGGGCGCACGGCCCGCCGCCGATTGCGCGCGGCGAGCCGTGCCGTGGAAGGGCGTTTACTTCTTCTTCTGCCAGCCGCCGCCGAGCTGCGTGTACAGCGTCGGGATGCAGGAAGCATACTGGTAGCGGTAGGAAGCCAGCAGCTTCTGCGCCGGGAAGAGACCCTGCTGCGCGGTGAGCACCTCGTAGTAGCTGGAGAGCCCCTGCTTGTAGCGGTCGCGGGAGAGCGCGAGACTCTCCTCGTAGGCAGCCACGGCGGCCTCCTGACGGCTGATGACCTCGCGCAGCTTCTCACGCTGAATGAGCGTGGAAGAAATCTCCGCCAGCGCATCGTACACCGTCTGCTCATACTCCGCCTTGGCAGAGAGGAAGTTCTCCCGCTTGATCTTCTCGGACGCGCGGAGCTGACCGGCCCGGAAGAGCGGCCCCGTCAGGTTCGCACCCACGCCCCAGCCCGTGGTGGGGTGCAGGGCAGCGCGGCGCAGGTCCATGGAAGCATAGCCCATGGCCCCCGTCAGGCTGATGGACGGGAAGTAGTTCGCAATCGCCACGCCTACCTCGGCATTGGCAGCGCGCATGGCCTGCTCCTTGGCGCGGATATCCGGGCGGCGGGACAGGATGGAAGCCGGGATGCCCGCTGCGATCTTCGCCGCGCCCGCGAAGCTGCTGAGCGACGACTTGCGCGTGATGGACCCCGGTGCGCGGCCTGCGAGAGCGCAGAGAGTGTTCTCCAGCGCGCGGATTTGGTACTCCAACTGCGGGATCTCCGCCTCCGCCGCCTTCAGCGCGGCCTCCGCGGACGTGGTCTGGAGCTTGTTCGCAATACCGCCCTCCAGCTGGGCCCCGAAGAGCTCCAGCGTCTCCTGGTAGGACACCACGGAATTGCGGGCGATGCGGAGCTGCTCATCCAGCAGCACGAGGTTCAGGTAGCCGCAGGCCACCTGGCGAATGAGCGAGACGCGCAGGTTGTTCAGCATCTCCTCGGCCTCCTGAGCGGAAGCCTCGGCGCTCTCCGTGCCCTTGCGGGTCTTGCCCCACAGGTCCAGCTCCCAGGAAGCGGTGAGGGCCGCAGCCCCCGGCATCTTGGTAGCACCGCCGCTCTGCACCACGGTGGCGCCGTTCGCCTGGTTAGCCCCCTTGGAGGACGAGGCACTGTAGCCGAACCAGGGGAAGAGCGGCGCATTCGCCACGGTCACGGCATGCTCGGCGGCCCGCACATTGTGCAGGGTGGCCTCCAGCGTGCGGTTGTTGTCGAGCACATCGGAGAGGAGCGAGGAGAGGCTCGGGTCGCGGAGCACCTGCTGCCAGGGCAGGTCGGCCATGCTCTCCGCTTGGGCCGAGCCCCCTCGGAACTCCGCCGGCACGGGCATGTCCGGTTTAGCGGTAAGCCAGGACGGCCCGAAGGAGCAGGCAGGCAGCAGCAGAGCTGCGCCGGGAAGGAGGAATCGTGTAACGGTTCTCATTGTTTTGTTGTGTTTGCGGTTGTTGTGTGAAATGGTTTATTTATCCGTATGGGCGGCCAGGTAGTCGCGCGCGGCCTCTTCATCGGGGTCCGCCTTATTCTCATTGAGCTTGTAGGTGATGCGGAAGAGACGCATGATGAACATATACGAGCAGGGGATGAGGAAGACACCCACCACCGTGGCCATGAGCATGCCCGCCACCACCACGATGCCGATGGCATTGCGCGCCAGGGCACCCGCACCCGTGGAATAGACCAGCGGCATACAGCCCAGGATGAAGGCGATGGACGTCATGAGAATGGGACGCAGACGCAGGCGCGCCGCCGTGAGCGTAGCTGTCAGCAGGTCCTTGCCGCGCCCGATCTCCAGGTTGGCGAACTCCACGATGAGAATGGCGTTTTTAGCCGCCAGACCCACGAGCATGATGAGACCGACCTGAGCGTAGAGATTCAGCTCCAGCCCCATGATCATGAGCCCCAGGTAGGCCCCGAGCACCGCGATGGGCACGGTGAGGAAGATGGAGAGCGGCAGCGTCCACTTCTCATACAGAGCCGCCAGAATGAGGTAGGCGAACAGCGCGGACAGCGCGAAGATAGTGCCGATGCCGATGGAGTTGCGTACCTTGTTCTCCTGGAAGCTCATATCCTGATAATCGAAACCGATCTTCGTGTGGTCCACCGAGGTCTCGTAGAGCTTCTCCAGAGCCGTCATGAGCTGCTCGGAGGAGTAACCCGGCTTGGGCATCACGAGGAGCTTGGCGGCGTTGTAGATGTTGTGGTGCATCACGAATTCCGTGTCGCTGCTGTCCCGGATATTCACGAGCGCTGACAGCGGCACGCGCTTACCCGTGCGACTCGTGACGAAGAATCCGTCCATGCAATCCAGACTGCGGCGGTCCATGCCGCGGGCCTGCATGTAGACCTGCCACTGCTGGCCGAAGGCATTGAAGAAGTTGACGAAAGACGAGCCGTTGTAAGCCGCCAGGATGTTGTAGGCGGACTTGATGTCCACGTTGTGGTACAGGCACTTCTCCTTGTCCACATCCACGAAGACCTGGGGAGTATCCGGCATCATCATGTCCATGCACAGCCCCACCTCCGGCAGGGCACGGGCAGCGGCCTCGAAGGCCATCACCTGCTCATACAGGAACGCGACACCCTGGCCCTCCAGGTCCGTCAGCACCATGCTGACACCGTTGGAAGTACCCACACCGGGAATGGCGGGCGGGATGTTCACCATGGCCACCTTGGCATCCAGCCCCGCCATGGCCACGCGCTTGCTGAGGCGGGCGTGGATTTGGTGCGCCGTCTCGCTGCGGTCCTTCCACTCCTTCAACTGCACGAACGCCGCCGCCGCACCGGGGGTCTGCACGAAGTTCATGATATTGATACCGGAGACCACGGCGATGTTCTTGACCGTGGGGTCCTGCAGCGCGTGGTAGAGCTTCGTGCACTCCTCCATCGTGACCTGCAGGGACTGGTCGGACTTCATGACGATAGCCGCCATGAGGAAGCCCTGGTCCTCATCCGGCAGGAAGGCGCCCGGCACGCGCTCCGAGGCGGGAATGATGGCCGCCCAGGTGCCCAGCAGCAGGGCCATGCCCACATACAGGCGCTTGCAGAGGAAGCGACAGATAGCCACATAGGCATCCGCCACTGCATTGTAGCACTTGTTGAAAATGTTGTAGAACGGCGTGGCAATGCGCGCCAGCAGCGTCTTGCGCGCCCCCTTCTCCTTGAGCAGCAGGGTGCAGAGAGCGGGCGAGAGCGTCAGGGCGTTGAAGGCCGACACCAACATCGAGATGGCGATGGTGATGGCGAACTGCTTGAACAGCGTGCCCGAGATACCCGACATCATCAGCGAGGGCAGGAACACCGCCGAAAGCACGAGCGCGATGGCGATCACCGGGCCGCTCACCTCCTGCATGGCGGCAAAGGTGGCCATGCGCGGCTTGAGGCCTTGGTCGATGTGGTGTTGCACGGCTTCCACCACCACGATGGCGTCATCCACCACCAAGCCGATGGCCAGCACCATACCCAGCAGCGAGATGGTGTTCAGCGTGAAGCCCAGCAGCGGGAACACGATGAAGGTGGACAGCAGCGACACAGGCACCGCAATGAGCGGAATGAAGGTGGCCCGCAGGTTCTGCAGGAACACGAACACAACGAGCGCCACCAAAATGACGGCCTCGATGAAGGTCTGCCGAATCTCCGCGATGGAGTTGCGGACGGATACCGTGGTATCCAGCGTGACGCTACCCGTCAGGCCCTCAGGCATGGCCTCCTTCTGCTTCTCCAGCAGCGCGGTGAGGCGGTCCACCGTGGCAATGGCGTTGGAGCCGGGGGACTGGTAGATGAGCACGTTCGCCGTGCGGTTGCCGTTGATGCGGCCCGTGATGGAGTAGTCCTCCGCGCCGAGTTCTATGTCCGCGATGTCCTTGAGGTACACATAGCCTTCCCCGTCCTTGCGGACGATGATGTTCTCGAACTCCTCCGGGGTGCTCATGCGGCCTTGGGTACGCAGGGCAAAGGTCTTCTCCTGGCCGTCCTGAATGGGCTCTGCGCCGATCTTACCGCCGGGGTTGGTGTTATTCTCCACGGTGATGGCGGCGCGCACCTCCTCCACGGAGATGTTGTAGTGCGTCATCTTGGGCGTGTTGAGCCACACGCGGATAGCATAGCGGCCCGCGCCGTACACCATCACTTCGCCCACGCCGGGGACGCGCTTGAGCTCATCCACCATCTTAACCTGCGCATAGTTGGACAGGTCGATATCGCGGTGCGAGCCGTCCGGTGAGGTGATGGAGTAGATGAGCAGCGGCAGACCGGGCATCTGCGTGATGGCGATGCCGGAGTTGAGCACCTCCTTCGGCATCTGGGACTGGGCCTGGCCATAGCGCATGTTGGTGAGCATCTGGTCCATGTCGGTCACCGTCTCCGGGGAGAAGACGCATTGCAGAGCGTAGGAGCCGTTGTTAGAGGAAATGGAGGACATGTAGTCCATGCCCTGCACACCGGAGACCTGGCGCTCCAGCGGGGTGCCGACGGAATCTGCAACGGACTTGGCGTCCGCGCCCGGGAACATAGCGCGCAGTTGGATGGTGCGCGGGGTGATCTCCGGGTACTGCTCGATGGGCAGGTTGGCCAGGCACACCAAGCCCAGCAGCGTGGTGACCACGGCGAAAACCGTGGCGACTACCGGGTGTTTAATGAAATAGGGGCTCATGGCTTACTCCGACTTGGCGGTGGAAGAGGTAACGGTGGACTTGGGCGCGGTGTACACGAAGGGACGCGGCACCACCGTGCCGAAGCCCGCGGGGGCTCCCTTGGCCCGCATCTGCGCGTTGAGCTTGGAGTACATGGCCGCCATCTGGCTGCCCGTCACGACCACGTTCGCCTCCGTGGGGGTGTCATAGCCCAGCTTCTTGAGGGTATCCGCCAGCGGCTCTACCGTGCCCGTGACAACGACCATGGACATGGTGGCGGGCTGACCGTCCCCGTTGGGCACCTCCAGCATGTAGCTCTTGCCCTGCTTCACGTCGATGGCGTGCGGCTCGTTCTTGGCGTCCGTCACCACGATGAGGCGGTGGTTCATGGAGGTGACGATGGCGCGCTCCGGCACGAGCAGGGCATCCTTGATCTGCCCCGTCTTGGCCACGACGCGCACGGCCATGCCGGAGCGCAGCTTGAGATCCGGGTTGGGAATGTGTCCGATGAAGTTGACGGTACCCGTGGTGCTGCTCACCTCACTGTCGATGGCGACTACCTTACCCGTGTGCTCGAACTCGGCGCCGCCCTCCAGCAGCACGCGGAACTCGGTGTGCGAGTTGCCCGCCGCAGCGTCCTTGGGGGTGTAGCCCTCGTTGAGGGTGCGGTTGAGCATGTCCTTGTCCGCCACCGCAAAGTCCACGCGGATGGGGTCCACCGAGGACATGGTGGTGAGCGGGGTGGCGGAGGCCGTGGAGATGAGGTCGCCGGTGGAGACCGTGGACTTGGAGGCCAGGCCCGTGAAGGGGGCGCGGATGGTGCAGCGCGTGAGGTTGATGCGGGCGGTCTGCAGCTCGGCCTCGGCCAGCTTCACCTGCGCCTTGGCGGCGGCCAGGGCGGCTTCCGAGCTTTCGTGCAGCTGCTTGGCGTCCGTGTAGTCCTTCTCGGAGACGCCGCCGCTCTTCACCAGGCCGGCGTAGCGCTCTTCATCGCGTGCGGCGCGCTTGTTCGCAGCCTCTGCCTGCAGCACACTGGCCTCGGCCGCGGCCAAGGTGGCTTCCGCCTGCTGCACGGCGGCTTGGTAGATGTCCGGCTCGATCTCGAAGAGGACGTCCCCCTTCTGCACGAGCGTGCCGTCACGGTACACGCGCTTGATGAGCTTGCCGACGACCTCCGGGCGGATGTCTGCCTGCTCCACCCCGCGCAGGTGGCCGAACCAAGTGGAGGTGATGTCGACATCCCGCTGCTGCATCTTCATGATGCCGACGGGCACGGGCTGCATGCCGGGTGCTTTACCCGCTGCATCTTTGTCCTTGCAGCCGGTCGACAGGGCTGCGAGAATCCCGGGGATCATGATGAGCAATTGCTTATGTGTCATATAGTTGAATTACGATTAAACTTGAGAATTGTCGTAGACTCGGTTCAGAAGGCTGCGCAGTTGCTCGCGCTCGGCCTCGCTCAGGCCCTTCAGTAGGATTTCCTCCACCTGCTGCACGGCCTCACCGTACTTTTCCTGCAGGTCCAGGCTCTGTTTGGTGAGGTAGACGTGCTTCACCCGCTTATCCGTGCTGTCGAAGGCGGTGCGCACAAAGCCTTTCTCCTCCATGCGCTGCAGAAGCCCCTTGGCGGTGGGGTGGGTGATGCCGACGTGCGACTCGATCTGACGCTGGGAGACGGGTTCCCCATTCTTGCTCGCCAAGTACACGGCCACGCGGCACTGCGCCTCTGTCAGCGGCAGCTCCCCCGCATATTGACGAAAAAGCGCACTGCTGCGGTCGGTGACGAGCTTCAGAATGGTGGTGATGGCTCTCTCCTTCATAATTCCGGTCTTGAAAACGAAATAGGAAGCATGCTTCCTATCTGCGGAGAAGTTTACCACATTTCCCGCCCGAGTCAAGCCTTTTTTTCGCCCGAACAATGAAAAAAAGCCCCCTCCCGAGACGATGACAAACTTCCCCCCGACACAGCAATAGAAAGGGAACGAGGAGGATAGTATGCGAGCCTCAGTTCAGAATTCAGACCGCAGATTTGATAGAGAGCGAGAGGTATCTGACCGCGGAATAAAAGGAATTTTCGGAGACTGAAAGCCATGCGACTCTTTGGCAAGACTTCATGCCGCCGGGATAGTAGGTAACTGAAGTTTTTCGGAACGCAGAATTTTAGGAAGGTTTCGGAAACTGATCGGCATACTTAGCTCGGTGC
>CAMEZO010000058.1 GCA_945947905.1 uncultured bacterium
TTCAACGGCTGGAGAATTTAACTGTCTGAAGAAAAGCTCGGAAAGAAGCCTTGAACAACTTCCATTTCTTAATAGAAACCTCTCCGGTTTGACGATCTCGATGAGGCACCTCAATTTCAGCAAAACGAAGCCCCTTTTGGGCAACGTACCCACTGACGATCAAATTAGGTGCAAATGTGTCCTCGGGGATTTTAAAAAAAAGCTCCTTAAATGCACTTGAGCGCATCAATCTGTAGGGAGAGTTTACATCCCACACAGTCCTACCGCCATAGAAAAAACGAATAACGATTCTTGAAACAAGGCTCACCACCTTCCGAGAGAATGGCTGACGCCTCCCTTTTCTGGTTCCGAGCAAAAAGTCATGAGAATTTCGCAATCTCCATAATTTATCAAATGACTCGGATCCCATCTCATTGTCGCTGTCCATCTGGAATATCCATTCTGATAAGGATACGACATCTCTGTATCCCTGCAAAATGGTTGGACCATGGCCTGAATTTTTCTTGTCGATAATACGGATTGTACCAAGATGAGCAGATGCAACAGTTCGCAAAACGTTCAAAGAGTTATCCTTTGATCCGTCATTATACACGAAGATGCAAAAACGTATTCCCAACCGCTCCAAAGCCCTGTCCCATTCCTCGAGCACCGTCCGGATCGAATTCTGCTCATTGTAGACGGGCACGACAACAACGAGGTCATAGTATGAGCTGCCGTCGGCCTCACCTATAGTCGTGGTACAAGGACTCTGTTTCATGAGATTAATGAAAGATAATACTGTAATACCTGCACAGAAGGATTACTCCCGTAGACGCGTAGGTAGTATACAACATTTCGAATGCTGTAGTCAAGCCTAAACACATTTTTCCCCGACTTCAACGCAAAAAAACGAGTCTCCTCCTTTCCAAGAGAAAGAATAGCGGACTTCAATTTCTGCTTAACTCGTTGATTTTCAACGCTCATCGCGAGGTATACATTCGAAATGATTTACCCAGATGCGGACAGCAAACTGTCTTCCTCCCGATTAGCTCGATAGAGAACCATGAGGCGTCGACTATTGTTTCCTACTCAAACGAGTAAGAGCCAAAGTAAGCTGTGGACGTATCGGAAGGCACAAAAAGGTGGAATCCAAAGGTCTGAAGCCTCAGCCCCTGGCAAACACCGCCCCCGCCACAGCGGCTCCTATCAACAGCATTCTCATGCCCCTATTGTACCACACCCCTCCCCTCATGGCAAGGGCTGGCAGAACAGAGAGGGAAAAGAACAGCAAGAGGCCGGGAGGGGCTCACTTTACCCGAGGAACCTCTTGCAGCAGCGGGCGGAGGTGGGGGCGGGCGTAGTCGGCAGCGGTTTTGCCGGAGGAATCGGAGCGGGTGGGGTCGGCGCCGTGAGAAAGGAGGAGCCGGACGATAGCCTCGCGGCCGCAGAAGGCGGCCATCATGAGGGAAGTGCGGCCGTCGGCATCAGGGGCATCCACGGGAGCACCGTCTCGGAGCAAGCGCTGCACCTCGGGCAAAAGCCCGCCGCGACAGGCCGCGCGGAGCATCGGCGATGCGGCGGGCTCGGGGGCGCCGTGTTCACGAAGGAGAGCCACCAGAGGCGCCCGGCCCGTTTCCGCGGCAACGAGGAGGGGCGACCTCCCGCAGGCATCACCCCGCGACAAATCGGCCCCGCCATCGAGCAGGCAGCGCACCGTCTCCTCGCTGCCCGCCGACACAGCGTGCATCAGCGGCGTCACCCCCTCCGCATCCGGTGCGTTCGGGTCGGCGCCGAGTTCCATCAGCGCGCGCGCAGCCTCGGCATGCCCTTCCCCGGCAGCCACGGCAAGAGCCGCGCAGCCTCCCGCCCCCTTCGCCTCAAGCTCCGCCCCGTGCTTCACCAGCAGGCGCAGCATCGGCGACTCCCCCCGGCGGGCAGCCACGAGGAGCGCTCGATTCAGCCGGGCCGTATCCGGCCCCTTCCCGGCGCCCACCAACAGTTCAGCCACCGCAAAACGCCCCCGTCGCACGGCGTATAGCAATGCCGTGTCACCCTCGCAATCCCGCGCCTCGGCCCCTGCCCCTCGTTCTAACAACAAGCGCACCGTCTCCGCATGCCCGTTCTCGGCCGCCCGCATGAGGGGTGTTATACCGTAAACGCCCCCGCCCTGCGGCCTCGCACCGTGCCGCAGCAGCCATACCACCGCCGCCGTCCGCCCCTCCTGCGCAGCGGCATCCAGCGGAGTCAAGCCGTCCTCCCACACGGCATTGAGGTCCGCGCCGCGGGCCCGACACCGATCCATGGCCGGCACATCTCCCCGCAGCGCGGCCTCATACAGCAAGCCGGCCACGCTCTCCGTGCACGGCTCCGGTGCCGATGTACAGCAGCACGGGACCGCCAACAGCATAACGATTCCACGTCCGATCATGCCGATAGTGTACCGCATCACCGAGCGAGTGGCAAGGAAAAAGCCCGCTGCATATGCAGTAAACCACACCCCGTGCATTTTGGGCTTGCCTTTCCTGCGGGATTAGGGTAAGATGGGGTGCCGCAAACGCGGTCGCACAAGACAATTCGTTATGGAAAACAACAAGATTGAGCGTGCCCTGCTGTCCGTTTCGGACAAGACGGGCCTTGAAGAGTTCGCCCGTGGGCTGGTAGCCGAGGGCGTGCAGCTTATTTCCACGGGCGGCACCTGCCGCTTCCTCAAGGAACTGGGTCTGCCGGTGACGGAGATATCGGACTACACGGGGGCGCCGGAGTTGTTTGACGGCCGAGTGAAAACCCTGCATCCCAAGGTGCACGGCGGCCTGCTGCAGCGCCGCGACTCGGAGGAGCACAAGCGCCAGGCGGCCGACAACGGCATCCCCACCATCGACTTGGTATGCGTGAACCTCTACCCCTTTGAGGAGACCGTTGCCAAGGAGGGCGTGACCCTGGCCGAGGCCATCGAGAAAATCGACATCGGCGGCCCGTCCATGCTGCGTTCCGCGGCCAAGAACTACGATGCCGTCACCGTTGTCTCCGACCCCGCGGACTACGCCACCGTGTTGGAGGAAATGCGCAACCACGGGGGCAGCACCACGCTGAAGACGCGTGAGAAGCTGGCCGTCAAGGTCTTCGTGCGCACCTCGGCCTACGACTCCGCCATCTCGAACTACCTCGGCCACCGCGCGGAGGAGAGCACCAAGAACAACTTCACCCTCTCCCTGCCCTTCTGCCAGACCCTGCGCTACGGCGACAACCCGCACCAACCCAGCGTCCTTTACGGCAACTTCGAGAGCATTTTCACCCAGTTGCAGGGCAAGGAGCTTTCCTACACCAATGTGCTGGATCTCGATGCGGCGGCCTCGCTTATCATGAACTTCCGCCGCCCGACGGTGGGTATCCTCAAGCACACCAACCCCTGCGGCGTCGGCCAGGACAACGAGGACTTGGTGGAGGCTTGGAAGCGCGCCTACCAGACGGACACACAGGCGCCCTTCGGCGGCGTGATCGTCATGAACCGCACCATGACGGAGGCCCTCGCCCGCATCGTCGGGGCCATTTTCACGGATGTCATCATCGCCCCGGACTATGAGCCGGAGGCCCGTGCCATCCTCCAGAAGAAGAAGAACTGCCGCATCATGCGTATCAATATGGAGGCTTGGCGCAACTTCTGCAAGGAGCCGATGATCCGCACGGCCCCCGGCGGTCTGATGACCATGAAGCGCGACGACGAAGTCATGGGGCTGGACAACCTTATCTCCAAGGTCGTGACCAAGCGCATGCCCACCGCCGATGAGCTGGATGCCATGCAGTTCGCTTGGCGCGTCTGCAAGCAGGTGCACTCCAACGCCATCGTCTTTACGGACAAGAACGGTACGCTGGGCATCGGTGCCGGCCAGATGAGCCGCGTGGATTCCGCCAAGATTGCCGTGTGGAAGGCCAAGCAGGCCGGTCTCTCTCTGGAGGGCAGCGTCATCGCTTCCGATGGCCTCTTCCCCTTCGCGGACGGTCTGCAGACGGCCATCGACGCCGGTGCTACGGCCTGCATTCAGCCGGGCGGCTCCATCCGTGACCGGGAGGTGATCGAGGCTGCGGACGCCGCCGGCATCGCTATGGTGATGACGGGTGCGCGCCACTTCCTGCACTGATCCCCGCCCCTCGTTTTTTCTCGCACCCCGGGCGGTTCATCCGGTCGGGGTGCTTTGTTTTCTGAAACCATTACCTAAACCATACTATGTTACTGGGAGTTAATATCGACCACGTCGCCACCCTGCGTCAGGCCCGCTACGCCGGCATGCCCGGGGCGCACAATGCCGAGCCCTCCGTAACGGCAGCCGCACGCGCTGCCCTGGAGGGCGGGGCAGATTCCATCACCCTCCACGTTCGTGAGGACCGCCGCCACATGCAGGATGCGGATGCGCTGGCCGTTCGTCGGGACATTCCTCTGCCGCTGAACCTGGAGATGGGAGCCACGCCCGCCATGCTGGAGTTTGCGCTGAACCTGCGGCCGGATTTCGTGTGCCTGGTCCCCGAACGTCGTCAGGAGGTCACCACCGAGGGCGGGCTGGATGTCGCTGCCCGTGCGGAGGAGCTGCGCCCGCTGGTAGCAGCCTTGGCGGCCAACGGCAGCCGCGTGAGCATGTTCATCGACCCCGATCCGGAGCAGGTTCGGGCTTCCGCCGCCATCGGCGCTCCCATGGTGGAGCTGCACACGGGCCGCTTTGCCAACAACTTGGGCGAGGCCCGCTGCGCGGAGGTGCAGCGCTTGGCTGCCGCGGCACGTCTGGCCCACAGCCTGGGTCTGGAGGTGCATGCCGGCCATGGTATTCAGCCCGCCAACCTGCCGGACCTCGCGGCCGTCCCCTACCTCACGGAGCTTAATATCGGCCACACTATCATCGCCCGCGCCATTTTCGTGGGTCTCACCCGTGCAGTGCAGGAGATGAAGGAGGCCATCTCGCGCCTTTCTTGGTAACTGACAGCCCCCTCGCAGAGCCTCGACTCGCCTGTTCGGCGATGCTCGGGGCTTTTTTTTTCGCAAAATACCGCGCTGTGTCGCGCTTTTCTCTTGCGTCCCCCTCTACAAACATGATAAGATAAAGACCTATGAACAAAACTCAACTCGTTAGCCTCGTTCAGGAAAAACTGGGCGAAGGAGCCACGAAAAAAACCGCCGAGGCTGCGCTTGACGCCGTTTTGGCCGCCATCAGTGATGCCGTCCTCACCGACAAGGTGCAGCTCGTCGGGTTCGGTACGTTCGAGATGAAGACACATCCTGCCCGCCAGGGCCGCAACCCCCGCACGGGTGAACCCATCCAAATCCCGGAATCCCGCAGCCTCGCTTTCAAGCCCTCGGCCAACCGCCGTTCTGTCGTCGAGTAATTTACCGCCCGGCCTATTCACCGCCCTCGCCCGTCCATCCCGGGCAGAGGGCTGTTTTTATGCCGGAAATGCCCAAAAAATGCACCCCGTTCGCACTTTGGCATTTACATCTCGCGCCGAATATGCTAATACTATCTTGCTATGGATTTAGAGCAAAGAGAAATAAGCGCAGAAACCATTACGCCGTACTTTGAGAAGTACTTCGGGCACAAGCCCACCGTCATTTCCGCCTCCCCCGGCCGAGTCAATCTGATCGGCGAGCATACGGACTACAACAACGGGTTCGTCCTGCCGATGGCTCTGAACAACATCAACGTCATTGCCGTTGCCCCTTCCCCCACCGGTAAGCACCGCTGGATCGGTGCTCTGGAGGACGAGATGATCGAAATCGACCCCGCAGAGGTCACCAAGCCCGGTGAGCCTTTCTGGAGCAACTATGTGCGCGGTGTCATCTGCATGCTCGCTCGCCGCGGCATCAAGGTGCCCGCCGTGGATATGCTCATCGATTCCAACGTCCCGCGCGGCGGCGGTCTCTCCTCCAGTGCCGCGTTCGAGGTCTCTGCCTGCACGGCTCTCGCGGCTCTCTGCGGGGCGGATGTCTCGCCCACGGAGCGCGCACTCATCGGTCAGGCGACGGAGCACGAGTTCGTGAATGTGCCCTGCGGTATCATGGACCAGTTTATCTCCGCCAACGGTAAGAAGGATCACGCGCTGATGCTGGATTGCAAGGACCTCTCCTACCGACTCATCCCGATGACGGACCCGAATGTGAGTGTGCTCGTCATCGACTCCGCCGTCAAGCACTCGCTGGCAGACGGTGGCTATGCGGCCCGCCGCAAGAATTGCGAGGACGCCTGTGCCATCCTCGGCGTGCCCTCCCTGCGGGAGGCGACGCTGGACATGCTGGAGGCCAAGAAGGCCGAGCTGGGCGACCTCTGCTACCGCCGCGCCCGCCACGTCATCGGGGAGAATGCCCGCGTGGCGAACTTCGCCGCGGCGCTGCAGGCGGGGGATTGGAGCGCTGCCGGCATCGCCATGCGCAGCTCCCATGCCTCTCTGCGGGATGACTTCGAGGTCTCCTGCGCTGAGGTGGATACCCTCGTCAGCCTGGCGGATACCATCCCCTCCGCCTCTTCCGTGTACGGTGCCCGCATGACGGGCGGCGGCTTCGGCGGCTGCATCGTGGCCCTCGTTAAGAGCTCCGATGTAGAACAGGTAGCCAAGGAAATGCTGGAGGGCTACCGCGATGCCCTGGGCATTGAGACGACCTATCTGGTCACCCGCCCCGGCGACGGTGCACGCGTTCTCTATCAAGCCTGATTCTATCACCACCTCTCATGAAAACACTACTGACATTATTCAGCACAGCAATGCTGCTCACCACGGCTGCGGCCGGGCAGGATGCAGCAGGGGCTGCCGCGCAGGATGCCCTCCCTCTTTGGGAGATGATCGTCTTCTGCGTGGTGGTCATCGGTGTCATCGGCCTGGGCATCTGGAAGTCCGGGGCTGCTGACAAGAAAAAGGAAAGCAGCGGGGACGGCGCGGCGGATTACTTCCTGGCCGGTCGCGGGCTCAGCTGGTGGCTGGTGGGTTTCTCCCTGCTGGCGGCGAACATTTCCACGGAGCAGTTCGTGGGCATGAGCGGCCAGGCGGCGGATTGGTTGGGCCTTGCCATTGCGGGCTATGAATGGCTGGCGGCCATCGTGCTCGTCATCGTGGCTTTCACCTTCCTGCCCATGCTCCTCAAGCGCGGTGTGTACACCATCCCGCAGTTCCTGGAAGAGCGTTTCAACGGCATCTCGCGTGTCACGATGGCTATTGTCAACCTGCTCATCCTGGTCGGTGTTCCCACCGCTGCGGTGATCTATGCGGGTTCCACCGTCGTTTCCGTCTACTTTGACCTCAGCCTTACCACGGGCTGCATCATCATGGCCGTCTGCGCTACGGTCTACGTGTTCGTCGGCGGTCTCAAGGCCTGCGCTTGGACGGACCTGATCTGGGGCGCGGCGCTCATTGTGGGCGGCGGTGTGGTGGCTTACTACGCCATTGCGGCCCTGGGTGGTATGGATCCCCTGCCCCAGGCCATCGTTGATACCGCTACCAGCACGGCTAACACCGCCGGCGATACCCTTGCTTCCACCGGCAACGCTTTCACGGATGGTCTCAACCGCCTCTGGAACCTCAATGCCGGTCCCGTGGAGGACAGCATCAACGGCATCGGCGGCAAGCTGCACATGATGCGCGAGCAGAACGACCCGGTCATGCCGTGGACGGTTTACCTGCTCGGTCTCTGGATCCCCAACTTCTTCTACTGGGGTCTCAATCAGTACATCATGCAGCGCACCCTCGCTTCCAAGAGCCTGGAGGAGGGTCAGCTCGGTATCGTGTTCGCGGCTTTCCTCAAGCTGCTCATTCCCTTCGTGGTTATCATCCCCGGTATCTTGGCCTATAACCTCTACCACAAGGACCTGGCCAAGCATGCGGACACCACCGCCGCTACCATCGTGAAGAGTGTCTCCAAGGATGGTAAGAAGGTCATTTACCAGGTGGATAAGACCCGTCTGATCCGCGAGGACAGTGCCAACACCGATAAGGTCTACATCGAGCGCAACGGTCTCTGGGAGTTCTGCCCGGAGGGTAACGCCCCGGAGGGTGCCAAGAGCGTCAAGGTGCTCAGCGGTGTGAACATGATCCTCTCCAATGCCGAGACCGTGGGGGCCACCGATGCTCAGAAGGCCGAGCTGCAGGCTGCTATCGCGGCGTTGCATGCTACGGACAAGGTCACCACGCCGGACGGTGAGGCTGCTCCCGTAGCTCGCAAAGCCCGCGCCGAGGCGGCCCAGACCATCCTCAAGCTGAATGACGCGATTGTTGCCCCGGCCGTCAAGGCTGCGCCCACCGAGTACGCCACCGCCACCGCCGTGGCAGGCTACCAGAACGACAAGGCTTTTGCGACCCTGCTGCGCAACCTTCTGCCCGGCACCGGTTGGGCTTGGTTCGTGCTGGCGGCTCTCTTCGGTGCCGTGGTCAGCTCGCTGGCTTCCATGCTCAACTCCGCCTCCACCCTCTTCACCATGGATATCTATGGTAAGGCCATGGAGGTGAAGGGTACGCCGGCCTCCGGCACGCAGCTCGTGGTGATCGGTAAGGGCGCCGTGCTCGTCTGCGCGCTCATCGCCACCGTGCTCGCGCCCTTCTTGGATAACCCGGCCTTCGGCGGTATCTTCACCTTCATTCAGGAGTTCCAGGGCTTCCTCAGCCCCGGCGTGCTCGCGGTCTTCCTCTTCGGCTTCTTCGTGCCGTACTGCCCGCGCATCTTCGGCTGGCTGGGTATCGTCCTCGGTGCCGCCGCCTTCGCCATCTGCAAGTGGGCCCCCGTGGTCTCCGAGCAGTCCTTCCTCAACCGCATGGCCTACTCTTTCCTCTTCGTTTGCCTCATCGGCCTCATCCTCACGCTGGCAAACAAGGCCAAGGGCGGCGAGAAGGTCGTGCTGGAAGACAAGGGCATCCTCGTGATGAAGACCTCCAACCGTGCCAAAGTCTTCGGCGCCGTCGTCGTTGCCCTCACGGTTGCCCTCTACATCATCTTCTGGTAAGCACCCCGCCTACCACATTTCACCCCGCCGCCCCTTCCCCGGGACGGCGGGGTTTTATGCGGAGAAAAGATTACCAACGCTCGGCACGTTTACATAAAGTTACCCTGCCCTCCCAGGGGAGGACAGGGATGTAGCGGAGTCACACCGTGGTCATGGGCGAGACGCTCTCCTACGCCACCTTGCGGTGCCCATGGGTGCCGATTTCGAAGTGGCTTTACTGTAGCACATCGGGAGGCAGTTTGCAAGCCTTTTTTGCAAAAAAATTGCAATGGGCCCTATTTTTTACTTGCCATCACGTTATAAATCAGCCATAATGAGGGCATGGAAGAGAATGTACTTTGGAATCAGGCGGCGCTTCAGGCATGGCGCGATGACCCCTTCTTTGCGGAGGACAGCGTGGTGCTGGCGGTGGATATCGGCATCGAGGGCATCGGCATCGCTGTGCGCCGCGGGCGAGAATGGCTGTTTTGTAAGTCACTGCTGGTAAATCTGCCGAAGGCCAAGGCTCTGGCTAATCGGCGCGCAAAACGCGCAAATCGCCGTACACGCAAGAATCGCCGCAAGCGTATGCGCCGACTGGAGAAACTCTTCCTGCAGCACGACCTCCCTTGGCTACCGGACAACATTCTCTCCCGCAGTGATCCCTTCCTGCTGCGCCATCGAGCCATCACCGGTACGCTGGCCTCTAAAGAAGCCCTCTCCATCTGCATTCGCTCCTGCGTGGAACACCGCGGCTATGACTACTACGCGCTCACCGGCAAGGGGGCCGGCTGCATGCCCTGGGGTGACTCCACCGAACTGCGGGACGCCGAGAATTGGCTGAAATCCAACATGGTCGATGCCACCATGTGTGCCAACCTCAAAGCCCTCACCACCGTGCTCACCAGGAACGATGAAGAGATCTCCCCGGAAGAATGCGATGCTTGGTGCAAGCTGGTAGACGAGCGCCACGCCATGGAAAATCAGGAGGGCATCCCCGCCATCTTGGCAGCCTACGCTCGCAAACACCTCAATGAGCGCAAGGCTCGCGGCTTCAACTTCCCCCGGGAGCACGTGCGCCGACACCTACAGGAGATCATCGAGCGCCACCGACATCTTATCAAGGACTGCGACTCCTTCCTGCAAGCACTCTTCCTGCCCTGCACCGGGGAGAACAAGGAGCGCGCTATTTTCTACTACAATCGTAAGACAGCGGAGGAGAGTCAGAGACATTTCAAGCGTAAGGTGAAAAACTGTCCCTATTGCGAGTGGCTGGACCTGCCGCGCCAAAAATGCGGCAGCAACGGAGACACCGACATCATGCTGTGGAAGCTGCTGGATTTTGTCTCCAACCGCACTTTCGATATTACATTCAAGAAAGAACCTGTCATGCGGGAGTTACTGCCGGAGCATGCCGTCAAGACCTTGGTTGAGGGAATTCGCAAAGGTTTCACGAGTGCTGGGGAAGTAAAAGCGACACTGCGAAAAGCCCTAGCACCACGCACAATTCGATTAAAAGACAATAAACGCAACGAGGAACTGCAAAAGCAACTGTGTGACATCTGCTCTCCTCGCTCCACGGCAAAACCGGGCCGTGCCGGCATGTGCGCCGATGCCGCACGCGCCATGGTTGCAGCCGCCACTGCCAATGGGACTTGCTTCCGCCCGCAGGCCATCGAGGAGTGGAAGACGGAGTCGAACTTCTACGAGCAGCTCAGCCTCATCCAAAACTACGGGGGGATTTACCCGCAGGTGCAAACGTTGCTCGGTTCCCTCCGCAAGGATCACCGCACCTTCGCCACGGTCGGCCTGTTACAGCGTATCTTTGAGAAGGATCTCAAGGACGTGCTCGGCGGCAAGACCGTCCCGGATTATGTCATCATAGAATGTGTCCGACATGCTGCATGTAACGATGCAGTGGCGAAGAAAATTAAGAATAGGAATGATCAGAGGAGAAAGAAAATCGACAAACTCTCCGCCGATTTCGGTGGTGACCCTAAACGAAAGGGAGACCGACTGCGCTTGCAGCTGTTTCACCAGCAGGGCGGCTCCAAGAACACGCCCGCGCTCTGTCCTTTCACCGGGCAGAAACTGAACACCAATCCCTTCGATCCGCAATTGCAACTCGCACACCTTTATCCGGATTCTCGGGGCGGGCTTTACATGGCGGATAACCTGGTGCTCACCACGGCCAAGGTCAACCAAGAGATGGGTGACCGCACTCCCGTAGAGGCCGCTGCCGCCGGGCTCCCCGGATGGCTCAGTCTCGATGACATGGAGCAACTGTGCAGCAAATTTAATTGGCCGCAAGAAAAGAGGGCTCTCTTCTTCTTCACACCCAAGGATGGTCAAACTTTCCCCGATTTCGCTAACATGACGCGTACCTCTCAGCTCGCTCGTGCGCTACGCAATATGGCGGCTCTGTGGTTGGGAATCGAACGGGACGCCGAGGCCATCCGCACTCGAATCGGTAATCCGCATGGTATACACACCGCAGCCGCACGTTTCACCCTGTTGCCTTGGGATTACCATAAGGACCGTGCTACGCACACCCACCACCGCTTCGATGCAGCGGTGATGACCTGTCTGCCCCCGACCGGGCTGAATGATGTGCGCTACAAGGGCTGCTTTACTACCGAGCAAGTCCCCTCCACTGACCGCCCAGGTCGCACCAACCGAAGGCTCAAACTCATCGAGGGCTTACCTGTGCCGAACTTCGAGAACCTCATGCGAGATGGATCCTACTGCCCCATCATCAAACTGCGCAGTCACAGTAAATATGGGAGCTTGGGCGATGGAACCTTCTGGCACTTCGATTGGGATGGAGTTCCCCGTCAGCACACACCGCTTTCGCCGGATACCGACTCCGCAGATATTTTGACCAGCATACAACAAATGGGACTTCGCAATGCCCCCGGAGAAAAGGAGATTAACCGATGGTTGTTAGAATGCCAACCTGCAACAGAAGAGGAACCCCTCTATTCTCTTCCCTTAAAACTCGCAAATGGTACTCCCATTAAGCGTATTGTGAAATTTTCAAAAAAGGGGAACCTTGCAAACTCCCCCATCGGCTGGAGCGGCATCATTACCCCTGCCGGTAAATTTGCACAACTCCGTAAACTCGCTACCACCTATGACAGATTGGAAATTTGGCTCGGTTGGAATGCAAAGAAATCTTGCTGGCAGTACTACAAGCGTGTTATCCCTACGCGAGAAGCACTCATCGGCATCAAACGTATGGGCTTGCCTTGGCGGGGTACAGAAAACGCCCCAGAATATCTGATAAAACTATTGGAACGAAAGGGGGCTAAAGACCTCAAGCACCTCATATGCGGCAAACTCCCGTCCCATGCTGTAAAAATCGGGCAAATCCGCAAGGGAGATATATTTAGAATAACATTTAGGATAAAAAAATCTCTTATTAAAGATAGCATTAGCACCATTGATACTTGGGGGGAACCAAGCGCAATCAATGCAGGTGGTCAAGTGGAGTTTAACGCTATCACGCACAAAACTACTGAGGTTTACAAGAACTCAAAGACAGAGGTTTTTGCAAAAATGATCGGTGAGCCACCAGCACCGCAGAAGGCTGCGGAACTTGGACTTACTCCTCCTGTATGATTCACCATCTAATTCTTGCGCGCGAGAATGTCAACCTGCGGCTTGCGGACGGCATGCTCGTCAGCGGGGATAAACGCATTGCGCTCCAGGTACTGGGCTCCGTCCAGTGCCTGGCGGCGCGGGCAGACTGGAGCCAACAGGCTTTGATCGCAGCGGCGCAGCAGTGCCCCGTAGTGATGGCTCGCTGGAACAAGCGCACCGGCAAGTGGGATACCGCAGCCCTGCTGCCTCGCTGCCGCTACGTGAACCCGGATGCCACCTTCCGTCTCTGTAACCTTCAGGCCAAGGTGGGGACCAAGTATGCCTCCGCCATTCTCTTCACCAAGGTGGCCAACCAGCACACGCTCATACGCTCACTCAACCCCGCGCTGGCTCCCCTGCCCCGACTGGCGGCAAATTCCTACAACCGTATCCTGAGGCTGGAGGCCAAGTGGGCCAAGTTCTTCTGGGCTATGTACTTCAAGGCGGCCTCGCAGGACCTTTTCACACGGGAGCATCGACAAGCCTCCGCCCCCTTGAATGTTGCTCTCAACTATGGTTATGCCTTCCTCTACCATGCACTGGAGTGGCAGTGCACCGCTTCAGGCTTGGAGCCGGGTATCGCCATCATCCACCGGCTGCGCCGCAGCCGTCCCAGCCTCGCCTGCGATCTCATCGAGCCTTTCCGCTGCTGTGTCGAGCTGACAGTGATGCGAAACCTGGATGAAATGCATGATAAGGCCCTGATGGCGGGCCGTTTTGCGGAGATGATGGAGTCAACCTGGGCTTACGCCTCCGGCCGTTTCCGTCTCCGCTCCATCATCCGACTGGTGGTGGAGTCCTTCGCTCGAGCGCTCCTCACCAATAAGCCGGATTCCTTCCGCCCCTTCTCCCTCCATGCTCGTGATGCTTGCCTATGATGTGCCGGAAACCAAGCACCAAACCCTCCTCCGTAAGGAGTTCGAGGCCATAGGCGGTATCCGTGTGCAGTACAGTCTCTACCTCTTCGAGGGCGAGGACCACGAGATCGAGCGCGTCATCCGCTACATGCGTCGAGTTGCCGCCCGGATCCCGGAGGGGGATATTCGCCTCATCCCCATCGACCGCGCCGCTTGGGAGCAACAGGTCGTCCTGCTCGGGGAATCTGTTATCCCCAAGCCTCGGCCCTTCCCTCCCTTTGTTTTATTTTGGTGAGCTTTCGCTCTCTTTTTCATCGATTCAGGAAATCAGTAAGAATGTAAGTCGTTCACTATCAATGACTTACATGCTTACCTTTCCATAATGCCCTTGTGGGGGCTGCTTCGAAATCGCCGTGCTATCCTGCGAAAACGGGATCTCGCCTTTCCATAATGCCCTTGTGGGGGCTGCTTCGAAA
>CAMEZO010000059.1 GCA_945947905.1 uncultured bacterium
GGACGACGAGACCTTCGTCGTTTTCAAGGCTCTCGAGGAGAACCTCGATTTGGTCGCCCACCTCAATTTCCTCGTCCTCGAACTCGGAAACGGGAATGACACCCTCGGACTTGTAGCCAATGTCAACGAGGACAACCTGGGGGCGGATTTCCAGGATGGTGCCGGTGACGATGTCACCCTTGCGGAAAGAAGGAAGCTTGGAGTTAATCAAGGCTTCCAATTCAGATATGCTCATGATAATGTTTTAGGTTTAGATTGTCACTCAACCTCTGGGCCCTTACCTCGGCAGTTATCAGGGCGCCTCGAGCTGCCGGGCGGAAGAGTGGTGCGGCATTGTACCTTTTTTTATCGCAAGATGCAAGTCTTTTTGTTGACATAGCGAAAAAAAAGAACCCCGGCGCGCGGCTCGGGGTTCGGAAAACGGGTGTGCGGTGGGTTTAAGCCTCCTCTTCCTCGTCATTATCCTCCTCGGCGTCGTCATCCTCATTACCGGGGAGGGGCTCCGCCTTCGGTGCAGAGGGCGTGGGGGTGGCATTGCGGCGGCCGGATTCCTGCAGGAAAATTTCAGCTACGCGGAAAGCACGGGCAGAGGCCTCGCGGGCGGTGCGGTCATCCATCAGGGCCAGCCCCTCTTCAGTGACTTCGCCCAGGAAAATTTTCCATGCGCAGCGGAAGAGGGCCTCCGGTGCCACACGAGGCTCGCGCGGTTGCTGCTGTTGCTGGGGCTGCTGCTCGCCATTGCCGCGGCGGTTGCGGTTGCGGCGGCGCTTGCGGCGGCCGTTGCCTCCCTCATTGCCGCCAACGGTCTCCGGCACGGCGAAGCCGGGTGCAGGGGGGAGGGATGCAGCCTCTACCTCCGGGCGATCCTCATAATCCACGACGTTGGCCTCCGGTTTCGGGGCCTGTTCGGGCCGGGGGGTGGGGGCTGCTTCCTGCTTGGGCGCAACGGGTTCGGGCTCGGCATGTGCCGGGGCAGGTTCGGGCGCGGATTCCGGCGTCGCTGCCGCGGGGGGCGCCATGGTTTCCGCCGCGGGGGCCGCCGGTGCGGGAGCGGGGGCAGGCTCGGCCTGCGTCTCCCGGGCAGGTGTCGCGTTCTCCGGCGTCATTTTCACGCGGCGTACACGGACGGTACGGGGCTTGGGGCTGTCGGATGCCTCGCCCTCGGCTGCCTCTTTCTTGGCACGGGGCTTGCGGGTGGTCTTGGGCTTTTCCGCGGCATCGGCCGCAGCCTTGGCCTTGCGCACGGTTTTGCGCACCGCAGGCTTAGCGGCGGTCTCTTCCCCCGCGTTGGTGTTTGTGTTGTCTTCTTGGTCCATAATGATTTAACTTCATTGTTGACCCGGCATGTTTCTGTCCACCCGGAAGGACCACTCTGCCTTGCGAGCGGCGCCATCGGTGCTGGTCCAGGTAACATGTACGGAGATGTTCGGCATGTAGATGCGGCAGGGGGGCGCCCACTCAATCGTCCGTTTCGTGGCATCTACCTTGGCGGGTACGCGGCCGAAGCCGCTGACTTTCATGTGCAGAGTGGAAAAATCGACCCCGGCTTCACCTCCCAAATTGGCAGAGATAGCCGGTATCTCACACGAAACGGTGCTGTTAGGTTTGGGGAAAACGGGGAAGGGGGGTGGCGGCGTGGCGGCGGAAAGCGTGCCCGGCGTGGTTCCCGTGGAGATGCTGCGGCCTTGCTCTGCTACGCGGAAGTCCATGGCGTTGCGGAAAATGGAGGGGTCGTTGCCGAATACCATATAGCGATGAATAAGCCATGGGTTTTCAGCTTCCGTCACCTTGCCGGGGATGACGGTGAAGGCTGCTACATAGCCATAGCCGGGCAACTTGTCCACCATGGCCTGCGTGTTGTATCCGCCGGGGTAGCAATAGGTGTTAATCGGGCCGAAAAGGGAGGCGAGTTTGGTGAGGGATTGTCCGATTTCCCGGTCAATCAGCTTGTTGTATTCCTCCTCGCCCTTGGCTTCGGCGGTCTTCCAGCTGCGGGGGTACAGGTGGCCGGTGGAGTGGCTGCCGATGCTGGCGCCGTTGGCCATCATTTCACGAATCTGTGCCGGGCTCATGCTGTCGCCGCGCCCGCTCAGATATTGCGTGTAGAGGAAAAGGTGGAAGGGATAACCGAACTCCTTCAGAATCGGGTAGGCGTCCGTATACACACTCTTCCACCCGTCATCCATGGTAATGAGAATACATTTCTCCGGTAGCTGCCGGGCGCCGAAACGCCACTCCAGGAACTCCTGCATGCTGATGACCTTGTAGCCGCTGTTCCGTATCTCTTCCATTTGCTTGCGGAATTCGGAGGTGCGCATCAGCATGTCCGTCACCGGCTTAGTCTCGCTGAAGTTGTGGTAGCCCAGCACCGCCACACGAGTGCGATCCCGGGGGACGAGGGGCTGCGCGCCGGTGGGGGCCGCCGGCGTATCTTCCTGCGCCTCCGGTATGTCTTGCCATTGGGGGAGTTTGGCGGGCAGGGTTTCCTCTTCGGGGAAGGCGGGTAGCAGCGGTGCATCCTGGGCACTCGCTGTCATTCCCGGTGCACAACACAGCGCCGGGAGGAGCATCAGCAGCAGAATCAAGAGCCTCACGCGAGTATGCTAGCACAGCGGTGCGTTTGTGGCAAGCTTTTATTCCGTCACGGGCTCTTTTTGCCTCCGCGCGCGTGTCATGGTCGCTTTTTTGCTGTTCATGGCGCTGCGGATGTGGTACAATGCTGCCCATGCAGACTCCGGAGATCATATGCAAGCCCACGCGCGACACCTTTGTGCGCTTCTTTATTGTGCTGGCGGCTCTTCTGGGGTTCGGTGTATACTTTTTTTACGATGGCGCCGTGGGGTATCGTCGTGCCAACTTGGCCTTTTTTGCCTGCAAATCCTTTGCCGCGCTGGGCGAGGTAGCGGAGTCCGGCCGCTGGGATCAGGATGCCGCGCGGGTCTGGTTGAGCGGTTATGCCGGCGATGCTGCCGACCCGTCTGTTTGTGTGCAGCAAAAGCGCTTTCCTCTGCCGCAGGGGACGCCGAGTTCTCTGCCGGAGGGGCTGAATGCCGATGTCCTGCGGCGGGGGTGGAATGAGAGCTGGACGGAGTACAGCCGCGTGCACGGTATGCCCATCAAGCCCGCCGAGCATCCGTATGATGAGGGGGCTATTCGGGAGCAGTGGTATGCCGGCGGCGTTTGTATGCTGTTGGCGGTGGTGCTCTTGTATTTCGTGCTGCGTACGCGTGCCCGCGTGCTCGCTCTGCAGGGGGACGAGGTGACCGTGGCGGGGCAGCATTTCCGGGTGGGCGAGATTGAGCGTATCGACCTTCGGCAATGGGGGCCGGGTTTTAAGGGGGTCGCCTTCTTCACCGTGGGCGGGCGCAAACTTCGGGCGGATGGTATGACCTATGGCGGGTTCAACGCGCCGGATGAGCCGGCAGAAAAGTGGATGAAGGCTGTTTTGGAGAAGTATCGGGGAGAAATTATTGAGTATGCGGGTGAGAGTAGGACGACTTCCGGAGTCTGAGGTGCAGGCCTCTGAGTGCTTCGCTGATGCGCGCCGCCGTTTCCTGCGGCGTGTGTGGCGCTATATGCTCTCCCGTCGCTTTGCCATGATGTTGCTCTGTGCCTGTATTGCCTGTGAATTGGTGGTGCTGGCTATCGGTACTTGGCGGCGGGTTGATTCCCTCTACCTGCGCAAGCTGGAGCTGGCGCGTATGGAGTTGGCGCGTGAAGAGGTTGCCACGCTGGGCCCGGTGCTTACCGGTGGTGACGGCTCGGCTTCTCTGGGCGGGGCTCCGGAGTCGCCCGCTGTGTCGGGCAATTCGGAGGAAGACGCAGATGATGCGCCGCCGCTGCGTCCCCGAGATGTGGAGATGATTGTGGAGATGGAGAGCAGCGACACGGAGGTGCCGACGGAGGAGAACAAGGAGGCCGCCGGGGCGGAGCCGACAGAGCAGCCGAGTGCGCAGCCGTCAGGGGATACCACCGCTTCTCGCGAGGATGCTCAGGAGGCGGATTCTCTGATTCGCAAAGGAGTCGCTGCTATGGTGGCGGGTGATATGCGTGCGTGTATTCTTGCCCTGGAGGAGGCTCGCACGCTCACTCCGTCCAACCCGGCTCTGCTTTATTACTACGGTATGGCTTATGATAAGCTGCAGAATCCGACAAAGGCCAGGGAGTTTTATAACAAGGTGTTTCTGATGCGGGATGCAGCCGGTAAGTATTTCTCACGAGCATCGCGTCGTTTGGAGCACGGCAGTTCCAGCGGGGAGGCAATGCGCGGTAAACTTTCTTTCGGGCCTTTCCGTGTGGCATCGGAGTCGGATGACTTGGGGGGGCAACATGTCACGATTCTCTTGCCTGTTATGCTCGCACCGGGGGAGGAGGTGCGTGCGGAGGATATCTACATCCATGTCCAGTGTTTTGTGCTGAAGAATGGGCGGAAGGTTGTGTTCTCGCCCGTCAAGCCCGGCTTGTCATGGCAGAAGGAGCAGCCGACCTGGGAGGATGTGGAGGAGAACCTCGTTATCAGTTTGGAGATCCCGCCGCCGGGGCAGGATGTCTCCGTTGATACCTCGGGTTTGAGCTATTACGGTTTTACGGCTAAGATTTTCTACAAGGGGGAGCCTATGGATTGCCTGGGTAACCCGGCCGCGCTCATTTTGCATGAGCAGATTATCAACAGTCGCCGCTCCGGGCGTTCGAACGGCAATTCCTCCGATGGGTTATTGCCGGATGATGGGCTCGATTTCTCGGAGGAGGCGTTGCCCATGTCTGAACTTCCGCTTTCCATTTAACTTTACTTGCCGTATGTCTGCCGTTTTTCAGGAATACCCCGCCGCTATGGGGGATTATACAATCACGCGCCTGCTCAGCAGCCGCGGGGATACGGAGCTCTGCATCGGTACGCAGAATACTACGCAGCGTTCCGTTGTGTTAGAGATCTTGCCAGCGCGGGCGGAGGAGTCCGTGTTGCAGAATTTCTTGGCCGGTGCACGAGCGCAGGCTGCTAATACGTTGCCTTATGTGGGGCAGGTGTTCGCGGCTGCGCTGGAGGGTGAGCTTTGGCATATTGCCCAGGAGCTGCCGCCGGGGATGGCTCTGTCGGATATGGTGTCGGCCGGCTCCGGTATCAGCAAGGGGCTGATCTGCCGTGTGTTGCGTAATGCAGCGCGGATGTATGAGGCCTGCCGCAGTCATAATCTTAACGCTCGACCGTTGCAGATGTGTGATATTTTTGTGCAGGAGGATGCAGCGGTTCGCTTCCTGTCTCCCTTGCAGGCGGGGGATTACCCGGCGGCGGATACTCTCCGTTTGATGGGGCAGTTGGCAGCCATTCTGCGCCCTTGTGTGCCCGATGGTGTGGAGAAGGATGTGCAGTTCAAGGCTCTCTTTCAGTGGATGGAGCAGGGGGTGAACGGTCATTCTCTCCGTTGGGTGGATGTGGAGAATTATGCGGAGCAGATGGCGGCTCGTCTGGGGGTGGCGCTCGATCCCGTTGAGCCGGTGGAGTCTCCGGAGCAGAATGCTGCGGCGCAGATGCGTGATACCATGAGAACCATGCGCCGTTTCAACAGACTGGGTAAGCAGGTGGGGCTCAGTCTGGCCGTGGTGGCGGGTATGGCGTGTTTGGGGCTGTTCCCTTTCTTGGTAAATGTTTTCACGCATGAGGAGGTGGCGCCCGGTACACTTCTGTGTTCGCGGGATGGTCAGGATTTTTCCGTCGCTTCGCGTCCGGTCAGCATTCGGGAGTACAGGGAGTTTCTCAGTGCCCTCGGGATTGCTTCTTCGCAGCTCAAGAATAAGATTAACAAGGACATCCCGCCGCAGTTCCATGACCATACGCCGCAGGATTGGCGCAATATGTCGGAGGCCGCTACGTTGAAGGAGTCCTGGAACGGGCGCCGTATGTCCGATCTTTCGGCTGTTACCAATGTTACCTACTGGGATGCTCTCGCCTATGCGCGTTTCCGTGATACCGCACTTCCGGATGCTGCAACGCTGCGGGGTGTTCGGGCGGAGCGTGCCTCGAAGCTGGATGAGTGGTCGGCAACGCTGACGCCGGAGTCTCCGCTGAGCCCGGAGGGGTGCGTGATCTTCTCAGCGGCGTCCGGTAAGTTGCAGGCGGGAGTTCCGTCTTCGCAGCGTGCGCCGATGCGCGGTTTCCGTGTTCTTATTCCTTCTCCACAATCATAATTCCTCCATGAAAAATATTATATCCTTCCTTTGTTGTTTTGTGCTGTTGCTGCTGGCCTCTCCGGTGTGGGGGCAGGTGGATGTTCGGGTGGAGCCCGTGCGCAGTACCATGCTGCTCGGTGAGAATGTATCCGTTAAGGTGACTTTTGTGAACTACACGGATGCTAAAATTACCTTGGACAACTCACCGGAGCATCAGTGGCTGGTCTTTTCCGTGCATGAGGCGGGTCAGGCTCATGATATGAATCCCTTGGCTCGGGCGCGTTTCCCCAGGCTGGTGCTTTCGCCGGGGTCGCGCAAGTCTTTCGAGGTGAATCTGTCGCCCTATTTCAACTTTCAGCGTGCTAATAATTATCAGGTTGTGGCTACGGTTGTCATGCCGGACGGCGTAACGACTTATTCCTCTCGTCGCGCTCCGTTTCTGTTGTCGGCCGGTAGTGAGGTTCGTGCTTTCCGAGTACAGATGCGCGGTCACCGGATGAAGATCAGCGTGCGTATGCTCATGCTCAAGCAAAAGACGTGTCTCTTCGGGCAGGTGTACGATTTGGATGCCAATCGTGTCGTCGGCGCTTGTTATCTCGGGCAGCACCTCAATTTCCAGCAGCCGAGCATTATGCTGGATGCTGCGCAGAATCTCCATTGCCTTGTGCAGTCTACACCGGTGTATTTCACCTACTCGGTTATGGATACCCACGGTCGCCGTTCTTCCTGCAAAATCATGCTGCGTTCCGGGGGGCCGGTGATGCTTTCCGGTTCCGGGCGGGGTATTACGCCGCAGGGGGTTGTTCCTTACGTTAAGAAGCCTGCCAAGCAGGAAGATGAACACAATATCACCGATCGTCCTTTCTGATTATGCCTTCCGTTCCTACCATTGCTATCGTCGGTCGCCCCAATGTGGGTAAGTCTGCTCTTTTCAATCGCATGGTCGGTCGCCGTATCGCTATCGTGCATGACCAGCCGGGTGTCACGCGTGACCGCCTGTGCGCGCCGGCGCGTATTACGGATTACGAGGCTTTGCTGGTGGATACCGGCGGTATCGGGGCGACGTTGGATGACGGTTTTGCCGGTGCCGTGGCACGGGAGGCGGACATCGCGGTGAATGCGGCGGATCTCATTCTGTTTGTTTGTGATTGCCGTGACCACCTTACTCCGGTGGATCGTGCCATTGCGGCGGATCTGCACAAGGGCAATGTTCCGGTGCTGCTGGTGTTGAATAAGGCGGATACGGAGAAGCAGGAGCTGAACGTCGGTGAGTTCGCGCCGCTCGGTTTCCGGGATATGGTGTTTACCTCCGCTGAGCACGGTCGAGGCTTTGCTTTGTTAGCCAAGAAGCTCAATGAGGCGCTTAAGTCGCTGGGGGCTGCACCGAAGCAGGCGGAGCTGGCGGCGGATGCTGCACCGGAGGAGGAGCCGGAGGCCGAGCTCGTCTCGGCGGATTCGCCCATTCGTATGGCTATCGTGGGGCGTCCCAATGCCGGTAAATCTTCGCTGATTAATGCCATTTTGCAGGATGAGCGCACCATCGTTTCCGATGTGGCGGGGACGACGCGTGATGCGATTGATGTGCCGTATGAGCGCGGCGGTAAGCGTTATGTTCTCATTGATACGGCGGGTATGCGGCCGCGTTCCAAGCGTGATACCTCGGTGGAGGTTTTCTCGGCCATGCGCAGTGAGAAGGCCATCCGTCGCTCCGATATTTGTTTGCTCGTGATTGACATTGCCGCCGGTGTCACCCAGCAGGATCGCCGCATCGGTTCCATCATCGCGAAGGAGTGCAAGCCTTGCATCATCGTGGTGAATAAGTTTGATCTTTATTGCCCGGATTCGCCGCTCTCGGCTCGCAAGGAGGCAGTCAAGGAGCACATCAAGGAGAATCTTTTCTTCTTGGACTACGCGCCGGTGGCCATCGTTTCCGCCAAGGAGGGCAGGGGGATGGATCACATCTTCAAGGCTCTGGAGCGTGTGCGTGCATCGGCGTGCAACATGCCCGGTACGGGTGAGCTGAATCGGTTGTTGCAGCGTGCTATGGAGATGAATCCGCCGGGCCAGCACCGTGTGCTGCGTAAGCGGCTCAAGCTCTACTATGCTACCACGGCGGTGAATGATAAGTACACGACGATTCCGGTGCCGACCTATGTGCTGTTCGTGAATGATAAACGCTTGCTGGCGGACAGCTACGCGCAGTATCTGCGTAACACCATCCGCAGTCGGGTGGATGCCACGGGGGTGCCCATCGTGCTGTCGCCGCGTTCCCGAGTTCGCAATGATTAGCCTCTGCGTGTCGTGAGTGTCTTGGTCTTCGGGGGCTCCGGGCGCACGGGGATGGTGCTCTGCGAGGTGATGCGGCAGCGGGGTTGGGCGTTCATCGCGCCGTCTCATGCGGAGTGCGATTTGGCGGATCCCGCTGCGGTCTCGGATTTCGTGCTGGGCTGTGGGGCGTCTCTCGTCATCAATGCGGCGGCGGTCAGTTCCTTGGAGCGTTGTGCGGAGGACCCGCTTACGGCTCACTGGGTGAACGCTGTTTCGCCCGCCGCCATGGCTTTGGCTTGCCGCCACACGGGGGCGCGTTTCGTTCACCTGTCAACGGATTATGTGTTAGACGGTCGTCGCGCGGCTCAGCACGCGGAGGGGGCAAAGTGCCGCCCTTGTTCTGTTTATGCGGAGAGTAAGCGGGAGGGGGAGCTGCAGGTGGCGGAGGCTCTGCCGAGTGCCCTTATCGCGCGGGTGTCGTGGATTTGCGGTAATCCGCAGCGTCCGGGTTTCGTGGAGTCTGTCGTTACCAAGGCGCGGGCGGGGGTGCCGTTGGCTGCGGTGGCGGATAAGTTTTCCATGCCGACTTCGGCGGAGGATATCGCGCGGGTGCTGCTCTCGCCTCAGTTAGAAAGTTATCAGGGTGTCCTGCATCTCTGCTCCGCCGGGGAGCCTGTCAGTTGGCGGCAGATGGCGCTTTGGGCTTTGGAGGAGGCGGTTGCTGTCGGTGCTCTTTCCGCCGTGCCGCCCGTGGAGGCGCAGTTGCTGGATCGCGTGCCTTTCTTTCGTGAACCGCGCCCGCGCCACACGGCGATGAGCTGCGCGCGGCTGCTCTCTTTGGGGGTGACCATGCCGACGGCGGAGGATACCGTTCGCCGCGCGGTGCGCCGCATGTTAGCCGCAGGGTAGGGGGCTGCGGGGCTGCTGCACCCCCTTTTTCTGCCGCTTTTTTGCGTCAGTTGGCCGCCTTGCCGGGCTTTGTGCTTGCCAATTCGTGAAAATCGTGTAAAATTCCCCGGCAACACATTGACGATATGAGCAACGACTTAGCCGAGAGAGCTTTGAGATACCATGAGCACCCGCGCAGCGGTAAGCTGGAGGTGCTGCCGTGCAAATCCTGCTTTTCCATCGATGACCTTACCCTTGCCTACTCCCCCGGCGTAGCCGTGCCTTGCATGGAGATCGCGGCGGATCCGCGGGCTGCTGCCAAGTACACTAACCGCAGCAATCTCGTCGGTGTCATCAGTAACGGTACGGCCGTGCTCGGTCTCGGTAACATCGGTGCCCCCGCCGCTAAGCCAGTGATGGAGGGTAAGGGGCTGCTGTTCAAGATTTATGCCGATGTCGATGTGTTCGATATCGAGCTGGACATCAAGAAACCGGAGACGCTTATCGAGGTCATCAAGACGATGGAGCCTACCTTCGGTGCCATCAATCTGGAGGACATCAAGGCTCCGGAGTGCTTCTATGTGGAGCAGCGTCTGCGTGAGGAAATGAACATCCCGGTCTTTCACGATGACCAGCACGGCACGGCGGTGATTTCCGGCGCGGCTCTGCTCAACGCGGCCCACCTCACGGGGCGCAACCTGCAGGATATGAAGTGCGTTGTCAGCGGTGCCGGTGCCGCCGGTATCGCCTGCGCTAAGTTCTACATGGCTCTCGGTGTTCGCCGTGAGAACATTTATATGTTTGACTCCAAGGGTCTCATCCATGTCGGCCGTTTGGATTTGCATCCCACCAAGGCGATGTTTGCCCAGAGTGAGGATTGCTCGCTGGAGGTCGCGCTGCAGGGCGCGGATATCTTCCTCGGTCTCTCCAAGAAGGGGCTCCTCTCTCAGCAGATGGTCAAGAGCATGGCGCCCAACCCCATCATCTTCGCCTGCGCTAACCCGGACCCCGAAATCACCTATGACGAGGCGAAGGCCGCCCGCGAGGATTGCATCATGGGTTCCGGTCGCAGCGACTGGCCGAACCAGGTGAACAACGTGAGCTGCTTCCCCTACATCTTCCGCGCCGCGCTCGACATGCACGCCACCACCATCAACGAGGCCATGAAGATTGCCGCCGCCCGCGCGCTGGCTGACCTCGCTCGCCAGGAAGTGCCGGAGGAGGTCGTCCGTCTCAACGGCGGCACCCCGCTGAAGTTCGGCCGCGACTACGTCATTCCCAAGCCCTTCGACCCGCGCATGATTGAGTACCTCTGCCCCGCCATTGCAGAGGCCGCCGTCATCTCCGGCGTCGCCCAAGTGGACCTCCCGCCCCGGGACGAGTACGTCGCCTACCTCAAGCAGCGCGTCGCCCGCGTCCACGAGCGTACCCACGCCCTCGTGGACAGCTACTCCGCCCGCTGATCCCTTTCCTCCACACCCGCGAACGCCCCCGCCCACCCCGGGGGCGTTCTGCTATCCGGGGGTATCTCGCTCCACCCGGGGGGCGGAGCGAGAGGAGAGGGATAACGAAAAGAGGTCTGAATCAGACGATAGAGATTTCCACAATACCTTCTACCTTCGTTGAGCTGACAATAGGGCTTACTTGGTGTTGAGAATCGGGTGCCACGTTCGGGTATTTGTGTGCCTGCAACAAAAAGCGGCGGGGCCGCCGATAAGCAGCCCCGCGCGGGAAAATAGGAGTGAAGCAGGCTTATTCCACCACGGGCAGCGGAGCCGTGTGCTTCCAGTCGCCGCGGGTGAAGTCAGGGAACACCTGCGGGGCACCGCCCTCGCTCACCGACTTCTCGGAGAGCGGGCCGACGGCGGACCACAGAGCACCCTCGTACACGTTCTGGTCCATCGGCTCGCCCTTGTGCAGGCACTCAATGACGCGGTAGAGCATGATGTAATCCATGCCGCCGTGGCCGCCGTTCTTCTTGGCCACCTCGCCCAGGCGCTTGTAGAGCGGGTGGTCCCACTTAGCATACATCACCTTCTCGGCCTCCTCGCCCTGGAACCACTCGTGGTAGCCGCCGTTGTGCGTAATCTCCGCACCGCCCGGCTGCCCGTTCTCGGCCTTGCCCGGAGCGGGGCTTACCTTCTCGCCCGCGATGCGGGTGGGGAACCCGGCCAGCGTGCCTTCCGTACCCTGAATGAGGTTCTTGCGGTCATAGGGGCGCGGGCTCGTCTCGTCCCACTGCACCATAATGGTGCGGCCGGCCTTGGTCTTGATGATGGAGGTGTTGATATCTCCGCAGATGAAGTTCATCTTGTTCCACTTGTGGTCGGCGGGGAAGTTCTTTTCGGCATACGCCTTGCGGCCCAGAGCGGGGCTGCTGAAGGAGACCATGCGGTCGAACATATCATCGCCGCGCGCGATGTTCATGTACTGTGCGACGGGCCCGAGGCCGTGGGTGGGGTAGAGGTTACCGTTGCGCTCGGCGTAGTGATAGGTGCGCCAGGAGCCGCAGCCGCGTTCCTCGCTCTTCATCTGCATGCGCAGCTCGTGGATGTAGGCGGCTTCGCCGTGCAGCAGCTCGCCGATCAGGCCTTGGCGCACCATGTTCAGGAACATCAGCTCATCCCGCCCGTAGTTCACATTCTCCAGCATCATGCAGTGCTTCTTGGTGCGCTCGGAGGCATCCACCACGCGCCACAGGTCGCGGATCGTCGTGGCCATCGGCACCTCCACAAAGGCGTGTGCGCCGTGCTCCATGCTGTCGATGCACATTTGTGCGTGCATCTCCCAAGAGGTGTTAATGATGACGGCATCGGGCTTCAGCTCCTCGAGCATCTTGAGGTAGGCCGTCTTGCTGCTGTGGTACTCTGCCGGGCGCTTGCCGGTCTCCTTCTGCACCATGTCGGCGGTCTTTTTGGTGAGGTCACCGTACAGGTCGCACACGCCTACCACCTCGCAGTTCGGCACATGAGTGAGCTGCCAGGTTTGGGGATAGCCGCGCTCGCCCAAGCCGATGACGGCCACGCGCACGGTCTCGATGGCCGGGGCTCGGAACCCGCCCATGTAGATGGAGCCTTCCGGACGCGGGGCTACGGCATCCGTTTGTGCTGCCGCCGTATTCTCCGTGTGCATGGACTGTGCCGGTACGGGGGACTTGGCTTCCTGCGCCACCGCCGCAACGGCAGCACCCAACAGTAGTGCAATGGTTCTTTTGAGCATACCGTTCATAGGTACGCAGCCGTTCCGTCTTTTCTTTCATGAAAGAGGAAAAAAGCGAAAAACGGTGGAATCGGTGTCCTCAGGCACCATCCGTCGGGACGGAGACCCGGTTTTTTCCCCGGCGTTTATGCCTGAGCCACAGCAAGCCCGCAATGAGTAAGACCGGGAACAGAGACGCCGCGAGCAGCCCGGTCTTCAGGTTCCCTTGGGAGAGATCTGCAATGTAGCCGACCATAGTCGGGCTCAAGGTTGCCCCCAAGTCTCCGGCCAAGGCAAGGAAGGCAAACAAGGCAGTTCCCCCGGCGGGGCATGTTCGGGATGCCAGGCTGAGCGTACCCGGCCACATGATACCCACTGCAAATCCGCAGAAAGCGCAGCCGGCTAATCCGATGATCGGGAACGGTGCAAGCGCGGCAACAAAATAGCAGACACAGCACAAGATACCCGAAAACAGCATGGCCTGCGGCAAATGAAGCCGCGAGCTCATTTTGCCGTAGAGTAGGCGAGATACTCCCATGAATGCGGCAAACAAACAAGGCCCCGCCAAATCTCCGATGACCTTCGGTACCCCGAGAGCCGACTCAGTGAAGGCCGATGCCCACTGAGCCATCGTGCTTTCCGAGGCACCGGAGCAGACCATGAGGAGGATAAGCAACCAAAAAAGCGGTAGGCGCATCAGTTTCTTCGGAGAACCGGCGTTGTCACTCATCGGGAGGCGTTCAATGGGGCACAGCAGGAAATTAAAGGTGTTTGCCAGGGGAATCAGTGCCCAGATAAGTGCCGGTATTTTCCAATTCTCAACGCCGAATAGGCTGAAGAAGATGGTGGAGCCAATGATAACGGCTACCGTGCCCCAACAATAAAAAGAATGCAGCAAACTCATCATTCCTTCCTTATTCCGAAAGGGGCATGCCTCAACGATGGGACTCACTAAAACTTCGATGAGGCCGCTGCCTACGGCATAGAAAATGACGGATACAAGGATACCGATGAACGGAGAAGGAAGCAGATCCGGTAATACCACCATCAGAACGAGTCCCGCAGCAGAAACTATCTGCGAGACGACGACACATGTTCGGTAACCTATTTTGTCTGCGTACCCGGTGGCAAAAAAATCAACAATAATCTGCGCCAGGTAAAAGGTAAAGGGTATAAGCGCGAGCTGCTCGAGCGAGACCTTGTAAGTGTTCTTGAAGGTCAGAAAGAGAAGAGGAGCAAAATTTGCCGTAATGGCCTGGGTTACAAAGCCCAGGTAACAGGCAATGAGGGTGTGACGGTAATTTTTGTTCGGCATAACAAATGAAACGG
>CAMEZO010000060.1 GCA_945947905.1 uncultured bacterium
CAAGAGAAGCGGCTTCACACTGGTGGAGCTGCTGGTGGTGATGGCCATCATGGCCATTCTGATGGGGCTCGGTGGCTCGATGATTAATGGGGTGGGCAAAGGTCGCTCCATGGATTCCGCCGTGGGCCAATTCCGGCAAATGCTGGAGGAAGCGCAGCGGACCGCCCAACGCTGCGGCACCTACTCTCGCCTGGTCATCGCAAAGGACGACAAGAACCGCTCGGAGCGCTCGCCGCACCTGCGTTGGATGGCGGTGCAGACCTTCCAGCGAAAGCCCGGACAGGAGCCCACGGAGGTGAACCCCAAGGGAAGCTGGAAGACCCTAGGTACGCCCAAATTGCTGCCGCAGGGTGTCTACTTCAGCCCCAAGCACAGCCGCACCTTGGAGTGGAGCCACGGCAGCAAGGATGTGATGGGGCGAGATACGGTGTCCGTGCCGGGGCGCGCCGGGATGGAGGTATACTGCATTGAATTTGACGACAAGGGGCGCTTTGTGGCCCCGAATGCGGATCCGCAAACGGCTACACGCCCGTGCCGCATGGTACTGGTGGCCGGTCGCCCGGGGGCCGGGAAGGGTGCGGCGGACGGCATTCTGCCTGTGCCGATGGGCAAGGACGGCAAACCCGGTGTAGCGGCAGGGGTGCTGGTGTGGCCCCACGGCAAAATTGAGGCTCTGCGCACCCGCGAGCAGATTTTCGACAATTAACAAGAACGGACTATGACAGCAAGGGACATGACAATCAGACGCCGAGGCGGGTTCACCCTCACGGAAACCCTCATAGCCTTGGGGGTAGTGGGTATATTGCTGGGCCTCTTTTTAACGATCTTCGTACCGGCCCGTTCGATGGTGCGGGATGCCCTCATCTGCCAGGAGGCGGACCGTGTAGCCGGCACGCTGAAGGCGGAGCTTACCACCCTGCGCGCGGGGGAAAGTGCACCGCCCGGGGCCAAGCAATCCTCCCTCGGGCAATACATCAGCTCGTTTGATAAGGCGTTCCTGCTCATGAGCTGCTCGCGCACACCGGGTACGGCGCTCATCATCTTCTCCTACCGCGCCGACACGGATGCACAGGCCACGCCGAAGGGCGGCTATTACCCCGCTATGCAGGCACGCAGCAACAAGAAAGGCAAGGTGGGCAAAAAGGTACAGGGAGCGGAAACCTTCCGCTTGGGGCAGATGCTTACCGTGGTGTGCCCCATCAATAAGCTCGATGCTCGCCTGAAGGAAGCTCTGCGCTACTCCCAGGGGCCGGTGTTCATGGTTCGCATGTCGGAGCTGACGGAGAACCGTGATGGCTCGTATACCGTTTCATCCAAGCCCGGCACGATTTCCCGGGCCAACACACCGGAGAAGTTCGTCTCCTCCGACAAAGATGACAAAGAGGGCTGGGGCGGCGTGCTGATGACGCGGGCGGATTTCTTTGTGCTGCCCACGCCGGATCCCGCCCGCTACAAGCATAAAACATGGAAGCAGATGGGCCGCCCCACTTTCTCCGTGAACATGTCTTTCCATCGCTGAAATTAACCTCTCATTTCATTTTTTAACATGAAGACACGACTTTGCAACAGCCTGCGCCGGGGCTTCACTCTGGTTGAGCTCATCGTCGCCATGGCCATCACTGCCATCTTGGTGCTCATGATCATGCAGCTCACCGGCAAGGGTGTAGACTTGTGGAAGAAGGTGCAGGAAGATGTAAGTGCAGCCTCGGCCTCCAGCTTGGCTCTGGAGATGCTGGGCATGGATCTGCAATCCACGCAGATGAAGACGGGTACGAACGAGTACGAGTGGATGTTTGCGGAATCGGAAACCGTGAACGTCGGCACGGCGAAGGGCCTCAAGCTGCCCAAGTCAGCGCGGCTGGCCTTCTTTACCTGTGCGCCGGACCGCAACCCGGCGGTGAGCAGCCGCCCTGCCCTGCGCACCGGCTACCGCAATGCGCGCAACCGCAGCACGGAGACCCAGGGGGATGTGTGCACGGTATGCTACGAGCTGAAGTACCATGACGAGGTGCTGAATCTGGGCCCGGAGGAGAAGGGCGGCGGCGTGTTCCCCATGTTCTCCGTCTACCGCACCATGGTGCTTCCCCGGCCTACCTTCGAGAGTCTGTTGGGGCAGCGGGACTTTGCAGCGGCCTACCGGGGTATGAGTCTGCGGCCGGAGGAGAACTTCCTGTGCGATAAGATCATCGAGTTCTCGCTGGTGTTCAATGTGCGCCATGCCAAGGGAGATGCGGACATCAAGACGGGGCGTGCGGAGTACGAGCACGTGTCCGTGCCGGTGCTCTCCTCGCGCGGCTCGGCCAAGCCGTTCTCCATCCGAGGCACAACGATTACCGCAGGCTCGGATACCTACAAGAACGCGCGTGTTGTGTCGGCTACCGTGGCCGTGACCGTGCTGTCGGAGAAGGGAGTGCAGCTGGTGGAGCAGATTCGCCGCGGGCAGCGTAAGGCTCCCAAGGCAGAGGATTTCTTCCGGCAGTACACGACCTCGTTCTCGCGCACCGTTTCCCTGCCGGATCCCCTGTAACCCTGCGGCCCGACATGCAGCCCGCTCCGCAAGACGGTGCCCCGCTGCCCCGCCTGCACCTGTGGGTTGACCCCACACCGCGGCGGGGCTACCTGAATATGGCGCTGGATGAGGCCTTGCTGCGGCGTCCGGAGGTTTGGCTGCGGGTCTATGGCTGGGCCCTGCCTGCGGTGAGTTACGGCTATTTTGATACCCGCACTGTGGCGGAGGAGTTGGCTCCCGGGGCGCAGGAGTACATCCGCCGCTGGACGGGGGGAGGTATCGTGGACCACCGGCTCGGGCAGACCTACACCCTGACCCTGCCCGCTCGGCAGCCGGGGGAGGCAGCTTACCCGGAGAGTGCCTGCCTGTATGCCCTCATTCATCGCGCGCTGGCGGAGGTGCTGGCCGACGGCGGCACGCCCTGTGACCTGTTGGCGCAGGATGCAGCATACGGTGGTCGAGCCTGCTGGAGCAGCCCGGTGGCGGCGGACATCGTAGGCCCCGCCGGTAACAAGTTGGCGGGCGCGGCGCAACGGCGCAGCGGTGGGGCAGTGCTGCACCAGGGAATGATACAGGGATGCGGGCTCCCGGCCGGATGGGAGACGGCTTTGGCGCATGCTCTGGCAGAGGAGGTACTGCTGCACACGGCCGAGGAGCCCGTGCCGGGGCTGCTGCAGGAGGCTGAGGCCCTTTGCCGTAACAAATACGAGGCTCCCGCTTGGCAGGATGAAAGCCACGGACGACGCCGCTCTCACCCCGCACTATGAGCCACGAGGACATCGAGCTTTGGCGCAACAATGCCGCCGCGGTCATCATGGATGACGCTGCTAACGTGCTACTGGGCTGCAATGGGGGCAAGAGTCCTTACCTGCATGTTCCCCAGGGCGGTGTGCGCTCCAAGGAGACCCTGCTGCAGGCGGCACTGCGCGAGGTCCGGGAGGAGACGGGGCTGCCCGCGGACTCGCTGCATCTGATTGCGGAGCTGGGCGGTCTGCGCTATCGCTACCGCAGCAAGAACCGCAAGAGCAGCACTTGGGACGGGCAGCAGCAGACTTACTTTCTGCTCCGCTTCCCCGGCGTGCGCCCTGCCCTGCCCCCTCTGCCCCCGGACTCGGAGCTTTCGGCCCTGCGCTGGGTTTCTGCAGAGGAGCGGCGGGAGGAGTTATTCGTACCCTTCAAGCGTCCGGCGGTTCGGGAGGCGCTGCGGGCTTTTTTCCCCATTCCGGGGCCGGTGAATCACTTGGTACCGCTGCTGCGGGACTCCCTCACCGTGCGCCGCTATGCCAACGCGCCGCAGACAGCCCCGGATGATACGGCGCTCTTCGGCGGAGGCAAGGAGGAGGTTGTCTACCAAATGGAGGACTTGGCCAAGCGTCTCGATGCCACGCAGGAGGGCAAAAGTCTGCTGCTGGTGCTGATGGGCAGCGAGGGGAGCGGTCGCAAAAACACCCTGCGGGCCGTGGCACGCTGCTTGGATCCGCTCTGCACGCGGGCCTTCGCGCCGCGTCCGCTGCGGGGTGCGGAGGAGGAGCTGGCCGCTGCCACCCCACCGCCGGAGACGGCTCTTTTGTTGGGCAGCAGCCCTTATGAGATTCCCGAGGCCCTGCCCCTGCTGCCGGATTGGGAGACCGAGCTGGTGCGGCGAGGTACGCGGGTGGTGAAGCTGTTACTGCGCACTTCCTACGAGGCGGAGTGCAAGCGCCGTGAGCACCCCATATCCCCGGGGGAATACGCAGCGATCCGTGCCCGGCAGGATGAGGTGATGGCGGCTACGCCCGGGCCTTTCCCTTGGTATGTCGTGCCGGCGGACCGGCGTTGGTATCGCAATTATATCGCGGCGCGCGTGGTGGCGGAGGCCTTGGAGGGGCCCGTTGTCGCGGCTCGGGGTTGACAAAGACGCCGCTCGCTGCTACACTTTGCCCATGGCCAAAACTTTGCCGGAGATCGTGGCTGCCTCCCCCGCCTTTGCGGAGGAGCTGGCGCGCCTGCGTACCGGTGGCACCCGCACGGCCCCCATCGTGCTGAACCGCGTGTGCCCGGCGGCCTATGCCTTCGTGGCGGCCATGGCGGCGGCGGCCGCGCCCTCGCCCTGCCGTGTGTGGGTGGTGGCAGATGCCCTGCCGACGCAGGAGCGACTGGCAGCGGAGCTTCCTCTGTGGACCAAAGCACCGATTATTTTCTTACCGGAACAGGAGCTACACATCAATAACGGCCTCAGCGACCCCGATCTGGCGGCGGAGCGGCTGGATGCGCTGCACAGCCTCTGCGAGCCGCCGAGCACGACTCAGGTGGTCATCGTTACCCCGATGGCATTGCGTTGCCCGGCCCCGCTCTTCCGTCCGCAGGCGGAGGGGATGCTGCATGTGGCTGTGGGTCAGGAGCTGCCTCCGGAGTCCTTGCAGGAGCGGCTGCAGGCGGCGGAGTTCGAGCGCACGGATCAGGTCATTGCGCGTGGTCAGTGGAGCCTGCGCGGGGGTATTTTAGATGTTTTCCCTCTGCAGACGGCTTGGCCGTTGCGCATTGAATTTTTCGGGGATGAGGTAGAAAGCATCCGTGCCTTCGATGTCGACTCCCAGCTCTCCTTCCGCAAGCTGCCTGCGGCGGATCTGGTGCTGGAGGAACCGCCTGCGGAGAGCACGCCGGAGGAATGGATAGCAGACAGCGACCGCATCGTGGCCCTGCCGGACTGCGGCTATGCGGGGGATGTGCAGATTTTCGAGCTGCCGCCGGACCGCGAGGAGCTTTTGCCGGAGGAGGGGGCGGAGGCCGAGGCGGCGCGGGCGTTCATCGGGACGCCTCTGGGGGAGTTTGATACCGGAGACTTTGTGATGCAGGAGGCACGCCGTGCTCTGGCGCGAAACTCGCTGCAACAATGGCGGCGAGATCGCTGGCGCGTGGTGATGTATTTTCCGCACGAGGGGGAGAAGGCGCGTTTTGAGGAGATTTGCGGGGATGATGAGGCCTGGCAGGGGGTGCAGAGCCGCGATGGTGACCTGCCGAGGGGCTTCACCGTGCCGGGGGCTAAGCTGGCGGTGCTGTCGGCGGCGGAAATTTTCGGGCGTTATACATCGGTGAGCTCGCGCAGGCGCGATGACCGGGAGGATCGCATGCGGCGGGAGCGGGCGCAGGCTCCGCTGCGGGAAATAGCACCGGGCGACCTTGTCATCCATGCCGCTCATGGGTTGGGGAAGTTCGTGGGCATCGTGCGCGATGCGGAGTCGGGTGAGGAGGAGTTGAACATTCAATACGCGGGCGGGGTGCTGCTGCGTCTGCCGCTGCAGCAGAGTTATCTCGTATCAAAATACGTGGGACTCGGAGCCAAGGCTCCGGAGCTCAGTCGCTTGGGGGATGCCCGCTGGAAGCGCGCCTGCAAGGCGGCGGAGCAGGCTATTGCGGATTACGCGGGGCAGTTGTTAGAAGTTCAGGCGGAGCGTGAATGCGGCGGAGGTTCGCCTCACCCGCCGGATTCGGCTTGGATGTGGCAGTTTGAGTCTGCCTTCCCCTTCCGCGAGACGCCGGATCAGGCGCGGGCGATCAGTCAAACAAAAGCGGACATGGAAAGCACGCGCCCCATGGATCGGCTCATCTGCGGTGATGTGGGTTTCGGCAAGACGGAGGTGGCCATTCGGGCGGCGTTCAAGTGCGTCACGGGTGGCAGGCAGGTCGCGGTGCTGGCACCCACCACGGTGCTGGCGGATCAGCATTGGCGCACGTTCCGCGCGCGCATGAGTGAGTACCCCATCCGCGTGGAGCTGCTCAGCCGTTTCACGCCGCCCAAAAAGGCACGCGAGGTGTTAGAGGGGCTGCGCACGGGTGCGGTGGATATCGTCATCGGTACGCATCGCCTCATTTCGGCGGATGTTTCTTTTGATAAATTGGGCTTGGTTGTCATCGATGAGGAGCAGCGTTTCGGGGTGCGCCACAAGGAGCAGTTCAAGCGGCGTTTCCGCATGGTGGACATGCTGACACTGTCTGCTACCCCCATTCCGCGGACGCTCTATGTGGCACTGATGGGCGCGCGGGATATGAGCACCATCGACACGCCGCCGCTCAACCGCCTGCCGGTGCAGACGGCGGTCTGTCCGTATAACGAGGAGCTTATCACGAAGGCGATCGAGCGCGAGCTGGACCGCAAGGGGCAGGTGTTTTTCCTGCATAATCGTGTGCAGTCGATCCACAAGGTCGCGGCGGATCTCCACCGGCTCGTGCCGCGCGCACGCATTGTTATCGGGCACGGGCAAATGGATAAAACGGAACTGGAGATCATCATGCGTGATTTCATCGCAGGCAAGGCGGATGTGCTGCTCTGCACGTCCATCATCGAGAGTGGTATCGACATCCCGAACGCGAACACCATTATCATCGACCGCGCCGACCGCTTCGGGCTGGCGGATCTCTATCAACTGCGCGGGCGCGTGGGGCGCGGCGGCCACCGGGCCTATGCTTACCTGCTCCTGCCCCGGCAGGCTCTCTGCACCGCCGATGCCCGCAAGCGGGTCTCGGCCATCAAACAATTCACAGAACTGGGAAGCGGTTTCAAGATTGCTATGCGTGACCTGGAGATACGCGGCGCGGGCAACCTGCTCGGCACCCGCCAGAGCGGCCACATCGCAGCCATCGGCTTCGAACTCTACTGCCAGCTCCTCCGCCAGTGCATCGAGCACCTGCAGGGCAAGGTGCCGACGACCCGTGCCGAGGCAGCCGTGAAGGCGGACTTCCTCTGCTTCTCCGAGGCCTCCCTCGCCACCCGCGGCGCAGACCAAACAGCCCACCTCCTCGGCGCCTTCCTCCCCGCCGCCTACATGGAAAGCCCCCGTGCCCGCATGGCCGCCTACGCCGAACTCGCCAAAACCACCTCCACCGATGAGGTAGACGAACTCGCCCTCCGCTGGAAAGACCGCTTCGGCCCCCTGCCCCGCCCCGCCAACACCCTCCTCTCCGTTCACAAAATCAAAATCCTCGCCTCCCGCCGCCGCATCGCCTCCGTCGAATTTCTCGGCCAAAAACTCCTCCTCACCCGCAACGGCAACTACATCACCTTCAACAATCACTTCCCCCGCCTCTCCGCCACCAAACCCACCGACAAACTGAAAGAAACTATCCGCCTCCTCGAGACCATATAGCCCCACCCCACCGAAACAGCCCCGGGGGGAGGCGCTGCTTCATATCGCATCCGTCTCAGAATGAGAGCGGCATCGATCTTCCAAAATCCCGGCTAACCCTTCACACCACCCCCTTATTTAACCTCCGGTGGTGCTGTATCTCCCCACTCAACCATTCCCGAATCTCCCTTCGCCTGTATACCTCAACACCCGGGGATTAGCTCCTTGTCCGGTTACATCCACCACCATCTTCAAGGAAAATCCGGGGTAACAGTCCCCCAGTGTCGTCTCCTCACATCCGCCCCACGGATATCAGCTCACGCAGATTCCAACCACAGCTTCACCAAACTCGAATGCCTCAGCACCGAGTTTTCACCTTTTCCCGCGAATAGGGTATGCATTTTGAATGCTGTAGGCCCAAATACAGCGCAGTTGCTTGATAGTCAATGCGTAAGGAAAATTTCTCTTATACGAGATCCGCATACAAATCCGCGCATAAAAGCCCACAATAACCGTCGGATCCAACATTTTCTGCACTTTAGGCTTGACTACTGCATTCAAAATGCTGTATCATCGCCGCGTGAGCATACATATCTATTCATTTTCAGCATCTCTCACTTTAATCCAATGACCAGCCTTCTAAATCTACAGAAAATAGCCATGGCATACTTAGTTGTGCCCTTGGTCATCTTTCTGTTGAATTGGTACACACCCTGGGTTGCTTGCCCCGTTATCCTTGGGATTATTTACTTATTTTTTCGTCTTCCGTCCATCCCGTCTGAGCCACTTCCAAGAAAAACCTGGTGGATCATTCTTTCTATTGTTCTAATCTGGGTACTCATGTCCGGACTGGGCGGATACATGTACCAAAATATGGACCACTGGTGGAGGAATGCTGTTTTGCGCGACCTATCACAGAAGCCATGGCCCGTCGTCTACAGCTCCCCGGAGGGGGGAGATAGCATGTTGTGCTACTATTTCGCCTATTGGCTTCCTGCCGCTTTGGTCGGAAAATGCGCCGGTTTGGCTTGGGCACAGCATGCCCTCTATGTTTGGAGCGCCATCGGGGTCATGATTTTTGCGCTCTTGGCAGCCTCTATACAACCGAAACGGGCAATCCTCCTGTTGCTCTTCCTCATCTTCTTCAGTGGGGTAGACATCATACCTTACGCCTGCAGAAGACCCGATCTGTTAGGCTTAAGTGCTCACATCGGGTCTTATTGCCCATATCGGTACTCATCGTTGACGTCATGTTTATTTTACGTCTTCAATCAAGCGCTTCCGGCTTGGATTGCAACTCTACTTGTTTTGAACTCAGGCTATACACTTCCACAGAAGATCTTTATCACATCTGTCCTACTCTGTTTTGCTCCGTTTCCCTACATTGGGTTAGTGGCTTATGTAGCAGCAGATTATATATTCCTGAGTCTTGTACGCATTCGAAGCGGAAGCTCCTACTTTCGGTGCAAGATATTGCGAATCTTCCACAACGGCGAATGGCGGTATCTTTTGATATCACTTGGTATTGTGTACTTGGTAGCATCCTTTTTTTCATGCACTGGGCGAGGCCTTTCTGTGTACTTTCTCGTTGGATTCACCGTATCTGATTATGTCATATTCTGCTTCGCAGAATTCTTACTCCCATGCTTTCTCATGCTGGTGTGGCGCTATCACATCCGACGCGTCCTTATAGTTAGTTCTGCGCTCCTCATTCTTCCCCTAGTGCAGATCGTAAGTTCCTCTGATTTTGTGATGCGAGTTTCCATTCCGTTTATTCTTATCCTAGCCACCACATTTGTCTCTTTTACCATGAAGATAAGGCAGAACCGTTGGTTGTACACGGTATGTGTGTTGTACTTTCTCGTCGCCTCGACCACACCGCTCGTGCAAATGGTACGTACTATTAAGGCGACATGTACTGATTTCACCGGCCCCCAATACATAGATGACCTTACAGAGCACGCTAATTTCTCCGCCCCGGAGTATAAGGAAAGTCGTTATTACAAGTGGCTGATGAAGCAATAAAAAGCATTTCTCATATGAAAGTCGTCCTTCTAGCCGGTGGCATCGGTTCTCGCATCAGTGAGGAGAGCCGTTACAAGCCGAAGCCGATGATAGAAATCGGGGGTATGCCTATTTTGTGGCATATCATGAAGGAGTATGCTTACTACGGGCACAACGAGTTCATCGTGTGTGCCGGCTATAGGCAGGATTACATCAAGGATTGGTTTGCATCGTATTTCCTCCATAGCTCGGATGTCTCCTTTGATTATCGCAATGGCAAAAATGAGGTGTTCATCCACAAGAGCAACCCGGAGCCGTGGAAGGTGACCGTGGTCGACACCGGATACAGCACCATGACCGGTGGACGCATCAAACGCATTCAACCCTATGTGGGTGATGAAACTTTCCTGATGACCTACGGCGACGCCGTTTGCGATGTGGATATCAACCGCCTCATCGAATACCACTTCTCCCATGGGAAGAAGGCCACTCTTACCGCGGTGAAAATGGCCCAGGATAAGGGGGTACTGGCCTTGGAAGGTGGGGCCGTTAAGTCGTTTCGTGAGAAAAATCTGGCGGACGGGGCTCCGATTAACGCCGGTTACATGGTGCTTTCCCCTGCAATCTTTGATTACTTGGACGGTGATGAGTGTATCTTCGAGCAGGCTCCCCTTTGCCGCTTGGTTGAGGAGGGCGAACTGATGTCCTACATTCATCGCGGTTATTGGCAGTGTATGGATAACATCCGAGAACGCGACCTACTTGAAAAGCTCCTCCAATCCGGCTATGCTCCGTGGAAGAAATGGGATGTCGCAACAGGGGAACACCAATCATAGCTAACTTTTCAGATATGTCACGCAAAGAAGAGCTGAAACAGCAGATTTTACAGTTGACGCGCGAGTACTATCACGAGGTACATGCCGTAAAAAAAGACTTTGTCCCGGGAGAGTCATTCGTACACTACGGCGGGCGTTTTTTTGATGAAAACGAGATGGTCAATCTTGTTGATTCATCGCTGGATTTCTGGCTGACGGCCGGTCCATGGGCAACACGCTTCGAGAATCGCTTGGCAAAGTGGTTGGGTGTCAAGTACTGCGCTGTGACCAATTCCGGCTCCTCTGCCAACTTGCTGGCCTTCTACACTCTCACCTCACCCAAGCTGGGGGAGCGAGCCATTCAACGCGGGGATGAGGTCATCTCCGTCGCTGCGGCCTTCCCCACCACGGTTAATCCCATCGTCCAGTTCGGTGCAGTCCCCGTTTTTGTCGATGTCTGCATGCCGGGCTTCAATATCGATGTCACCCGGCTGGAGGAAGCCTATTCTCCCAAATGCAAGGCCGTTATGCTGGCTCACTCACTGGGTAACCCCTTTAACTTGGAGGCTGTGCTCGCTTTCTGCAAGAAGCATAACCTCTGGCTCATCGAGGATAATTGCGATGCCCTCGGCTCGGAATACACCTTGTCCGACGAGACCCGCAAGACCGGGACATGGGGCGATCTCGGGACTTCCTCCTTCTACCCACCCCACCACATCACCATGGGAGAAGGAGGCGCTGTCTACACGAACAATCCCTTGCTGGATAAAATATGCCGTTCCTTCCGCGACTGGGGGCGTGACTGCTGGTGCATCGGCGGAGTGGATAACACCTGCAAGTGTCGTTTCTCCGGGCAATTCGGGGAACTTCCCCCGGGCTACGACCACAAATACGTATACAGCCACTTCGGTTTCAATCTCAAAATCACAGACATGCAGGCAGCCATCGGCTGCGCCCAATTGGAGAAACTGGATGCCATTGTCGCTGCTCGGCGAGCTAACTATCAAACCCTTCATGAGGGGTTGCAAGGGGTGCCCGGTATCATTCTTCCGGAGCCGCAGCCTAACTCTGATCCCTCTTGGTTCGGGTTCCTGATTGCTGTTAAGCCGGATGCCGCTTTCACCCGCAATCAGCTCACTGCCTATCTGGAGCAGAACCGCATCCAAACCAGAAACATGTTTGCGGGTAATTTTATCAAGCACCCTGCCTTCGATACCATGCGACAATCCGGTCAGGGATACCGCTGTATCGGTTCTTTACCGAACACCGACTTTGTGATGAATCATGCATTCTGGATAGGTGTATACCCGGGCATGACTCCGGAGCAGCTCTCTTGGATGATTGAATGCATTTCTCGCTTCTGTCACGAAAACTTCAGAAGAGGATGAGTCTGCTGCAGATGAAGGATTTCGCCCGGTTTTATACCGGAAAAAAGGTTCTTGTCACCGGTCACACCGGCTTCAAGGGCTCGTGGCTGTGCATCTGGCTGCGTGAGCTCGGAGCGGAGGTGTATGGCATCGCGCTGGACCCTTCTACCCCGCGAGATAACTTCGGGCTCTCCGGTATAGGGGAGAAGATGGCTGCTGATGTTCGCGCTGATATCCGCGATGGCGCACGCATGCAGGAGCTCTTTGCTGAGATTCAGCCGGAAATCGTCTTCCATTTGGCTGCCCAACCCCTCGTTCGTCTCTCCTATGAAAAGCCCGTAGAAACGTACGAGACCAATGTCATGGGCACCGTCAACATTCTCGAGGCAATTCGGAGGACACCCTCCGTTCGTGTTGCCGTGATGATTACAACGGATAAATGCTACGATAACCGAGAAACGACCCGCCCCTATACTGAAACGGACCCCATGGGCGGTTATGATCCCTACTCCTCTTCCAAAGGCGCGTGCGAACTGGCTATTCAATCTTGGCGGCGTTCCTTCTTCAACCCCGCCGATTATGGCGTGAAGCACCATGTATCCCTCGCCTCCGCCCGTGCCGGCAATGTTATCGGCGGTGGGGACTGGGCGCAGGACCGCATTATCCCGGACTGCATTCGTGCTCTTGAAGGCACCGGTGTTATCGACATACGTTCCCCCCATTCCGTGCGACCCTGGCAGCATGTGCTCGAGCCCCTCTCCGGATATCTCCTGCTCGCTATGAATATGTGGCACGAGCCGACAAAATACTGCGAGGGTTGGAACTTCGGGCCCGAGCCAAGCAGCGTATGCACAGTATGGGAAGTAGCCTCCGAGCTGGTGCGCCTTTACGGAAAGGGCTCCCTTCGTGATATCAGCGATCCTTCCGCGCCGCACGAAGCCAAGTTGCTGATGTTGGATATTACCAAAGCGAAAACCAGACTGAATTGGGCACCACGACTGAATATGCAGCAATGTCTTGATTTGGTTGTGGATTGGTATAGAAGACACACGAATGGTAACGTGTATGATTTGTGTGTAGAGGAAGTTCGTCTTCACAGTGAAATTCCTTAATGAGAATATGGTATATCTAATTACAGGGGCGTCCAGCTTTATAGGTCGTCAGCTAGTATCCATACTATGCAGCGAAGGACACAATGTAATTGCCGTTCTGCGGCCGGGGTCTTCCCAATTCTCCTTATTCCCCCAAGAGGTAAAGATTATTGAACTTGACCTTTCCAATTATAAATCGTTATACCAACAAATTAAACAGGTTGATATCATTATTCATCTAGCTTGGAAGGGAACAAGTAAAGAGGAGCGAGACAATACTTCTATTCAACATGAGAATGTTCTTTACACATATGATTTGCTTGAATCTGCCCAGAAAATGAATTGTAGGTTGTTTGTTTTCTCGGGAAGTCAAGCGGAATACGGCTGTGTGAAAAACATTATTTTTGAGGATACAGTTTGTACCCCCTTGACAGAATATGGTAAGGCTAAGCTGGCAGTGAAGGAAATAGGGTTTGACTTTTCTTCCGGAACATATATGGATTATGTACATCTGCGTATTTTTAGCCTCTACGGAGAAGGGGATCATCCTTCGACCCTTATAATGAATTCCCTAAGGAGAATGTTGCGCAATGAGGAAATCAGGCTGACCTCATGCGCGCAGAGCTGGAATTATCTCTATGTGAAGGATGCTGCATGGCAAATTCAGCAGATATGTCATTTTGCGCTGAAGGGAGCAATAGGCGGT
>CAMEZO010000061.1 GCA_945947905.1 uncultured bacterium
TGGATGCCGAGGGCCACCCGCATGTGACCCGCTTCTCCCGCGCGGCGATTCGGCATTTCTTCCGCGCGGGGGAGATGCTGGCCCTGCGACTCCTCTCGTTCCAAAATCTTCACTTCTATTTGCGGCTCATGGCGCAGGCGAGAAGCGCCATTGCAGCCGGTGAATTCGCTGCCTTCAAACGCAGCTTCATCTCGCGTTACCAAGCACATAACATACCATGAGTTATATCAACATTCTGGCCCAGGCTGCTCCTGCTGCCCCCGCCGCTCCCGCCGTCAATGCTGCTCCCGCAGCCCCCGCTGTCAACGCCGCTCCGGCGGCTCCCGCTGCCCCTGCTGCCCCCGCCACGGGCACCACGCAGCAACCCGCCAAGGCTCCGGCTCAACCCGCCGACCAGCAAGGGGGCAGTTGGTTCTCCTTCCTGCCGATCATCCTCATCATTGTTATCTTCTACTTCCTGCTCATTCGCCCGCAGCAGCGTCAGCAGAAGGAGGCCAAGAAGCGTGAGGCCAGCCTGACGCCCGGCCAGAAGGTGGTGACCATCGGCGGCATCCACGGCATCGTCCGCGAGGTGCTGGCGAACGACGTGCGTGTGGAGCTCGCTCCGAATGTGGTCGTTAAGTTCGCCAAGGGCGCCATCGCCCAGATCCTCACCAAGAATGAGGAGGGCGACAAAGAGTCCAAGTAACTGATGCAGCCGCCGTGCAGCAGGTCTATACACTCCCCGACCTGACCCCGCAGGTGCTTGCCTGCGGGGGGCGGCCCATCAAACTCGGGGTGATCGGGAACCCGATTGCCCATTCCAAATCCCCTCAAATGCAACAGGCAGGCCTAGATGCGGCGGGGATTCCCATGACCTACGTGCGCCTGTTGGCCGGAACGGCTGCGGGCGAGTTCGAGGCAACGATGCAAGCCCTCGGGGAGCGGGGCTTCATCGGGCTGAATGTTACCGTGCCTTTCAAAAAACAGGCGTATCTGTTAGCCGAAGAGAGGGATGAACTGACTTCCCTCTGCGGGGCGGGTAACACCTTGGTGCACCTGCCCGCCGGCGGGTGGCGGCTGCACAACACGGACGGCCCGGGATTCGCGCAGGCAGTGCGGGAGCTGACAGGGCGTCCACTCGGGGAGCTGCGGGTTCTGCTGCTCGGGGCCTGCGGCGGAGCGGGCTGTGCCTTGGCGGCTCAATGCGCCCTGTCCGGCTGCCCGAGGCTTTTCCTGGCGAACCGCCCGAAGCCTCAATTGACAGAGCTGGCGGAGCACCTGCGGGAACAGACGGGTGCGAACATCGAGCCGATTGCCTTGGGTTCCCCTGCCCTTGCCGATGCCGTTCGAGAGTCCGAGCTCATCGTGAACGCCACGAGCCTCGGCCTGCGGGCGGACGATCCCCTGCCCCTTTCGCCGGACCTGCTGAACCCCGGGCAATGGGTATACGATATCGTTACCCACCCCACCCCACTCTGTGCCGCCGCTGCGGAGCGCGGCTGCCGCGCGGACTACGGCTTGAGCATGTTGCTGTGGCAGGGAGCCTTCGCCTTCCGCCACTGGTTCGGCACGCTGCCGAATATCGAGGCGATGCGGCGGGCCTTGGAGGAGGCCTGATTCAACGGCGACGTGTGCGCCGGGGCGGCGGCGGATTCAGCAGATTTCGCAGGGCATTGTTGTCACATATCTCGGCTACCGTGCGGGCGTTATATCCACCGCTTTCGACACATGCGTCGCGTTTGGCTCCGCGTTCCAGGAGGAGCCGCACGACCTCGCGGTGGTCATACCAACATGCAACGGTCAGCGGTGTCATCAGGGTGCCGTCTCGTCCGGGAGCCTCGGCGGATGCACCGATATCAAGAAGGCGCTTGACCGCCTCCGTGCGCCCCATGCGGCAGGCAAGCCACAGAGCGGTGGCTGGCTGGGACGCGGATACCTGTGCTTCCTTGTCAGCCCCGTGTTCGAGGAGAAAATCCGCGATGTCGTGCCGCCCGGTGAGGAGCGCGACCATGAGGGGCGTATACCCGTGCGCGTCGCGGGTTTCGATGGTGACGCCCTCGTTCAGGCATCGGCGTACGGCGGGAAGGTTACCGACCTCGATCGCGCGGAAAAGGCGCATGTGCGCGATGAAGTCCTGACCCGCGCTCCTGCTCAGACGGCGCACAATGCGGCCGCTGCGGCAGGACATCACGGCCGCACGGGCAGCAGACGTTATCTGCATACCTTTATCTAACAGACTTTTCACCGAATCCGCCTGCCCCGCTCGCACTGCTGCCGCCAGGGGACACACCTGTGTTCCGGCTAAGAGGCGTGACTGAGGCGTTGCCCCGTGCTCCAGCAAAAGCGTGACCAGTTCCTTGTTTCCCTGCGCACAGGCAGTGGTCAGCGGGTCGGTGACATATGATGCGCGATTGGGGTCGGCACCTTTCTCCAGAAGATAACGAGCAACATCCGTGTACCCACCCCGGCAGGAGGCCAAGAGGGGTGTCTCCCCGGTATAGGGGTAGACGTCGGGGTTCATCCCCTTCTCTACCAAAAACTGCACGACATTCATGCGGCCGTAACGGGCAGCTTCCACCAGGGGCATGAATGTGCTGCCCTCCGCCCCCCACACCTCATCCCACGCGGGCCCCATGTGGGGGAAACCCTGCTCCACCACGGGGAGGATGCCGCCGGCACAGGCCGCAAGGAAGAGGCGACAGGAATACGGGTCTGATGGGTTATATTTTGCGACGGGCAAAATTTTCTCTACTACCCGTGAACAGCCGCCGAGAAGGGCGCACTCTGCCACAGAGATGCGGCGCCCCTGCCCCGGAAGCGTCGCTGCGGTGGCGGAAGCCCCGCCCTCCTGCAGCTTGAGCGCGAGCTCCTCCATGCCGTTCACACAGGCAAACATCAGAGCGGTTCGCCCGGTAGCCGGGTCGGCAGCCTTGGGGTCGGCCCCCTTCCGTAATAACATTTCGGCAATCTGCGCGTAGCGAGCGGCACGGGGATCTGCGGCGGGCTTCAGCTCTCGATTGATGTGACCGCACGCCGTAGCCGTCAACAGAAGAGGAACCCCGGAAGGAGCGGTGTTGGCGGAGGCACCGAGAGATAACAGTTCGCGAACGGCATCCACGTTGCCGAGGGCGCAAGCCCGGGCAAGAGCCGGCCCGAGGGCGCGTTTGCCGGAAGTGGCGAGCAGGGACTTCAGCAGGGCCGCGTGATTTCCGGCGGAGGCGCAGACCAAGGCCGATTCACCCGCACCGTTTTTAGCTCGGGTATTTGCTCCTTTATCCATAAGGAAACGGCACAGTTCCCCCAGCTCGGGATCCGTCAGGGCCCGGTGCAGCGCCGAACTCTGCATCTCCGGCGTTGTCTTGTCAAAATCGTTTACCCCGGCTCCGGCCTGCACCAAGGCGCGCACGCAGCGGTCCAGCTTCTCGGCACTGATACACGAGGGAGCCGTTTGACGTATAAACAGAAGGCGCTCGACGTAGGGATATGCTGTCGGACTCTCCGTGCCCTTTACCCGTCGCTCCAGGTGGCTGCGGAGCTCTCCGATACAGCGGATGAGGGCGGCGGCCTGCTGCGCGTTCACGCGCCCCGCATCGCCGCGAAATATCGCCAACTCCGTCGCGGGGCTCAGGAGATCCTCGCACAGCTCATGATACACGTTCTGAGGGGTCAGTGCCGTCTCCGCCGACGGCAGCACGGCGGGCACTTGCTCTCCGCCGGCTGTGTCTATACATCCACCGGCCGCAGGAAGAAGCAGGAGGACGTATCGCAACCACAGGCAAGTGCTCACATGTCGTATCATAGCGGGGAGTACCGTACACGAGGCAGTCGAATATGTCAAGCGTGCACAGCGTCATCCGCCTTCTCTCCTGGAAAAAGGTGTTTTTCTGCTCTATCCGAAGAAAAATTGTAAGAAATAGCTTGACAAAAGCACGGAAAAAGGGCATAACGCGCGCGTGCTGCGCAGACGGATGTGCTGCACGAACTCAATTCAACATATGATGCGTTTCCTTCAACTTGCAGCGTTGGTTACCATGGCAATGGGCTTTTGCTCCTGCCGTCCGGTCGATGATGTGGTAGGCACTTACCGCTTCGGCGGCGCGGCTTCCTCGGTCTCGCCTACGGAATTTGTCAATCAGGGGCACTGGGACTCGGTCGGCGCGGCTACGGCCACGGGCGATCGCTGCATTATTGTTGACACGGAGCTGCAGCAGGTCTCCTACTACATCGGCAACAGCAAGGTGGGCTTCTCCACCTGTTCTTCCGGCCGAGCGGGTCATGGCACCCCGGGCGGTACGTTCAAGGTGTTGGCGAAGGACGCCACGCATAAGTCGTCTACCTACGGCAGTGTGGTAGATGCTGCCGGTAACACGCTTGTCTCTTCCTACACGGCGGGTCAACCGATGCCCGCAGGCGGTCGCTACAAAGGTGCGGACATGAACAACGCGCTCAAGCTCACCAATGACGGCATTTGGATGCACGAGGGCTTGGTGACTGCCGCGCCGGAGAGCCACGGCTGCATCCGCCTGCCCAAGCGCATGGCCAAGATTTTCTTTGATAACACACCCGTCGGAACCAAGGTTATTATACGATAAACTGACCATGAAAACAACCCACCTCATGCTTGCCCTGCTCTGCGCAGCAGGCTCTCTCTTCACCTCCTGTAAGTCTACCAAGACTCCCGAGTCTGTTGTCGAGCAGCAGAATTACGAAACGGCGTACGAGAAGTTTGTGCAGACGACGAAGGGCTATCCCGCCGTCATGTCTTGCTACATCGATGAGGAGTTGCTGAAGCAGGCTTCTCACTCTTGTCCCATCTACATCTGCCTGTCGCAGCAGCGCGGGCGTTTATATGTGAACAATCAGGTGGCGATGGACTGGCCGGTTTCCACCGGTACCTCCGGGCACCCCACGCCTACCGGTAAATATAAGGTGCTTTCTAAGGATGTTGACCATGTGTCCGCCAGCTACGGGCGGCTCTACAATGCGGCCGGTCGCTGCATCAACAGCAACGCCACGCCGGCCACCCCTGTTCCGGAGGGCGGTAAGTTTGTCGGTTCGCCCATGCCCTACTACCTCCAGCTGACCTGGGACGGAGTCGGCATGCACACGGGCAAGGTGGTCGCGGGGCGGCGGCTGTCGCACGGCTGCATTCGCACGCCTAACATTATCGCTAAACGTTTGTTTAATATCGCTCGCGTCGGCACTCGCACGACAATCTGTCAGTCGGTGGAGTCCGCCTACCCGGTGTTCAAGACTCGCCCGCTTACCGATGAGGAGCACGCCAAGATAGAGCAGGCCCGCAAGGAGGCGGAGGCCAAGGCTGCCGCCGAGAAGAAGAACGCCTGACCCCTATTCGGATGAGCACGCACCAAGCACCCATTACTTTTTATAACCGCTATACCCGTTCACTCGAAACCGAAAAGGTTATGGGTGAGCGGGCCATGCAGTGGGTATACGGTACTTGGTCCGGCAACATTGCCCTGCATCTTCTGCTCAAGCGTGCTCTTTTCTCACGGCTCCTCGGGGCGATGAAGAACACGCGCGGGAGTGCCCGCTCCATCCCGGCCTTTGTGGAGGAATACGGCATCCGGATGGAGGATTATGTCGTCCCGGAGGGTGGTTTTTCCTCCTTCAACGACTTCTTCTACCGCCGCCTCAAGCCGGGTGCTCGCCCCATCTGCCCCGGGGAGGACACCATCGCTGCCCCGGGGGATGCCCGTCATTCCGCATGGCAGGATGTGTCACAAATAGAGGGCGTATTCATCAAAGGGCAGGCCTTTGACCTCCCTGCCCTCCTCGGCGATGCAGCGGTGGCGGACCGCTATGCGCGCGGCACGCTCCTGCTTTCCCGCCTCTGCCCGGTAGATTACCACCGCTACCACTTCCCCGTTGCAGGCACCCCGGAACCCGCCATCCACATCCCCGGTCCCCTCGCCAGCGTCTCCCCCTACTGCCTCCGCCACCGTCTCTCCTGGCTCTGGACCAACAAGCGCGAGCTCACAGTCCTCCATACCCCCAACCTCGGCGATGTCCTCATCCTCGCCGTCGGTGCCGTCGGCGTCGGTACCATCCACCAAACCTACACGCCCCACACCCCCGTCGCCAAGGGCGACGAAATGGGCTACTTCGCCTTCGGAGGCTCCACCGTCATCACCCTCTTCGAGCCCAACCGCATCACCCTCTCCCCCGACCTCGCCCAAAACTCCGCCCACTGCACCGAAACCTTCATCCGCCAAGGCGACAAAGTGGGAAGGATGATGGCGTAAGGCTTCTCACTTCTCTGACTCTTGCCGCTTGGAACTCACGAGATAGACGACGGCAATGAGCATAGCAACGATAGGAAGTGTACTCTGCGGTGTATAGAAACGCCATTCTGTCGGAGCCAAGGTGAAAGGTAAAAATGTGAGAACATAACCCATGACACCTAGGGTGATCATGAGAGGTAGCAGCAGCCGTCTCGACAAGTCACGGCGGCCTCGACGCCATGCAAGCCAAAAGGCTGTGGGTATTCCCAGCCAAGTCAGCCAAGGGATCACCGCTACCATACAGAATTGATATGAAACATAGCACCGCCAATCGTAGACGTTATGCAACGCAACCTTGGTATTCGGATAAATCCGCGTAAACAGGTTATCGATCAATGGCAGGGAGCGACCTCCGGCAAGAGTTTGATGAAAGAATAGCAGTTTCAAATTAAGATAGTCAACCGGACGAGCGGTGACCTCGTTAATCCATGCACTCTTGATGCGTTCATGAAATTCCCCGTCCATCTTCCGCTCAAGTGTAAAAATACGAGGATAACCATTGCCGATATCCGCACGTACTGCCCAATTATTTTTGCTCAAATCGTGTTTGGCATACCACGCCTCCGGATCATCCTTTATAAACTGACACCACTCACCCTGCATGATACTGAGGTTTACCAAATCATCCGCAAACGGTACATTCAAGGGGTATGATTTTCGTACATTCAGCAGGGAATTGGAGAGAGACATCGCCATTACCATGGCCACCAAAGCAACTACGGAGAGAAGAGAACTACGCAGAATTCTTCCGTTGACAGCGTAGCAAAAATAAAACAGGGCGCAGAGAATAAGGGGAAAACCATTGTGGCGCATCGCCAGCGCGAAGGTCATCACAGGAAAGGCAAGGATAGACAGGCCCCAACGAAGGAATCGATTTTCTGTATTCAGGGCAAAAAGGAACATACCCATTGCCAACAGAAATGCGGATGCAAACATCGTGTCATTACCGATCACGTGCATTCCGGCGCCTTTCACAAAGAAAAGTCCGACCGCAAGAGGAAGCCAAAGGAAGAGAGGAGACGATTTGCGATACAGAGCAAGAGCGATGAGTACAACACCGATGAAGGCAAAAATAATCTGAACCGTGAAAGCAAAATACGGGGCATGCTCATTGCCTACGAAGAAGCGACATAAGGCCAGGAACGCCTGATACAGGGCGGGTTTCCAATTCAGATAAATACCGGCATCCAATAAATTAAACTGACCGATCGTATCATTGGTCAACGCCGGCTTTTCACCCAGAACAAAAAAGAGTATAAACCAAGCGATAAAGGCGATAAGGAGAGGCAAATAAACTTTTCTCATGTTTCGTATCATGTATTCGTCGGAAAGACCGGGCGCATTGTAGCATATTATGTTCCCTCTGTCAACCCACCCTCCCTACCAAGGGGAGAGTGGGTTCGCAGAAAGGAGATTACTCCCCCAAGATACGCTTGGCTATGGTGTGGATATCGCCCTGCGGAGTGAGGAGGAGGGGGATATCGGAGTCGGGGAAGGCGAGTTCGATTTCGTCGACGTTCTTGTTTTTCTCGTAGCCGGTAGCGACGGCTTCGCCGTTGTTGGTGGTGGTACCCTCGCCGGCGCGGCCGAGTTCGTCGGCGGAGGCGGTGCCGCCGAGCTCGCGGAGGCGGGATTGGAAAAAGGCCTCCCAGCGGTGGTAATAGTAGTGCGACATCAGCTCCGAGAACTGGCGATGAGCGTAGTCATCCAACTGGCCGATCACGGGTGCCCAAGTGGTGATGAGGCGCTTGACCGCGCGGGTCATGGCCGCCTTATCCTGCGGAGTGGTACCGCGGTTGGCAGCCCCGCGCAGGAACTCCCCGAGGAGGAAATCCTTCGACGTGGCCAACACCTCGGCAGAGTCCTTGATGAGAGCCAAGAAAGCCTGATACTCCTTCGTGAAAGCCGCCACATCCTTCGCCGTGAAAGCCGCCTTGCAAGCCGCCAGCCGCGCGCGGGCACGGTCAGCAATCACCTGCCGACACAAATCCGTCAGGTCATAGCGATACGTCTCCGCCTCCATGGGCCCGGCAGCCAGTAACTTCCGCAGAGCCTCCTCCACATCCTTGGGATCGTAGTACATATTCGGATCCGACCACGTACTCGCCTTACGCGCATCGAGCGAAGGCCGGGCGCACAGGATACTCTCCAAGCACCCCTCACGGATCGATTTCGGAGCATACACCGAGCGGGTCAGCAAGCGGAACGCCTCCTCCGCCTGCGGAGACTCCTTACCATAGCGGGACTTCACATAGCGCTTGATAAAAGCCTCCGTATCAATCGGCCCGCCGCTGTTCATGCGGTCATGGAACAGCTCATAGTAGAAGGGATTCGTCTCTACACCCTCCGACAGCAACCCGAAGCCCGATGCCCCGCCCATATCCGACGGCAAACCCGCGACCATCGGCACACCGCCGTAGAGCCCGTGATTGCCGCCGAAATTCAACAACTCGCACCACACATAGGGCAGTCCGTTGTAGTTCTTCTTCGGCGACTTGGCTGCCATATTCTTCTCCAAGGCCAGAATCAGCGTACGCTTGGGATCCACCCCATCCAGCAGCGCCTTGGTAGGATTATGCCCCCAAGCCTGCACCAGCCACAGCGACTTCCCCGGCATGGCAGACTGCACCGCACGAGCCGCCGCCGTAACATCTACCCCCTGAGACTTACCTCCCTCATGGAACAAATCGCCCCCGAAAGCCTCAGCCTGCACGCCGTATACACTCTTCAGCTTGTTATACCACAGCGCCGCCACACGCGGGAAAGCCTCGCAGGTGGGGTCCAGCACAGAAGGACGCACAAAGTGACCGCACCAGTTCCCCTGCGGCAGTACATGAGCACCCGCCGGGGCAAAATCATGCGGCAGGAAACCCACATACCCCTGCAGCACAGGCTCCATTCCCAGGGACTTCAAACGCTCTACCATGAAGCGCCCCAGATCGGCCTCACTATCGATCAAGGTATCACTCACCGGACCGCCCGCGCCCTCCAAATTACCCATGTTCCACCAAGCGCCGAAAGCCGGGTTAGCAATGTAGGCCCGAATCTTCTCCGGCGGGCACCCCAGCTCCTTCAGGAACTCCGCCGTCACCTTCTCCAGCCCGGGGGTCACCAACATATAGTGATACCCATTCAGCGCCAAGCGGTCAATCTCCTTCCCCCAGCGCTCCTTGTCCCAATGCACGCCGGTATAGCTGAGGGTGCAGTAGTTCAGCGCATAGTTATACGGAAGTGTCGCAGGCACGGTTACAGGCGCCTTCGGCAGATTCACCATCGCTCCGGACGCCACACAGCTACCATGGTCCCCGTTCCAAGAGAGATGCACCCCGGCCAAGTGGCGCAGGTAATACCCATATCCGCGTACCGCCTCCGCCGTGTTCGGGGCGGCAATCAGCAGCTCACCCCCGGACTCGGAAAGCACCGCCGTCTTCAGTGCCGGGTCAACACGGAACAGCACCAGCCCGTCCGCCTCCGGAGTGACGCGCGCTACCAGCGCCGCAGCCTCCGGCAGAGGGCTCACCACCACAGAAGTCCACTCGAAAGCGGGGGTCTTCCCCTTATCCCGGCATGCCCCCAAAGCAAGAGCCAGAGCACACACACACACAGCACACCGCACCACCCGAGCATCCCGAATCATAGACGAAAAAGTATTCATATCTCCCCCATCTTTACCACAGATGGCCCGAAAAAGCAAGCAAGAAACGCCGAGAAGACGCTTTTTGCACCGCATACACACAATGCACTTCCCCCCCGAACGGTTTTGCGCTATACTGGCGGCATGGCAAGCAATCACGAGCAGAAGGAGGTCAACTGGCGGGCATTCCGCAGCTTGGTCATCATCACCGCTGCCAATTCACTGAATGAGAAGGGCATCCAATTCATGCTCATTGCTCTGGGCATCTGGATGGTGGGAACCATGAACTTCGAGGTCGACCTGCAATACCCGCTGTCCGTGCTCATCGTGCTGCCCTTCGTCCTCTTCTCCCCGCTGGCGGGTTGGGTAGCAGACCGATGCAGCAAAACGAAACTCCTGCGCGTCACCGTCCTGCTGCAGGGCATCGTCATCTTGGGTGTAGCCGCCGGACTCTTCCTGCACAGCCTGTGGGTCACCCTGTTCTTCTTCAGTTGTTTCTGCGTGCAAGCCATGTTCTTCAGTCCCGGCAAGAAAGGCATCATCAAAAACCTGGTAGGCACGGAGCATATCGGCTTTGCCAGCGGCATCACCGAGATGGCCTCCCTGCTAGCGCTTCTGGTGGGGCAGATTGCTGCCCTGTTTATCGTCTACTACCTCCTGCGCAGCTGGGGCCCGGAAGCCGGATGGGAAGCCGCGGCGTGGCCGGCGCTCTGCTGCACGGGTATCGCCCTGTGGGTCATCTGCCTAGCCTTCCGCCTGCCCATGTTCCCGGCAGAAAGCAACCGCCCCTTCGAGTGGAATCTCCTGTGGCGCCACTTCGGCCAACTGCGCCTGTTGGGCGAGAAACGCGTGCTGCTGAACAGCGAGATCGGTATAGGTTATTTCTGGTTCATCGCCGGCACGGTACTGCTCATCGTACTGCAGGCAGCGGAGGAAGGCAACCCGGCGGCCGAAGGCTTCATGAACGTACTCGGGCAGCAGCAGGACTCCGCCCTCCTGATGATGTGGCTGAGCGGCGGCTCCGTGCTCGGCGGTGTCATCGCCTCCCTCATCTGCGGCAAGAGGGTGCGGCTGTGGCTTGTACCCGCAGGCGGCTTGGGCATGGTGCTGGGCTGCACCCTGCTGGCTACGGCGGAATACGGCACGGTTCTCTTCTTTGCCTCCCTGTTTTTCACCGGCTTCATCGCCTCCGGTTATTTGGTGCCGCTGAATGCTCTGCTGCAGGACTGCGCGGATGACGACAAACGCGGAGACGTGATCGCCGCAGGCAACTTAGTCGACTGCTTCCTGGGCATGCTGGCCGTCGGCGTTCAGTTCTCGCTCAAACAACTGGGCATCTCCCCCTCCGGGCAATTCGCATTCCTTGCCGGAACCAGCCTGATGGTCGCCATCTATCAAATATGTAATCTCAAAACGCTGCACCGTTGACCTTTCTCCCCCTCACCATGAAACACCCCCTGCTCCTCCTCCTGCCCGCGGCCCTGCTGCTCGCGGGCTGTAACCTGCAAAAACTCGTGGACCGCAAATCGGCCGAGCTTGCAGCGCAATATGATCGACAACCCCTCTGGGAGGAGCTCCCCGTCCGCACCATCTCCTGGAACCAAGCCCTCGCGATGATGGCACGCAACAATGCCGAAATTCAGCGGCTGGACCAGCAAATCGCTCAGTCGAAGCGCGACGAAACCTCCGTCTACACGGACCTCATCCCCGGCATGTCGTTCTACACCTACATGAACACCTCCCTGCACGACCTGGCCCGCCGACTGCCGAGCGACAATGTTAATTCCTCCATCAACGTCACCTTCAACCTTCCGCAACTCACGCAACTGCCCTACCGCGTCTACTCCGCCAAGGTAACCTCCTTTGCCAATATCAAAGCCCGCGAGGGCAAGGACCGGGAGATAACGGCCGCTCTCTACAAGGCCGTGCGCCAGGCAGAGTTAAATGAGAAGCTCGCTGCACTGGACAAGGAACAGGAGACCCCCGAAGACAGCCCGGAAGAGCAATTCAAGCGCGCGAAAAGCGACACGGAAAACTGGCAAATGATGGCCAAAACCCTCGGGGACTACAGCGCACGCTGGGTCATCCTTCCCTCCGGTGTACCCCACGTTACCTGGGAATACTACCGGGACAAGGTAACCCGTCTCGACCCGCTTGTTATCTGCGGCTTCGTCATGCAGCTGGAGAAAGCACGCATGGCCCAATACAGCATCATGCTGCAATACCTGCCGACCATCAATACCAGCCTCTACAGCCCCTCCCTTTTCTCCTCCACGGGCGGCACCTACAGCGGCACGTTCATGGACAGCCGTGATACCAAAATCAGCCTGAGTGTCAGCTACACCCTGGACACCAAACTGCGGACCTGGGACAGCTACCAAAGGAGCAAGATGGAATACGACCTCGCCAAGCGAGAAGTGCGGGCCTCCATGTTCGAGCACAAAGTCAAGCTCAGCCAGCTGATGAACAGCGTGAAGGAATACCACAACTGGCGCGCTTACATGCACAAGCGTATCGCCCATCTCGAGAAGAGCATCCCGCAGAATGCCACCGAATATCTGGAACGCAGGAACGGCCTCATCAAGATGCGCCGCGAGCTCATTCAACAGGAAATCAACTCCCTGGAGAGCGAAGCAGCCCTGGTGCTCGAATACGGCATGCCCGGTGAATCGAGCAGGTAAGAATCCTTCAAAAAGCTTGACAAAGCGGCCTCTCTGTGGCATGATGGAAAGGCACCGCTCACTGCAAGCAAACTCCGCGCATCAGCCATGAAAATCATCAAAAGGAACGGACAGATCTGCGAATACAACCGCGACAACATCCTGCGTGCTGTCTACCTGACCTTCCAAGCCCTCGGCACGGGCATCCTGCCGCAGGAGAGCGAGATGCTGGCGGATGCCGTGGAAGACAAGCTACCGCAGGAGAGCGAGGAACCGCTGCCGGTGGAGACGGTGCAGGACTATTTGGAAATAGCCCTGATGGAGCGCGGGCATTTCGACGCGGTCAAGCTGCTCATCCTCACGCGCAGTGAGCGCACGAAAGCACGCACCGAGCGCGAAGGGCTGCTGCGCTATTTTGCGGGCTGCCCGAAAATTAACCGCTGTCTCAAGGAGCTCCAGCGCGAGTTTCCCGAGGAACTCTATCGCCTGCCCCACCTCACCGCCAAATTCGCTACCTTTTACAAACCCGGCACCTCGCGCAGCGATGCTCTGGCCCTGTTGGTCAAAGCAGCAGCCGAGCTGACCACGCAAGACGCCCCGCGCTGGGAACACATCGCTGCCCGCTTTGTGCTGCTGCGCTTTTACGAGGACCTGGAGGGCTACGAAGCCGACTCTGCCCTCACGAGCTACCCCGCCAAGGTCGCCTATCTGGTGCAGGAGGAGCTGTACGGGCGCTATATCACGGAAGCCTACAGCCGCGAGGAATTGGCAGAA
>CAMEZO010000062.1 GCA_945947905.1 uncultured bacterium
ATACTCCCCTATAAAAATGGCTATTTATCAACTGTTTGTTGTGACATAGCCTTAATAATAAACGCGCGCGCGTATATACCCCCGGTGTGCCGTGTGGCGGCGCGCCGGGGCTTTTTCTGCTTGCCGCACGGCCCCGCCTGTGCTACAATACTGCTTGATATGAGAACCCCGGCACTGTTTTGCCTGTTATCCTGCGCTGCCTTGGCGGCGGCCGCCCCCCCGACGGAGTCCTGCGACTGCCGCCAGTGCCGCACGGAGCCGGTGCCCCCGCCACCGGATGCCGGCACGGCGGAGGAAGCCATGGACTGCGCGGCCTACCTAGCCACCCTGCGGGATTTCTACGCCCGGGCGGCGGAGCTCACCGAGATGCTGAACGCCGCCCCCACCGACGGCGCCGAGCGGGAGACAGCGGTGGGCAAGCTGGTGGACAAGCTGCTGCCAGGGCTGCCCCTGGTGCAGAGCACCCCCCCGCAGGCGGAACCGGGTCTTTTTCTGCAAGTGGAGGAAAGCCGGATGAACGGCGCCGTGGTCTGCTGCGAGCTGGCCCGCAGTGTGGTGCAGGCTATTTCCGCAGATCCCGCCCTGCGGGCACCCCTGTCCCCCGTCGTGCAGCAATTCAACCTGAGCACGCAGGCAGACTACCCGCAGGCGGTATGGGAAGCCGCCGCCGCAGACATCGCGCAGCTCAAGGCGGCCAACGATACGCTCCTCTGCGCCCTGCCCCTGCTGGAGTCCGTGCGCAGCCGCTCCACCGCCGCTGCCGTCGTGCCGGAGCTGGCGACCCTGCGCGAGGAACTGGCCGGGGCAACGGACACGGCGCAGGCGCTCATTGCCGGGTACACACGCAACCCGCAGACGGCTTGGGCCACGGCAAACGGTTTGCTGGTGAACACCGCCCGCCTGTTGCGCGTGCTGGACCGCCTGATGAATACGGAGCCCCGCTGCTACGGCTCTGCCGAGCTGGAGGCCACCCTGTTGCCGGCCATGCCCGTGGACACCGAAGCGACGGACCCGGAGGAGTGAGCCGACCTCAGCTGCCCTGGCTCTGCTGCGCCGCTTCCTCCGCCGGCGCCGGGGCGGCTGCCTCCTCATCACCGCTCCAGATCAGCACGGCGATAATGACATAGAGCACCGTCAATGCCCCACCCACTAGGCACACCAGCTTGCCTATGCGGTCCTGCCCCGTGAAGTACTGCAAGGCCCCCACCGCCAGCGCCGCCACAAGACCGATGAGGACGATGATGACCGACCACGTTATGTTCTTATCGTTGAAGGTGTAGTTCATCACAGCGGCTACGATGGCCAGCATCATCACCGCCCCGCCGCTGTCAAGGTAATTGAAGGCATTGAAGTCTCGCGTTTCCTCGTCCATGCCCCCAGTATACGCCATCCGGGGGCTCTTGACAATGCGAATCTGCCGCGCAGGCACACAAAAGCCGCGCCCGGCCGCGGCATGCAGCATTGACTAGCGCGCGGAAAAATGCTACAATGCCCCCGGTCATGGCAGATTCCCTCTACACGCGCATGGCGGAGACACCCGTCAGTAACTTCGATCTCTCCCTCCGTCCCCCCGTCTTCAGCGAGTTCTGCGGGCAGGAGAAGGTGAAGGAGCGCCTGCTGCTGATGGTGGAGGCTGCCAAGCTGCGCGGTGATGTGCCGGACCACATCCTGCTGAGCGGCCCGCCCGGGCTGGGCAAAACCACGCTGGCCAACATCATCGCCAACGCCGTGGGGCACAAGCTGCACACCACCTCCGGCCCACAGATTGAGAAGGCGGGGGACTTGGCGGGCATCCTGACCAACGTGGAGCGCGGAGACATCCTCTTCATCGATGAGATTCACCGCCTGCACCCCGCCATCGAGGAGTACCTCTACCCCGCCATGGAGGATTTTCGGCTGGACATCATCATCGACCAAGGGCCTGCGGCGCGGTCCATTCAGCTGAACCTGCCCAAATTCACCCTGGTGGGTGCCACCACGCGCGCGGGGATGCTCACGGGGCCGCTGCGCTCGCGCTTCGGGCTCATTAACCGGCTGGATTACTACTCTGCGGAGGACCTGTGCCGCATTCTGCACCGCTCCGCCGGGTTGCTGAACATCGAGCTGACGGCAGAGGGGGCTATGGGAATCGCGCGTCGCTCCCGCGGTACACCCCGCGTGGCCAATGCCCTGCTGCGCTGGGTGCGCGATTATGCCCAGGTGAAGGCGGACGGCCACATTACGAATGAGGTGGCGCAGGCGGCCCTGACCATGCTGGACATCGACGACGACGGGCTGGACGAGATGGACAAGCGCCTGTTAGAGACGATGATTTATAAATTTGACGGCGGCCCCGTGGGTCTCTCCTCCTTGGCCGTGGCCGTGGGGGAGGATGAGTCCACCATCGAGGACGTGCACGAGCCTTTCCTCATCATGCAGGGTTATATCAAGCGCACCCCGCGCGGGCGCGAGGCTCTGCCGGCGGCCTATGCCAAGTTGGGCGTCTCCCCCGCCGGGGGCGCGCAGGGGCAACTACCACTTTGATTTGACGCGATGAATCGGTCTTCTTTCCTCTGTTTTCTGTTCTTCCTGCTCGCGGTGAGCCTTGTCTCCACCTCCTGCACCTCGCAATGCATGCAGCGGCAGGTGCGCAACTCCCGCACGGTGGTGCTGGACATAGGGCACCACATGGGCGCGCCGGGGGCCGCCACACCGAACGGACGCCACGGGGGGATGATGAATGAGTGCTCTTGGTGGTACCGCAATGTGGGCTTTGTGAAGCAGGAGATCGAGAAGGCGGGCTACATCTGCAAAGTCTGCAACCGCGGTGCCGCCCCCCGGGACCCCGAGCTGGCGGCCTGTGCGCGCCGCGCGGGGGTGCACCAGGTGAACACGCCGCAGCCGGGGGCCGTGTACCGCTCCCGCCACAATCCGCGGCGCATGGCGGTGGGCATTCTGAGCGCGGATTATGCGCTGGACCAGAAGCCCGCCTGCGTCGTCTTCCTGCACCACAACAGCAACTCCGAGCACTGGCAGGTGTACACGAAGGGCGGCATTTACTGTAACTCCGTGGGCATTCCGCTGGCCAATGCCATGGTGGCAGAGCTGAACGGCAAGCTGATGAACAGCCGCATCCCCAACGGCGGGGAGCCGGTGCAACCCATCCTGCGCGATGACGGGCGCCTGGGCGGCGGGGATTGGCTGAATACCTGCAATGATTCGTGGGTGCCGGCGGCTATCACGGAGGCGGTGTTCCTCTCCAACCCGCAGCATGCGGCTTGGTTGGCCAAGCCGAAGAATGCAGAGCTGTACGCGCGCACGGTGGGGCGCGGCATTGTGCGCTACCTGAACAACAGGCGCTGAAGCCCCCTACTCTGCCACGCCGCAGCGCTGCCGCAGGGCGCGGCTGTAGGCGGCTCGGTTATCCGGGGAGACATCGTAGCCGCAGGAGGCGCGGCGGCGCAGCTCCGCGAAGCTCTCCCCGGGTCGGTGCTCCAGCAGGCCGGCGCGGTAAAGTCGCTCGGCCAAGCCGGCGTTCAGCATGTGAGCCAAGGGGCCGGGATGCACGGCACCCGTGCTGCGCAGGGCGGCAATGACGCCGGTGGAGCAGTTATCGGTGAGCGTGTTATACGGTGCACGGTCGCGCTGTGCCTCCTCCTGCCGACGCACGAGGGTCAGCAGCATCTCGCGGGCCTGCTCGCGGGTCACCCGCATCGGGAAGAGATACAGATCCTCGTGCCGGTGATCCGTGCGCAGACCGAAGATGTCCGCTTCCGTGCCGAAAACATACAGCATGCGGTATTTTTTGTAGATACCGCCCAGGGCATTCTGCTCCACCCCCTGCGGCAGCCGCGTCTCGGCGGAGACGACCAGATGCCGACCGTCCTCAAAGCGGAAGCTGAGCATGGTGTGGCACACCGCCGTATGACCGTCCCAGAAGCAGTCCGCATAATCCACTCCGCACAGCTCGCGCAGCGGGTAGCATTCTTCCCTGTACTGCGGTAACATAGCGCTCACCTTCCTGTAGCGCTCCTGCTCATACACCGCCTTCGGGTAGGAAAAATCCCGCACGCCGTGCACACGCAGCACCTCGCCCTCCCGTTCGAGAGAGAATGTCGGAGCCTCCCGCCACGGTAACTGCCACTCCGTGCTATCCGACGGCGCCCGCATCAGCAGATAACAAACCGCACACATGATCACCCCCGCCGCCCATCCGCCGAGTGCCCGCTTCATCCGCCGCCCCCGCATCCGCAAGACCACCATGCTCACCGCCGCAAGCACCGGCAACACCACCCACGGCTGAAATACTGTCAACCCCACCGCCCACAGCGTCACCGCCACCCCCGCAAAACCCGCCGCCGCCAGCCCAAGCCATGTTCCCACTCGTCTCATGCCCTTCATTATACCGCCGGCCCGCCCGGAAAGCAAGGCTATATGGCCGTCAGGCACTCCGGTTCTCTTCGGTGCGGATAATCTCGGAGAGAGGAGCGGCGCCCCGGAGGCGGCGGGAGATGAAGTCCTGCCAATCAGAGCATCGAAGGGAGGTGCCGGGCTTGTTGAGCTCCAGCTCCTCGGCAGAGATGGGGAGGACCTGCAGGAAGGAGATGCTCGGGCCCTGCGAGAGCGGGCACATGCTCACGAGATTAGCCTCCTCCTCCGCGCAAACCGGCAGCGGGTCCAAGAAGAGGCAGTGAAAGGGCCCGGCTTGCGGGAACATCGGATTCGGCGGGAAGGTGCATACGCACTCGGAAGTGACGCTGACCACCGGCATGGAGGCGAGGTTCTCGGCCGCGAACAAGAGGGTGTGCGCCTCCGGCGGCAGCTCTTCACCCGGTTCGCGGTCGGCGGGGAGGTACATCATCAGTTCCGTTCGCGTAACCCATGGCATATAAAGAGGCGTCTCATCCTCCAACGGACACATGAAATGCGCACCGAGACCGAGGGTGCAGAGGGTGTAGAAAGGCACGTCCTCCGCAGGCGCAAGAAGGAGCAGCTCGCGGCACGGGGATGACGCGTCATCGTTCTTATATACCCGAGCCACAGGTCCGAGGCATTCCTCGATGTAGCGGAGCAACGACTCCCGCTCCGCCCGACTGTAGCACGCGCGCTCACCGCGCAGAGCCGCACGGCGCAGGGCGCGCAGGCGGCGGATCTCCTCCCGCCCGCCCCGCAGACACAGAACGGGGGCCATGGAGGACCACAGGAAAACGGTGTGGCCCAGACGCAGCATGCGGTCGCCCTTGCTCCACGGAACGACCGTCGCAACGGAGGGAATATCCATGCCCTCGAGCAGTTGAATGAATTCATAATATCCCTCCCGCGTGGCGTAGAGGTAATCCGCCCGCCGATGCGCGCGCCAAAAGGAGAACTGTTGCCACAGCGCCACCGCGGAACAGACAGAAAGAAAAGCGCAGCAAATAAGCGCCGTCAGCGTACCCTCGACCTCCGCCGCGTCATTCAGGTAGACAAAGCCTATGATGACCGTACCGACCGGGAAAACAAACAGGTTAGCCCTGAGGAGCAGGAGCCCCCACAGGCAGCGGAGTCGGCGGTCAATCGGCAGGGAGAAATTCTCCGCCTCGGCTTGAGGCGGTGTAACGGTTGTGCTCATGGCAGAATTGTAGCACGGCGCAGTCGGCGGGTCAAGGCAAAGTGCGCCGGCGGGGTACTTTTGCCGCCCATTTGCCTGCCCGCGAAATTTCGGCTTGCCAAGCGGAGAAAAATCGGCTATAATCGGCTCGTACACGGTACACGCATTTCACTATGTCCGGCAATCTCACTTACAAGCAATCCGGCGTCGATACTATCGAGGCGCAGTCTTTCGTGCATGACATCAGCAGCCACGTCAAGCGCACACAGAAAACCCGCCAACTCTGCAATGCCTTCGGGCTTTTCGCTGCGGCCTACGACCTCTCCTCTTACAAGGAGCCGGTGATCGTAACGGGCACCGACGGTGTGGGCACCAAGACGGAGATCCTCTTCGACCTGGACATGCTGGAGACGGCGGGCAAGGACCTGGTGGCCATGAATGTGAACGACATTCTGACCACGGGCGGCGACCCGCTCATGTTCCTGGACTACCTGGGCATCTCGAACCTGGAGATCGAGCGTCCGCGCATCACGCGACTGGTGGCGGGCATGTGCGACTACCTGGAGAGCTGCAACTGCATTCTGGCCGGCGGCGAGACGGCGGAGATGCCCGGTGTGGTGCCGACCGACCTGGTGGAGATGGCCGGTTTCAGCATCGGCTGTGTGGAGAAGAGCTGCATGATCGACCCCTCCCAGGTGGCGGTGGGCGATGTGCTCATCGGCTACGCCAGCGATGGTTTCCACGCGAACGGTTGGAGCCTCATCCGCCGCATTCTGAAGCAAAATCCGGACCTTCTGACGGAGGAGGAGCTGCGCGGCCTGCTGGCCCCCACCCGCCTGTACCACGATGTGGTGTACGACATGCGCAAGCTCGGCATCACGCCGAAGGCCTACGCTCACATCACCGGCGGCGGTCTGCCGGAGAACCTGGAGCGCTTCCTCGGAGAGAAGGGGTCGGACCTGGAGATTCCGTACTGGGACAACCCCGCCGCCCAGAAGGTGCTGGAGTTCGTAGACGCGGAGGACCGCTTCCACACCTTCAACATGGGCATCGGTTGGGTGGCCATCGTGTCGCCGGAGCAGGCCGAGCAGGCCATGACGGCAGGCCCGGGCGGCTGCGTCATCGGTACGATCCGCGAGGGTCGCGGCATCCGCGTCAGCATTCGCAAGTAACCCCCTGCCACCATGTCGGATCCTCTTCACCATGAATGCGGCGTAGCGGCCATCCGCCTGCTCAAACCGCTATCATATTTCGCTGCCAAATACGGTTCGCCGGATTGGGCGTTCAACAAGCTGTTTCTGCTCATGGAGAAGCAGCACAACCGCGGACAGGACGGCGCGGGCATCGGCTGCATCAAGCTGAACATGCCCATCGGGGAGTCTTATGTATTCCGCGCGCGTGACGCGACGGGGTCAGCTCTCAGCAACATCTTTAACAATCAGCAGCGCAACCTGCGCCACATGCGCGAGAAGGGCGAGATTGACGGGACGGACCCGGACGATTACAAGCGCCGCTTCAACTTCGGCGGCGAGATTCTCATGGGCCACCTGCGCTACGGCACCAGCGGCCAGTTTGATGAGGGAAGCTGCCACCCCTACCTGCGCCGCACCAACTGGGCCACCCGCACGCTCATGCTGCTGGGTAACTTTAACATGACCAACGCCCCTGCCCTGAACCGCAAGCTCATCGAGCGCGGTCAGCACCCCGTCTTCGGCACGGATACGCAGACCGTGCTGGAGGAGATCGGGTACTACCTGGATGAGGCGCACACGGATATTTATCGCGAGCTGCGCGGGAAAATCGAAGGGCGGGCCATTCCGGGCGAGATTTCGCGACGGCTGGATCTGTATGATATTATCGGCAAGGCATCCGTGGACTGGGACGGCGGTTTCTGCATCATGGGCGGCGTGGGTAACGGTGATTTCTTCTGCCTGCGGGATCCGCACGGCATCCGCCCCTGCCACTATGTGCTGACGGATGAATACCTGGCGGTGGCCAGCGAGCGTGTGCCGCTGATGAGCGTGATGGAGGCGGAGAGCGATGATGTGCATGAGCTTCCGCGGGCCAACATGATTGTGGTGAAAAATAACGGCAAGGTTAGCATACGGGAGTACACCACCCCGCTGGAGCCAACGCCGTGCAGCTTCGAGGCCATTTACTTCTCCCGCGGCAACGACCCCATCATCTACCGGGAGCGCAAGGCACTGGGTGCCAACCTGTCCGAGCGTGTGGTGGAGAGCTTGGACGGTAACTTCTCCAAGGCTGCAATCACCTACATCCCCAACACGGCGGAGATTTCTTACTACGGCCTGCTCGAGGGGCTGCGCGCCTACCGCCGCAACAAGGTGAGCGCCGCCATGGTGGCGGCTTTCCGCAACGGAACCATGAGCGAGGAGCTCATCGAGGAGCTTATCCTGCGCCGCTGGCCGCGTGCGGAGAAAATCGCGCACAAGGACATCAAACTGCGCACATTTATTACACAGGAGGCCAGCCGCGGCGTGCTCGCCTCCCAGGTGTATGACCTGACCTACGGCGCCATCGGCTCGGACGAGGTGCTGGTGGCGATCGATGACTCCATCGTGCGCGGTACCACGCTCAAGACCTCCCTGCTCCGCCTGCTCGGGCGCGCCAACCCACGCAAGATTGTCATCGTATCCTCTGCTCCGCAGATCCGCTACCCGGACTGCTACGGCATTGACATGAGCGAGCTGGGCAAGTTCGTGGCCTTCCAGGCGGCTATCTCGCTGCTGCGCAAGCGCGGGATGTATGATTACATCACCGCCGTGTACAAGGAGTGCAAGCGGCAGCTCGAGCTCCCGCCGGAGCAGCGCACCAACCCCGTGCGGCAGATTTACGCTCCCTTCACCAATGACGAGATTACCGAGGAAATCGGACGCTTGGTGACGCCGGATAACGCCACCTGCCCCATCCAGGTTATTTTCCAGACTCTGGAGGGCCTGCACGAGGCTATCGAGGGTCCCTGCGGGGACTGGTACTTCAGCGGTCTTTACCCCACTCCCGGTGGTTACACGACCGTTAACAACGCATTCATTAACTGGTTCGAAGGGCGCGACGGGCGCGCCTACGCCCTTCCCGTTACCTGATATTTCCCCATGGAAAGCGACGCACCGGTTCAGCAACCCGATGATGAAGTCCTCGTCCGCCGGACGCTCGAGGGCAACACTCGAGCCTACGATGAGCTGGTGCGTCGCCACAGCCGTAAGCTGCATGCCATGCTGCTCCAAATGGTCGGTTCGGAGGCAGATGCCTACGACATCGCCCAGGATTCTTTCCTCAAGGCCTTTCACTCCCTGCGCTACTTCAACGGGCGCAGTGCTTTCTATACCTGGCTGTATTCCATCGCCGCCAATCAGGCGCGTAACTTCATCCGCAAGCGCAAGCGGGAGAATACAACCAGCATTGATAACGATGAAAAGGGCGACCGACTGGAGAAGGACAGTGACCTGGCGGATACCGCCCTCACCTCCGACCCCGCCCGCCGCGCGCACCTGACGGACCTGCGCCGCAAGCTCGTCGCCGCGCTCGACCAACTCTCCCCCGCCCACCGCGAGGTCGTCACCATGTGCGACATCCACGGCCTCTCCTACCCGGAGATCTCCCGCATCCTCAACATCTCGGAGGGCACCCTCCGCTCCCGCCTCCACTACGCCCACCGCCTCCTCCAGGGCATCCTCGCCGATGAGAGGTGATGCGTACGCCCGTGAGGCGTTACGTTTCGAATACTTTGCCGTCTCTTATAATGATTACCTGTTCCTTTCGGCCCCGATAGAGTTTCAGGCGAATCTCATCAAATAAACCGGGAATCAGACAATACATCTTGCCGTTTCTCGGGAAGACAATGATGGACATTCCTCCCAACATCCACCCTTGCGCCTCCATCCGTAAACGATGCAGCAGAGTATGCTGTTTATTAGGCAGAACGTATGCCGCGCATTCACACGCAGAAACGCCCTGATCCAACACTGTAAGCATAAGACCTTCACGCACCTTTCGGAAATCGCCGGGCTCGGTAGAATCCCATATTTCTTTCGGCACACTTTCAATCAGAGCTTTATCCTTCTGCCGAATCAGGGCAAACGGCTCGGTTTTGTAATATGCTGCGATGGCTCTGTTATGGAGTGCCAGGCAATTCGGCAGAATATATGATGTGCAAACCGCCCGGCCGCCGTCTCCGGAAGGACATTGCTCGAGACATATCAGATTTTCTCCGGAGCGGGCACGACGTATGACATCCTCTTCCGTCAGAAAACCGGCCTTTATCTGCCCGTAGGTGCACACAATACTTGCCGTTGCTGCAACAAGCAACAAGCCCGCGCAGCATTGCCTCCGACGTCGGCTTTGACAATCGATAAGAGCATGACAGGGACGAAGCACTGCTAGAAATGAGAAGAAATAGAAGCCATAAGTTGACCTCGCGTTGATTTCCGTTGAATATGCCGCGGCCAGGAGGCAAACAAGAGCCCCCAACAAAAGAAATGGCTCGATTGTCAGCAAAAGGCTTCTCAGCCCATATCTCCGCCGGTGTTTTACAGACAAAATAATCCCGAATATAAAGAGAAGCAGGGAGGGAATCAGGAACGGAGACACCAACACCTTACTCACTCCGATGTACAATCGAACCGGATATTTAATAAAACCTGCCCCGCATCCCTGTTCGGACATACGGTACAACAATCCCGGTGAAAGAACATTGGAAAGAACACCCGCAACAAGACACAAGAGAGCAGAGGCACGCAGCAGGGTCATTTTCTCTCTGTTGATGCAGAGATACAGGACAGAGCATACGGTAAGCCCTAATGAAAGGGCCTCCGTAGAATTGCCGGCAAGAAAGCCCAGAGGAAGCGAGGCCAATACAACCCTCCCCCTGCCGAGAAGGCACAGGAGGTATGATAACACCAAAACAGACGGCAGCAAATAATTACAGCTGCCTGCCATCCAGAGGAAAAGCTGTCCCGGGTGCGGAAGCGTAAGCCAGAAAAGGCACGCTATAACTGTAAACACTGCAAATCGGTCCGAGTCTTTTCCGACTCTCGCGTAACGAGTCATGAGAAATATCAGGAGAGCGAAGAGAGATACATTGACAACCTCCCATACGGACTTGCCTGCATACAGCATGAGAAACTGAAAACCGTGCGTAACAAAGCGTCCGTTGATACATCGGTAGCCGTTGACTGTTGAATCCAAGACATCCCTCGGAGAACTCAGCAACCTGCTAAAACTTGTATCTATATAGTGCACACCGTCATACAGAAAAGAATACACATAATCATCACTGCTGTAGGGGGTGACCCTACAGAGAATATACAGACCGACGACCATGATCAAGGCGGCGATTCCACTCAACCGTTTTTTTCTCACAATATCACTCATGTTATCCTGCATACAATCCACATGCAACGCAGACGAGCATACAGCATTCCAAATGCTGTAGTCAAGACCAAAATCAAAAAGTCCTCGTTAAATAAGGATTTTCAGGGCTCCGATATCTATCCTTATGGATGAAAGTTCTGGATGAGAAAAACTCCTAACTCCTTCATATTCAAAGACTTAACCCATTGGAAGAGGGGTGTGCATTTGGAATGCTGTATCATCCCCGGCGGAATGAAGAGAACTCACGTACGTATACTTCTGAATGCGGTAGTAGCAGTGCTCTGCGTTGCAGCGCTGTATTCTCTGCACAGGAGCACCCCGATGAGCAGTGATGACTATGTGTACAGTTTTGTCTACAATGCGGAACACTATGTTGATCCGGACTTCACAGAGAGAGTGAGCGGCCCGGATGATGTATGGTATTCACAGGTCAAACACTACATGTGTTGGAGTGGTCGCTTCCTGGCCCACAGTATTCTGCAGCTTTTTTCCATATCGCGCACGGCATGGGATATCGCCAACACGGCAGTATACTCGCTGGTAGTTCTGTGTTTTCTGTTTATTGCTACTCCGCGCGTCAGAGCAGCCCTTGCTATCTACCCCGTCGCGTTTATCGCCCTTTGGCTGCTGATGCCCCAACCGGGGCACATCGTTATGTGGCAGTCAGGTAGTTGCAATTACCTTTGGTCCGCCCTCTTTGTTCTCGCCTTTCTTCTGATGCTGTTTTCCCGGCATAAAGCGGCAAATATCTCAGCCCTTCCTTTCGGACTCCTTGCGGGAAATAGTAATGAAAGCCTCTGTGTGGGCCTGGCCCTCTCCATCGTCATCTATACCATATTGCATTTTCGGAAGACGAGTCTGCTGTTCAAGGCAGCCGTTATCTGCCTTCTTATCGGAACGTTCAGTAACATTTTCTCTCCCGGAACAACCGCCCGGCTGGCAACGCAGACAAGCGGTGCCCTCCTGAGCATACCCTTCCGATTGTACACGGGGCTCGTTGCCGCATTCAGCTCAACCTGCCTCCTTATTCCCTCAGCTCTCACATTGATTGCCCTCATCAGCCTCAAAAGACGGCATCATCAGTTATCCGAGCTAATCAATGAACAAGCGGCCTACTTTCTTATAGCAGCGCTTCTTTCTTTGGGGGCGTGTATCTATTCAACGGAAATCAATTCAAGGTCATCGTTCGGATTTTTTCTTTTCTCTCTTCTGGCGGTCACTCTGCTTCACATCAATAAAATATCAGCCCTTACCGATGCGAGGTATAACATCCTGCTCATTCTGATGGGAGCAGGGATGCTCTTCTCCTACGATTTTGCGAAACAAGACATAGAGCTTTGCTTTCAAAATGAGACCCGCATCATTCAGAAAGCCATCAACGGCGAAAGCCTCATCTCATATGAGCCTACAGCGGAGCGGAACAGTGGCCGCTACTGCTGTGCCTCCTACCTGCGCCCGAACTGCCTGGCACTTCATAACAGAGCCATTGCAGCCTACTACAACATCGGGCATCCTTTCTCCGTCGTCTCCCTGAAGGAAATGGATAAAATCCGTAATATACCCTCAGATATTTTGAACCAGGCGCGGCCCGGTCATTACCTCAAGATCAGGCCCGGCTACATCCTCACATGCCTCGACAAAGACGTATCGGCATGTGAATGCGCCGCCTATGTTACACCGAGCAAGCCGCACAGCTACCTTCACACACTACGTATGAAAGCTAAAGGCTGGTTGCTCGGCTAAATTTCCCTCATCTCATTCCCACATGACGGAAGAATACTCTGCCTCATCCCCGGAACGGATTTCGACGAGCTGCATCTGAACCTGTACCACGGCCACAG
>CAMEZO010000063.1 GCA_945947905.1 uncultured bacterium
CGTTGACGTAGGGCATGTCCTCGTTCACCACGCACTCATTCACGCCCATGGTGGTTGTGCGGTTGCGGATGGAGCGGAGTTGCCGCTGCACATCGTCGGCCAAGGCCAGACCGACCGCCGACAGCGAGCTGCCCGCCAAAGCCGCACCCAGCTTGTCCATCGCCCCTGTGTTACCGGAGGCAATGTGGCTATCCAGCATATCCAGCACCTGCGCCAGCTCACTGTTGGGCGTCAGCGTCTGCGGGTTCAGTCGGAACATCGCCTGCCCCGCCAGAGCGAGACCCGCCGTACCGTTGGGCGTCTGCCCGTGCGAGGCATAGATAGACGTATTGGCATCCGCCACCACGTTGACGGAGCCCTCCACCACACGGAAGTTGGTGAAGTACTTGCTCATCCAAGAGCAGCCGGTCATATCCACTGTAACATTGTTTGCCGTGCTGCCGGCATTGTCGCTGACTACGAAGAGGATGATGTCCTTCTCCGGCCCGTCGGTGTTGTAGGCGAAGCCCGTGTTGTCAACCTCGTTGACCTTCAGGGTCACGTTGCTCAGATCGACTTTCTCGCCCGTGATGACCGTCGGCTTATCGACCTTGAGCGATGCCAGTTTGGAGTTCACATCCTCGGCGGACACCGTGAACTCCAGCGTACCATCGACCATGCCGGACGCTCTTTCCAGATTGACCTTGGTCGGTGCCCCTGCATCCGTCACGTTATTCAGACTCACATTTGCCCCCGTGGCAGCAATGCCGCCCAGCTTGTTATCGGCAGCATCGGGGCTGTTGAGTCCCGTCACCTCAACCGTGCCGGCATCACCGATCACCGTCAGATTTGCGTCTGCCCGCAGCGTCTGAACTGCATCCTTGCCCGTTGTCCCCATGCGAACGATGCCGTCATACGTCCCGGTAAAGTGGCCACTCTCCTTCACCAAGATACCGCTTCCGGCAACAAGAGTGCCATCGCCGGTCAGTTGTTTCATGACAATGTCCCTGCCAACATGCTCTCCGTCCGCCTCGTTGTACCCGAGTATTCTCAACTTGATATTGCTCGAGACGTCCAGCGCCACATGATTCAGAGTCACGCCGTCAGCAACACTGATCGTTGTGAATGTGGGAGCTCCCGTGGCATCTGTGGGATTCTTCTGCAGAACGATACCATCTTTATTAGCCGCCGTCTCATTCAAATCCGTGAGCATGCGAAGATTGCCGCCCGTCAGGACAAGCCCTGTTGTGTCAGCACTTGCTGCCGAGTTAGTATCTACCCCGTAATCCACTACTCCCCGGGTGATATAGTACAGTCCGCTCGCTTCATTGCGATAGATGATGGCGTTCTTTGCTGAGTCCGGATCCACGGTAACGAGATAATCATCTTGTCCCACCCTGACCTTGTCGCCGAGAGTAAAACTCGAATTCGCATTACCCTGAAGCACATAATAAGTGGCAGTAACGTAACCATTCGGTCCGCCGCCGACCAAGGGGTCCGTGTAGGTCATACCCCCTTTGACTGTCAAATCGGCCAGAGAGGTGAACTGAAGTTTACCTTGGGTGGACACAATCAGCTCTCCGGAGTTCTGTATGGTCCCGCCGAGCGTTAGGGCATTATTTACGGTGAGACTGCCATCGAGCACGGAGAGCTTGCCCGCTCCGATAAAGTCGTTATTCATTGTTACGCTGCCGGTCGTTTCCAAGGTCGTACCCTTTGCCATAGAAACGGAACCAGAACCGACCTTGCCGGAATCCTTCAAACGCAGTGTGCCCTCCTCGATACTGTATTGCCCGGCGTAGGAAGCAGAGGAATCGGAGGTGATAACCAACGTGCCGCTGCCTGTTTTCCTGACAAGGGCAGCGGCCCCGTCTTCGCCGCTCACTGTCTTTACCTGCTCGGTCAGCGTCAGCGTATCGTCCGTATTCAATGTGAGGGTATCGGCAATTGTCATGGGCGCAGACAGGGACATCGGACCAGTGACCTTCAATGAAGCGTTGCTGACTGTCTGTATTTCCCCGGCAGACACAGTTCCCCCTTTTGTGGTATCTATGGCGGCGTTGGCACCGATGGTCAGGGTATCTGCACCTACCGTTTTTCCATTCAGCGCGACCGTGCCGCCGTTCATCGTGAGTGCTGCGGCAGATACGTCCGTTTGGGCTGTGACTGTGCCTCTATTGACAGTCACGTTGTCGCCGTCACGATATGAGGTTTTTGTACCTGCTGCATCCTCGAAGCAGGTTTCCTCCGCCGTGCCATTCTCTGTCCATAGTACATCAGCATTGGCATAAAGATCAACGGGGGCGTATAGGGGAGCGAGATAGGCAACGGATATGGACGTCCCATTGTCCAACAAGGGTGCTCCGTTAAGAAGATTCCCGGACCGATCATAAACTGCATAATGAGAGGAAACTGTACTGTAGACATTGCCACCGCTTTCCATTGTCATAATGGTGCGAGTGTCATAGAGGTACGTTCTGGTGCGATTCTTAAGACCGTCTATTTTTTCATCTCCGGAATTATCAACTACCACCTCGAGATAGAATTGGCGATCGCCGAGAACGAAGTCATCGCATCCGAGGTTGATGATTCCATTTGGGCCTATATGCCAGTTTTGATAATTTTTGCCGTCGTTGAGGTCCATGTTTGCGCGCCCCGTGAAGGTCAGGGTTCCGTCAACATAAACGTTAGCCGTACTGATTGCCTCAGAGTTCCTGATTTGCTGCGAATATGTCGTCGTCAATTCTGCTCCCGCTCCCACGTAAATAGCCCCTCCCCACTCGCCGAGACTACATGTCACCTTGCTGTCGCCGGTTACCTTAATGCCGCCACTCTTGGATGTGTTTACTGTGTTGGTTGCCTCTACTTCGCCGACATCTTCAAAGACGAGAACAGGCCCTACGGAATCAGAGCCGACAGGTTGCCTTGACGGCGTGGCGGGAGCATCATTTTCATCCAAAAATCCATTGTCGTCCGTAGAATAGGTATACACCGGGCCGCCGAACATGGGTTGATCAAGGAACGGGTCGTAGACAATGGTTTGTTGAAAGTCAACGGATGACCACGATGATGAATTTTCCCCGATCTTCGCTGCTCCTATCAGGGTTGCGTGTGTTTTGTTACCTGAGCTCCAATACCATGAGGTGCCGGATTTCAGCTCCGTGTCAGAGAAACCCGGGTCAGCAAGAAGAATGCGGTCGCGCGTGGCGGAGGTGAGATCCAGAAGGTAGATTTGCTTGTTATAAGCATCGTATGCCAAACGGTATTTATTACCCACAACAAGAGGAATCCCCGCACTCTTCTCGGTGTTTCCTTCCCCGATACATATGGTTCCGTTCCCCTTGTTGACGCAGGCAGAAAGACCGGCGGCCGAGCCTCCTGACTTTGCTCCCGAGTAAGAAGGCCCGCTGTATTCGAACGTGGTGAATTGCAAATCCAGATACCAGCTTGAGGCATAACTCGTTCCGTCCGAAAAGGAATCGAATATAATGCTTGTGTTCGTGGAGGTGACGTCGGAGCTGGTTTGTCCGGTGTTTCCGTCGTGGGAGAATAGGAGATTCTCAATCGGAGTGAGAGTCAGCGTCTCCGCGTAGGCCGGAGACACGGCAAGGATGCAGGCGAGGAGGGCGGTACGAAGGGCCTTAGGTAAGTGTAATTTCATGACTGTAGAGAAAGAGACGGATTGACTGCCGTAAGGAGTGCAGAGCGCTTTCTTTCTCAAACCCGAAGAAGGAGGAACGCCTGCATCCCTTGCAAACTCCTTGAAAATACAACGATTTTGATGCTGAGTCAAGAAGAAAAGTCTATATAAATTTTAGTCGGTCTTGTATGATGGATGTTAGATGATTGGAGCGACGGCTGTTCCTCTCGTCGCAGGGCGCCCGGAATCGGTGTAGGTCATGGGGCGTGCGGTAAAAAGAGCACCGCCTCCATGGTGAGACACGGAGGCGATGCGAGGTGGGTAGCCGGGGTGGAAGAGCGATCAGGCGGTCGTCTTGTCGGAGGGTTTGCTAAGGAAGAAGAAGAGGAGACCGCAGACGCACATGAGCGCACCGGCAACGGTGAGGGAGAAGGTAAGGGGGATACCTGCGTCCTTGAGGTAGCCGCCGCCCCAAGCGATGAGGGCACCGATGCCGGCGGAGGTGAGGTTGAGCATGCCGTAGCCCGTGGCAGAGAAGCGCTCATCGATATTCGAGCGGAGGAGCGGCATGAGCGTGGCATCCAAGGCACCCTGGGCAACGCCCTGCATGGAGATGAGGGCGATGGCGGCAGCGAGCCCCAGCCAAGAGCAGCCGAGCATGCCGAGCACAATGCAGGGACCGGCAATGAGGAAGCTGATACCGGGCACATAGGCGCGGGCATTGCGGTTCCGCTGATACCAGAGGTCGGCAATGACGGCACCGCCCAAAACAGCCACATACTTAGCCACGTTCACCCAGACCGTAGCCTTGGGCCCGGCCTCCTCCGGCTTGAGATTGAAGGTCTCGCCCAAGAGCGTGGGGTACCAAGTCATGAGGAACCAGTTGGCAAAGCCTGCAATGGCCACGATGATGAGCAACAGGCACATGGCGCGGCGGGAGAAGAGGCTTCGCATGACCTCCATGAAGCTGAAGCTATCCTCCTGCGCGGCGGTCGGCTCGGCAGCGGGCTTGTCCTCCGCTTTCGGAGCCTCCTCAGCGGGAGTGGCGGGGGCAGCGGCACCCTGCGGGTCATGCAGGAAGAGGATGACGATGAGCGCGTAGATCACGCCGAAGAAACCGAAGGCCTCGAAGGTGAGACGCCAGCCGAGGGCGAGTTGCCCCGTGGCCATGGTGGCACCGAAACCCGCGATAATCTGACCCGTGTAGATACCGCTCATGTGCAGACCGGTAGCGAGGGATCGGGTGTTGCCCCGGTGGTAGTCCGTGATGAGCGCGAGGGCTGCCGGAATGTAGAAGGCCTCGCTGATGCCCATGGCAGCGCGGGCTGCAAGAAGCTGGTTATACGTCTCTGCCGCGCCGGTGAGCCAAGTGACCACGGACCAGACGACCAGCGAGCTCATGATGATGAACTTGCGGCTGAAGCGGTCTGCCAGGTAGCCGCCGAGGGGGCTGAGAACGGCGTACACCACCAAGAAGGCCGAGGTGAGGAACCCGAACTCGGCGTCCGTCATTTTGATGCCGTCCTCACCCTTCACGATGGGGTCGTGCAGCACGCTGAGCAGCTGGCGGTCGAAGTAGTTGAGCATCACCACGGCCCAGAGCACGACCACCGCCACCCAACCCCAAACTCCGGGACCGCCGGGGGCGTTTTTATCAAAGCTCTTGACGCGGATGCCTTTGAAAATCGCGATGAGTGCCACCACGATGGCGACAAGCAAAGCGGCTTCCAATGTATAGGGAGAGACCGTTTTGAGGCACTCTCTGATGTCTTCGTATGACATATCCGCGATGTATACCACCCCGATGCCGATGCTGAGCAAAAGGGTAATAATAAGATCTAAGAGATAGAACCATTGTAAGATTTTGGATAACATATGATTGATTTGTTGGGGATTGATTTATTGAGGATTGATTTCGAAGATGATGGGAGTGCGCACTCCGGGCCCGGTCTCGCCAGAGATGATGTAGACCGTGTTACCGACGGCAACGGAAGGCGCAGTAGCAATGCCGAGGGGAGCCTCCCCGGCCGGGGTCCACTTGAGCGTAGCGGGGTCAAAGCTGTAGATGCGGCGGCTCTGCCCCGGATGCTGAGCGGGAGCCTTGCCTACCAAGGAGGCGCGGTAGTAGTTACCGGGATCGCCGCAGAGGAGGAGCAGCCTGTCCCCGTGGCGCTGCATGGGGGTAGCGGCACCCACGATGGTCTCCGGCATGCGCTCCGGCAACGTGGACCAGGTGTTGGTGGCGATGTCGTAGCACAGCACGGTATCGATATAGGTGCGCTCTGCCTGTCCCTCGGCGTTCGGGTGCAGCGAGCAGCCGCCCGCCACATAAATGCGCCCGTGCGCGATGCCCGCAGAGGCCAGCATGCGCGCGTCCGGCATGGGGGCCAGCTCCTTCCAGCCCGCCGCGGGGTCGTGCATATTGAGCATGAAGACGCGATTGAGGCAGCAGGTGGAATCCGCCTTCTCCTGGCCGCCCATCACATAGAGCGCCTCATTCGTCGATGCGAAAGCCGGGTAGGCGGTCGTGCAGGGCAGATCCGGCAGAACGCCGGCGGTGGCCTTACCATCCGGGCCGATGCGGAGCCCGGTCGTCTTGGCCAAGTGGCCGTCCGCATTGCATCCGCCCGCCACGATCATGCCGTTGGTGGCCCCGATGCTGGCCGCATAGCCGACGGGGTAGGGCAGGGCACCGATTACCTCCGGGGCCGGTCCGCCGATCTTCCACAGGGCAACATCGGCATAAAAGACCTTGGGCCCGCGGTCAGCCGCAGACTTGGCATTCGGCTTGGCCTGCGGGAAGTTAGCCCCGCCGACCATGATGATGGAGTGAGCCGTTTCCCGGCTGCCCAGGGCGGCAGCGGCCATGCCGGCGCGCCCGATGGAATCGTGAATGGCCGGAGCCTCCGACGCCGGAGCGGTTTCGGCGGACAGAGGGGCTGCCAAGGTGGCAGCAGCTAAGAGAGAGAAGAGATACTGCGACTTCATGTTGATGGTTTGTTATTTGATTTTTGCGCCCCAAACCTGATTAGAGCGTTTGCCGGGGCGCTGCTCCCCGTTGACAATGACGGCCATGCCGCCCCAGAATGCGCAGGGAAGCACGGCACGCGCGGCGGCCACGGGCCCTGCGTCCTCCCAGGTGTTGCGGGCAATGTTGTAGCAGAGCGATTGATTGTGGAAGCCGGGGTGATTCTGCGGCGTAAAGCCCTTTACCGTTGCATCATCGCCGCCGAGCAGGTAGATCTTGCCGTCGATGACGGGTGCGGGGGTCGGAGCCGCGGCGCAGAAGTGCGGCAGGTAAGCGAGCCGACGCCAGCCCGTGGCAGGGGTGTAGCTCCAAGCCTCGGTGAGCATATCGCGCACCATGCGGCCGTTCTCGCCGGGTTGCAGACCGATACCGCCCAGCACATAAAGCGTGTTACCCACCGTGGCCATCTGGTGCAGGAAACGCCCGCGCCCCGGCAGCGGCTCCCCTTCCGTCCAAGTGGCGGCGGCGGGGTCATAAATCCACATGCGGCTCTCTGCGTCCTGCTCCCCGGGGGCCACGCTGCCGCCCTGCACGTACACCTTGCCTCCCATGACGGCGGCGGCATGACCGGTGAGCGTTGTGGGCAGCGGGGGAAGGGGCCTGCATTGCAACTCCCCATCTTCAAAGGTCAGCAAATAGCAATCTGCCACGGCTCCGCCTGCATTGCACCCGCCGATGAGCATCATTCCCTCCGGCAGGGTAGCGGTGGCTCCGTAGCCCAAGGGTTTGGGAAGCGGCGCGGCATCCTGCCAACCGGCGGCCCCGGGTTGCATCACAAACACCCGGTCCGTCCAGCGTTTCGGGCCGCCCTCCCACAGCGGACGCTCCGGGAAGTTCGCGCCGCCGCAAACCACCAAGGCCCCACCGCACACACCGGCATAGGAGCCCGCAAATCCCTCCGCATCCGGCAGGTCTGCCAGACGCCTCCATTCCAAAGTCATTTCGTTGCTCGTCATCAGTCCATACTCTACCACAGATCTCCCTCTGTTTCAAGAAAATACCCGCAGCAGCGGCACAAAAAGCCGCCCGTCTGCGCAGAAACAGGCGGGCGGCGGGGCGGAAATCAGTCTTCGTACACCCTTTTGACCTCGATTCGTCCGTGTGAATCCCTATTCGCTCCCATATTGAAGGAGACGAAGAGGCGAGGATTGCGCACCTTGGACGTGACCTTGAGCGTGTAGACATTCTTATCCGGCTTGCGACCTGCAAAGCCCTTATGGCGGTCCGTTGCCACCACCCGCGTGCCGTCCTTGAGGATCACCTCCTCCACCGTGAGCCCCTGCCCGCCGGAGGTGTAGGTAAAGGTAACGGTGTAGGTGCCGGGATCGGAGACGGGGATGCTGCCCTTCACCTCCAGGGGCTCGGTTCCGGCGGGAAGGGTGGCGGGTTTCCAGCCGCTGAGGATGGACATATCCGGCCCCCAAGAGACGGTTACCACATCCGCCGAGCGGCCCAGGATGGTGTCCGGTCCCAGCTCGCGCAGCTTGCGGGCTATGTCCTTGATCTGCACGTGGAACTCCGGGTTGGTATTCGTGAAGCGGTGCAGAATGCCGATCATGAGGGTGCAGGCCAACTGCCGCTGCTCGGTTCGGTAGGCCGGGTCGTTGGCGATTTTCTCCAGATCCGGCAGAGCCTCGCGGCCCTTCAGCCCGTGGATTTCCTTCATCTGCGTGGGCTTCATGGTCAGGCAGCGCAGGTAGCCCGTGGTGTCATTCGGGTCATTCATGCGCACGCGGTTGACATCGTTTTCGGGGCGCTCGAGGCGTGTCTCGGTGGGGTCGATGCCGGGGTACCAGGCCATCACCGCCGCCTCGCCGATGCAGCGTGCGCGCTCCGGTCCTTGGGGAACCTTTTCCGCCTGCTCGAGCAGCTCCGCCTGGCGCTTAATCTTCTTGCGCAGTTCCGTGATTCCCTTGGCTACCTGCGGTGCTTTGGGCTCGAACATCACCTCGCCGCAGAGACGGGCCGTCATCACGCCTTTCTTGTTATAGAAGAGGATGGCGGGATAGGAGTCAACCTTGGGTACCTTGAGCTTGCCGCACTGTTTCTTCACCTCCTCCTTTTGAGCATCGGAGGGGTTCTGGTAGAGCGGAACCTGCATGACAACGGCGTTGCCCAGGGCCTTCTGCACGTTCGGGTCGGCGGCCAGGGAGGCGCAGCGTTTCTTGGCGAGCTTGTCCCAGTCGGCACCGTAGACGAACAGAGCATAGCCGTCGTCCTGCACGATGGCCTCGGCACTCTCGAAGTCCTTGGCCTGCTGGATGGCCTGCAGAGGCGCAGCCGAAAGCAGGGCGGCGGAAAGAAGAGGAATCAGTTTCATGTCCATGGGAAAGGTGAGGGGTTAGGAAGCATAATCGCCGTACACCACGATGGAGTTGAGGTGCAGGAACTCGTTTTTCTTTGTGTTGAGGATGCGCACATAGTTGGCACTCGGGCGCGCGGCCGAAGTGTCCAGCGTTTGCACGCGGTCCTTGGTGAAGTCGCCCAAGGTGCCGGCGTCCTTCCAGTCATCGTCGCGGCCGCTCTCGGAGGTCTGGACCTTGAGGGCCGTCATGCGCTGGCGCTGGTCCTTGGTGGCCACCACGCGCACGCCGGTAACATTGCCGGTGCGGGGCAGGCGAATGGCTACCCAGGATTCCGTTCGGGGGGCTTTGTCCGTGTGGAAATGCCCGCCGATCTCCGGTTCCAGCAGGCCCCAGTGGCTGCAATAATTGTTCCATTTATTCGTGGAGCTGATGAACACGACACCGCCCTTGGAGAGCACCTTGCCCGGCATGGGCTCGTGCTTGGGCAGGTCATCCCCCGGGCGCGGCTTGCGGTATTTCTCCGGCAGCAGCTTGGCCAGACCTTGGAAGGTTTGGATGTCGCGCATTTTCTCCGCTCCGACGATGGCTTGGCTGATAATCTTTTCGCGGGACTCATCGTCACCGCCCGAGGCCGCCAGGGACGTCACGCAGACCTTCATGAGATTGCGCCGCAGGTCCTCGCTGCCCTTCTCGCCGATATCGTTGGCCCAAGCGAGCACCACGGGGGCGTACTCCGGGCTGCCGCCGGTGAGTTTCAGCAGCTCGCCGTAGAAGCGAACCGTGGCCTTCTCATCCTTGGCGTTGCCCTTGGTCACCATCTTGAGCTGGTCGTTGAGCAGGTCCTCGATGGGCCAGCGGTCGGGGCCCATGCCTTTTACCTGCTTCCAGAAGCCGAGGATGGCCTTGCGCAGGTCGGCATCGCTCAGTCCGCTGCCGGCCAAGCCGGTGTACACATGCAGCCGGAGTAGTTCCGCCGCCACCTCCGGGTAGAGCGGGGTGAGTTTCTCGCAGATCAGCTCGTTGAGGTCTGCCCACTTGCCCGGGGCCCCCGCTGCCGTGCTGCTCAGGAAGTTCGCGTAGTCGCGCCACACGGCGAAGTTGAGGGGCTGGGTTTTGGCCGCCGCGCGGTAGAGCTTGAGGGCCATGTCCTTGTTATTGCGAGCAGTCTCGCGCAGGGCCAGGGTCCAAAAGGCGTCGGAGAGGCGGGTGGCTTCCCGCTGCTCGGCGGAGAAGAGATCCGTTGCGGCGTGCAGGGAGGTGAAGCGGTGCACCTTATCCCACACCTGCCAATGCAGGCCGCGCTTCCACGAGACGGAGTAGGAGGGGACCCACTTATTATTCACCCGAACCACAAAGGCGCAGTGCCCCGGCTCGCCCGCCGTGAGGGCCGGCACGCCGTTGGCGATGGCCGAGAAGGCCCCGAAGTGCGACAGGCTGCCGCATACGCCGCCGATCTCGTAGGTGAACTTGGCGTTGTTGAGTCCGTACAGCCCGGCGAAGGGCTGCCAATAGCCGTCTCCGTGAATGCTCTGGGCGTAGGGGTTGAAGAGTTTGTAGTCGCAGCGCCACCAGCAGTCTGTGTACTGTTCTGCCGGCAGGTGCACATGCTTCTGGCACCACTCCAGGGTCTCCACCTCGCCGAAGTTGTTGTCGCCCTTGGCTCCGCATATCATGCGGCGTTGCCAGAAGGGGATGGTGTCGAAGACCGTGTTCAGTCGGTCCGCGCGGTAGCTGCGGATGAAGAAATCCGCGCGCGTGATCGCCTTGTGGCGCAGCCAGCCGTAACGCACATACTCCAGCGCGGTGGCGGTGATGATGTCGCGCGTCATCGCATCGGCGGCGTAGCCCGGGTGGTTTTTCGAGATGTCGGTGATGAACGAGACGACCCGCCCGGGCTTGGCGAGCTCGCCGCTGAAGCAGACCTGCTCCATCCAGTCGAGGTTGTTACCGAGCATCTGCATGACCCCGGCGCATTTGTCGCGGGCCGCTGCGGCCTCCAGGGTGTCATCGGCGGCCAGCAGCTTTTCTTGTGTCTTGATGTCAAGGTCAAACTCCGCCAGTCGCGCCTTGCGTTGGTCGGCGGTCATCTTGGCCGCCTCCGGGGATTTGGCAAAGTCCGACTTCTGCTTGGTGAGTTTGTCGCGCTCCTCGCGCGCCTTGGTCAGCCCCGGCTCCGCCGCCTTGGCGGCGCGGTCGTTGGCCAGCAGCAGCATGCGCCGCGCGATCAAAAGCCGGTTCTCCGGTTTTTCCAGGAAACTGCGCAGGGTCTTGCCGTCCACCTTAGGCAGCGCCTTGTCCAGCTCGGCATCCAGTCGCTTGGCCAGCTCCGCCGGCTTGGCCCAATCCTCCCCCGTCAGATCGGCGGCAATGTAGCTGCCTACCTGCGTCGGTGCCGCAGGCATAGCCTCCTTGTCCCCGCTGATCTGCGGCCAAAAAACATAGCCGGCCCCGCCGAGGAGCAACAGGGCCGCCCCGATGGCCGTGAGTGTACTTCTTTTCATGTGCTTCTGAAACAGTTGGGGGCATTGTAGCGTATCCCCGGGCGGGGTGTCAAGCCAAAAATGAGCGGGCCGCAGCGGAGCCGTGCGGGCGGAGTGCGAGACCTCCCGCCGCGGTGGCGGGAGGAAGCTGGTGTTTTGGAACGCAGAATTTTCGGAAGGATCGGAAATGGAATTTCATGCGGATCTTTGACGAGGCTTCAAAGCGGATTCGTTGTAGACAGGCTTTGGAATTTGAGCAAAATAACATCAACGAAGCTACTGTCCCGGCAAGCAATCTGCACGGAGCTAAGTACACCGGTCAGTTTCCGTGCCCTTCCGAGAATTCTGCGTTATCCATACCCGCTTCCTACGGTCACAGGGGTAAGAAGTCTCGGATTCCTTTCATCTCGTCGGTGCGGATGCTCATTCATCGATGGCTTCGCTCGGCAGAACGATAAAATCTGCACTGCCCGAGGTCGGTCGGATGTTGTGGAAGGGCGTGTAGTTGGTTGAAAACAGAAGGTACGAATGATGTACCTTGTAGGGAAAAGCGAAGATATAATACGGGGACAAAAGGGATGCAAGTTGTTTTCCCTCCGGGGATATGACAACATACTCGGCCACCGGACGATGCTCATTAATGTTCTTGTCGTCACCGATCCCGGAAAGAAGGAGAACATTATTTCCAAGGGGCTGGGGAGTGAACTTCTCCTCGCTGCATTCCCAGTATGTATATAACGGATAATCACATGTGCAGGGTATTGTCTTTTCGGATACGGCCTTCCCGCTTGCATCCGCAAAGACGACATACCACTCCGGGTTTTGCAGCTCCCTTTTATCGGAATCCTCTGCGTCTTCTGCGGGGACAAGGGAACCGCAAAGCCAAATGAAGACGCTCATCTCTTCCGTCATCCTGCGCTTATACTCCTTGAGGATGGGTTTGTTCGAGATATCCGCAACAACGGAACTCTGCCCCGCCGAGTGAAAGATGAGCTTGCCCTTTTCCTGCGTGTAATACAGGCCTGCGGCCTCACGCTCCTCCCAAGCCTTCTGTA
>CAMEZO010000064.1 GCA_945947905.1 uncultured bacterium
TCAGGGGCGGTCCCTCATATACAAAAAAGGAACTGGGCCAATTCGTTACAGGTGTTAAGCCCGCGATTTCGGGTGAGTACGAGTAGGCTGCATCTGTTGTGTAATTGGCCCCTGCCGGAACTTTGGGATAGCTGATTGTCTGATTACGAAAAGCCTCATCCATGATAGCGAGATGAGGCATCCGATCGTGGAAGAAAAAGAGCGTTGTCAGCAAAAATATCAGCCCGATACCATACCTTGTAAGATAATACGTTCTATTTTGATTCATGGTACTCCTTCTCGGTATTGACACTCCAAACATTATCCTTGTCAGCAGCCCCGGATGCTATATTCTTAACGGCCTCCATCGCGGAAAGCATCGAGTGGTCCATGTTGTTATACCGGTGCATACCGTTGCGACCGATGAGATACAGATTGGAGATTCCGTCCAGCCAATTGCGCAGCTCGGGGAAACGGGCGTACGTTCCGAAGTATGCGGGATATGCTTTTGCTATGCGGAATACAACTTTATCACGAACATCTTCGCGGTCGATCACCCCTATTTTCTCCAGCTCTCCGATGGCAAAGTCGGAAAAGGCTCCATCCGGCATGCTCCAGAGTTCATCCCCCTCGTTGACAAAATATTCCATACCGAGCCAGACCTTGCTGCGATCGTGTACCAGATAGGGACTCCAGTTGTTGAATATCTGCAATCGTCCGACTTTCACGTCGGCTTCCTGAACATAAATCCAGTTATCGAAAACGATTCCGTGTTCCCCGACCGTTGTATTCATTTTCTTGCTGCGCAGTTTCAGCTTATCGAGAAGCAAACCAACCGTCATGAAATCACGGTAGCACAGGCCGTTTGCAATGGAACGAATCTCCTCGGGAATCGGGCCGACCATTTTGGAAATCAGCTCCTTAACAGAAGTTGTCGAGAGTACGATGTCTGCTTCCTCCGTGCGTGTGATGCCGGACTTACCGTCCCTGATCTCCAAATGAGTGATCGCTCCTTGATCCAGAGTCAACCCGATAACCTCCTGCTCGCGCAGGATAGAGACACCGGCCTTTCGGGCTTCTGAGCCAACGAGCTCCCAGAGTTGCCCCGGGCCGTGCTTCGGGTAGTAGAACTCCTCAATCAACGATGTTTCCCCTTTTTTAGAGTCCTGTTTTCTCCCGCATACAATCTTGCGGAGAGCATGAGTGAGAACCTTGATAACAGAGAGTCCCTTGACTCGCTGCGCCCCCCAGTCTGCACCGATGCGGGAGCAGGGAACACCCCACACTTTCTCGGTGTAATCACGGAAAAATGTACGATACAGCTCCTTTCCGAAACGGTTGATAAAGAAGTCCTCCAGGGATTTTTCCTTTCTCTTGTGCACAAGACTCCACAAATAGCTGATACCCATCTTGAACGTGCGAATCGGTCCGAGATTAGACAGCGTCTCCCAACTGAGCGAAACCGGGTAACTGAAAAACTTTCTCAGGAAGAGGATTCGGGACAGGCGAGAACGAACGAGCATCACGCGATCGGCGGATTCCGGATCCGGCCCTCCCTCGGTCAGAGTGGCAGCCCTGTTCAGAGCTACATCGTCGCAGGAGGGCTTCCCCTGCAGCGGTAGCAGATCCGTCCACCACTTCATGACGGTATCCGACTTTGAGAAGAAACGATGTCCCCCGATATCAATGAGGTTGCCATGATGCTCCAGGGTCCTGGATATACCGCCTAACTGCGATTCGCGTTCCAAGAGGGTGACGTTCGTGTATCCCTTGCGAGCCAGCTCCAATGCAGCTGTTAAGCCCGCAGGACCGCCGCCGATGATAAAGATGCGCTTATTCATATCATGAGTACAAAATAAATCTTCTTGCCCCGAAGTTCCATATCAAAACGAGGCCTGTTGTGAATACCTTGGCAACAAGATAATGAAGAGATACGAGGTCAACGAACACCCACATGAAGAGCATGGTCAGGCCAAGTCCTATCACGCCGATGAGCGCAAAGATAGAGAACTCGATAACCCGGCGGTGCTCCAGCTTACGCGCCTCAAAAACCCACCTGTTGCTGGCGATATACACAAATACGAGGCCCAGGATAAAACCTATAGCCGACGCCGGCAGGTAGTGAAGCCCCAGAATATCTCGGCAAATATACAGTGCTGAGAAATCCACAAGAAACCCAGCGCCTCCTGCGACCAAATACTTGCAGAAGGAGAAGAAAAGACGTCCCGCGGAATCCTTTAGATTGTGGAGAGAATGCTGCACCTCGCGAGAGTATACAGCATTCTCAATGCTGTAGTCAAGCGTAATGTGTCGCGGTGCATGAAAATCAAGCACTTTGAGCAAGATAGCCTTTATTGATTTCGGGAGTACACGGGGTTTCGAAACGACGTAACTCTTTGAGAATCAATGGGTTATATAGAAATCGAAAGGGGTGTGCATTGTGCATTCCGAATGCTGTATGCGTAATCTGTCCGAACTAGCCTCCGCCTTCCCTCACCGGGGACGGTGGGGGGAGAGGCGGCGGGCGGCGTCGAGGCGGCGGCGGAGGGCTCGGCGGCGTTTGTCGTCGTAGGTTTGGAGGAGGAGCTCGAGCTCCTCCTCGCGGCGGGTGCGGGATTCGTCTTGCTCGGGGTGGAGGGCGACGAGGAAGGCAAGGCGTTCGCGGAGCTCGGGGGAGAAGTCTTCGCGGGCGGTGAGGAGGGAGAGGACGCCGAGGGTGCGCTCGCCCTCGGCGGCGGCTTTATCGCGTTGCCCGGCGCGGGCAAGGGCGTCGGCGTAGCGGTCGCGGATGATAATGTATTGCAGAATGAGGTCGGCGTCGGCTGGGTAATCTGCGACGAGTTTACCTGTTATCCGCACGGCTTTTGCCAAGTGATCCGTGTCTGTCGAGTTCTCCGGCGGGGCGGGAGCGGTAACAATGCGGAGGAAGAGACGTTGAAGGGTCTCGCTGCCCTCATCCTTGGCCAGGAGCGATTCGGCCAGGGAGAAAGCGGTCTCTCCCTCGGGCAGCAGCAGCTTCTGCAGCTCCGGAAGGGGAGCATCTGCCAACAGAGAGAGACGCTGAGCCTGCACGCGCAGGTTGTCCGGCTGCTCGGCCAGCAGGTCGGCGAGGATGCCGGCGGCGCGCTTGAGGTAGTCACTGCGCTCCTTGTTAGCATCATTAGCGGATGCAGGGCGGCGACCCTTGCCCTTGGGACCGAAGGTTGGGCGCTTGTCGGAAGCCGCGCGGTCATGGGCCTGCCAATAGCGCGCAGCGGCCCGGCGCGGGTGCCCGGGACGGGGTAGGGGGGATGCCCCGCCGCAGGAATGCGCCAGCAGTTGCAGACTCTGCACGGTCTCCAGCCGCGTATCGAAGGTAGCCCCCGGCACATCCCCCGCCGCCACGGCCCGGCGCAGGATGTCGCGAGCCTCGACTGTTTTTTGTTTGTTATTCCCGTGCAGCAAAGCCTCCGCCAGACCGTTTTGACAACGCAGCCGTGCCACCGCATCTCCCGGGGCGACGGCCAGGGCGCGGCGGTAGTAGTGCTCCGCCGCCGCGTAATCACCCGTTTGTTGGGCAATGGCGGCCAGCACACGGCAGGCCTGTGCCACCTTGTCATCCCCGTCGCCATCCTCGGCCTGCGCCACAATTTCCTCGTAATAAGGCAACAGATCCTGCATCAGCCGCGCATCCTCGCGCGTGAGGGCGGCCAAGACATCGCGCGGCATACCCGCGTCTTTGCCTAACATGCCCTGGAAGATGCGGTGAATGGCCGCATCGGCTATGGAGGCATTCTTCTCCGCACGCAGGCGCTGCGCATTCTCCCCCGCCAGGGAGCGGTTGACACGCCAGAACCCTATGCTGATGCTGGCCAGCAGCAACACCACCAGCAGCCCCGCTGCGTGGCTCCAGATCGCTACCGCCGGCCGCCGCCGCATCCACATGGCATATCGCCGCAGCACAGACGCGGGCCTCGCCGCTACCGGTTCCCCCGATAGAAAACGCGACAGGTCCTCCGCCACGTCGTCCCTGGACGCATAGCGGTCCTGCTCGTGAAAACTGATGCACTTGTTGATAATCGCGCCCAGCTCCCCCCGGTCGCGCAGCCGCGGCAGAGGCTCTGCGCAAATGCGGTGCACCAGAGAACCCGGCTCCGACTCCCGGAAGGCGGGGCGGCGCGTGATGAGCTCGTAGAGCGTGAGTCCCAGCGAGTACTGATCTCCCGCGAAGGAATTAACACCCCGTGCCAGTCTCTCAGGTGGCATATAACGCAGCGTTCCGTCATGGCTCTGGGTAACCAGCGGCGCCCCCTCGCCGGAGTTGAGCACCGTCGCGAGCCCGAAGTCGCTCACATGCAGCACACCCTCATCATCCAGCAACAAATTACCGGGCTTCACATCCCGGTGCAGCACCCCGTGGCGGTGTGCAAAAGCCAGCGCCTTGGCCGCCTGCAAGCCCACCCGCGCCACGGCGCGCTCGTGGGGCTCCCCCGCATACACCTGCTGCAAACGGGCGGCGGACACCCCGGAGCCGTGCACCAGCCCCATCACATAGTAGCGGTAGTCCCCCTCCTGCCCCGCACCGAACACCTCCACGATATTCGTATGCCGCAGTCCCGCGATGAGCTTCGACTCATTCTCGAAGGCCCGCAGTTGCCGCTCCTCACGGTTCCAGGCAGGGGAGAGAATCTTGACGGCCACATCCCGGTGCAGCGACTCCTGCACGGCGCGGAAGACCACCCCCATGCCGCCGCTGCCGATTTTCTCCAACAAACGGTAACCGCCCAGCTCCTCCGGAAAATGCACCTGCGCCGCAGCACGGGCCGGCGCGCTGTCCGCGCTCACCTGCTCCATATCCGCCAGGGCAGGCAGCAGCTCCAACAACTCCTTCTCGCAGTCCGGTATGCGGGCAGCGTACTCGCGCAGCGACGGGGCTCGGCCGTTGCGCAGGAGCTCCAGGTAGGTCTCCACCGCCTCGGCTAGCTGTTCCTCGTGCTCGGCCTCCGTCATGGTTCTCAACAGAATAGCCCGGAGCCGACCAGCGCCTCCCGGAAGCGCTTCAGGGCGCGCACATAGCGTATACTGGCCGCCTTCTCCGCGATGCCCAGGGCGGCGGCGCACTCTCTGTTGCTCATCTCCTCGAAATGGCGCAGCTGCAGGATCTCCCGGTCCATCTCCGGCATCTCCTGCAGCAGGCGGCGGATGAGCGCGCGGCGCTCCAACTTTTCGATATGTGAACGCGGGCTGGAAATCGAGTCCGCAAAACCCGCCCAGGCATCCATGGCCCCATCCGTCTGCTCATCGGCATCGGGGGTATTCTCCTTCATGGCATCGCGCTTGCCGGCGCCCAGGTGGTAGCGCTCACGGTCGGTCAGAGTCTGGAGCGCAATTCGTCGCAGTTTGACATATACCGGCACCTCAGGCTCCGCCGTCAGAAAGTTCATCCGCGCCCCGCAGGCCAGGTAAGTCTCCTGCAGCAGGTCCTCCGGGCTCATGCGGCGCAGCAGCACGGGAGGCATGCGCAGCGTCAGCAGCTTGAGCAGCCGCTCCTTGTGTTCCTGCCAAAGTTCCGCCAGCCAGAGCTTATCCGGTAAATCTGTTGCCATGAGAGTGTGGAGTGTGTTCTCTTAGAAGAACGGAAAAACCGGGACGGATTCTACAGGCTGCGCGCTACAGCACCACATTTTCCTCCCGCAGCTCGCGCGTCATCAGCTCATTCAGCACGGTTTGCGGGGCCACCCCCTTGTAGATGATCTCGTACATCGCATCCGCAATGGGGGTGCGCACGCCCTTCTTGCGCGCCAATTGGTAGAGCGAGAGCGTGTTCGGAATCCCCTCCACCACCTGGCCGATGCGCTGCTGGCACTCGCAGGCCGGGGTGCCCTTGGCAATGAGGCGCCCTGCCGTCTGATTGCGGCTGTGGTGAGAGTAGCAGGTAACCATCAAATCTCCCACGCCGGAAAGCCCCATAAAGGTGTCCATATGCCCGCCGCAGGCTATGCCCAAGCGTGTCATCTCCGCCAGCCCTCGGGTGGCCACGGCCGCCAGCGCGTTATCCCCCAGCTCCAGCCCGGCGCAGATACCGCAGGCCAGGGCGTACACGTTCTTCATGGCACCGCCGCACTGCATGCCCACCACATCGGTTGTTGTATAAATGCGCATGAAGGGCGTACTCAGCCGATGCTGCACCGCCTCCGCCACCGCTTGGTCCGCAAAGCCCACCAAGGTGAGGCTGGGCTTTTGCAGCACCACGTTCTCCGCATGATTGGGGCCGGAGAGGGCACCCACGGGGCAGTGCAGCTCGGTCTCTAACAGTTGGGACATGAGAAGATTGCTATCCTGCTCGATGCCCTTAGAGCAGCTCACCACCACGGCATTCTCCGCCAAGCCGGCAGAAGCCAAGCTGCAGGCCACGCGCCGCATCACCACACTGGGCACCACCACGATGACCAAGTCCGCCCCGGCCACATCGGCCCAATCACTCGTCACCAGCACGTTCTCCGGCAGCGGCACCGCCCCCTCCACGGGGCAGAGGCTCAGGCGCGTCTCGCGAATCTGCGCCGCCTCCTTCTCCAGATAGGTCCAAAGCACCACGGGGTCACCGTTGTACGCCGCCGTCAGGGCCAGGGCCGTGCCCCAGGCACCGGCGCCGATAACCGCTGTTTTCTTGAAAAGTCGTTCCATAAGTTAATGTTTACTGAAAGCCTTGGGTTCCGTCCCGTGAATGAGCCGCACAATGTTGCTGCGGTGCTTCACGATTACCAGCGCATACAGCAGGCCCAGCAGGCCCAGCAGCATCGCGTCCGCCGTGCTCAGCGTGCCGTCCTGCCCCGCGAACTGCATCGCCGCCGCCACCATCATGCCCAGCCCCGCCACCAGGCTGGAAAGCGAGACATAGCGCGTGAGGAGCATGCAGAGCACCCATACCAGCACCGCCGCACCGCCCACCCACAGGGAGAGCGCGAACAGGGCCCCCGCCGTGGTGGCTACCCCCTTGCCGCCCCGGAAGTGCAGGAAGCAGGTGAAGGTGTGCCCCAGCACCACCGCCGCCAACACGGCCAAAAACAGCCCCATTTGCGCCGTGTCGAACTCCGTGATCGAACAACCCAGCCGCCCGATGAGGAGGGCAGGGGGGACGTAACCCTTCAGAAAATCGCAGAAAAATACCGGAATCCCCCAGCGCTTGCCCAGCACCCGCACCGCATTCGTGGCCCCTATGTTGTGCGAGCCGTGCTCGCGTAAATCGATCCCGTTCACCCGGCCGGCCAGGTAACCGAACGGTACCGAGCCTATCAAGTAGGCTGCCGCAACCCATGCAATGTATTCCCAAATCTCCATCTGCGTTGCCCAGTATAGCCTTTTTTGCCCCGTTTGGCAACACTTTTTTTACATTTGCGCTTGCCTTGGCTCCGCTTTTGTGCTACCATACCCCGCACCTCGCCGCGAGGTCTCCCCGGATGGGTGGCAGAGCGGTTGAATGCAGCGGTCTTGAAAACCGCCGAAGGTTTACCCCTTCCGTGGGTTCGAATCCCACCCCATCCGCTCCCCGTGCCTGCCCCGCGCCCCTTCGGAACGGCGCGGGGTTCGCTGTTTCTCGCCCCTCGCTGCCGCCGACGGGGGCTTTTTCTGCCTTATTGACGCGAAAAATGCTTGACTTCCTCGCCCCGCTCCTGCATAATGCTGCCCGCACCGCTACCCGCCACCCATGGAGAGATGGCTGAGTTGGTCTAAGGCACTCGACTCGAAATCGAGCGTGGCAGGAATGTCACCAAGGGTTCGAATCCCTTTCTCTCCGCTTTGTTTAACATTGAGCTCCACGGAATAAACCCCGTGGGGCTTTTGTTATTCAAGGGCTTCGACTTGCCGGGCGCGGAGCGGTACACAATTCCGGTACACAAAAAAGAAGGGCCGGGTACACATTTTTTTGACTTTGTTATCTCATCGGAGGAATCTGCCGTGTTTGTCGGCAGCGAGTAGGGGTGAACACGGTTGATACATGCTTCATGCCGCCGGGGTGGTAGGTAACTGAGGTTTTTCTGAACGCAGAATTTCAGGAAGGTATCGGAAACGGATCGGAATGCTTTGCTCTGTGCAGCCTGCGTTCCGCCGGGATAGTAGGCCCCTTAGTCATTTTACTGAAATTTTGAAGCTGCCTCTTATGTGTTTGTCCGTAAAGTCTCGCCGACGCCCCGCAGTTTCTGCTTGACCGAGGGAAGAGTCGGTGGTAGGATGAAGCTATGCGCAAGGGAATTGTTATGGTGATGTCGCTGCTGTTCGGGTGTCTGTCTGTGGCATTCGGGCTGGGGGCGTGTACTTGTTTATCTTCTACAGAGAAAGCGCCGGCGGTGGCGGAGGAGGCGAGTGTGCAGCGGCTGCGGGGGCATGTGCAGCAGTTGTGTCGGGTGCCGCGTTACGGGCGGACGGTTCAGCAGGCGCGGGAGTACATCGCGGGGCAGTTGCGGCAAGCGGGCTTTGTGCCGCAGTGGCAATATTTCGAGCTGAACGGGGAAAGGCGGGCGAATATCTCGGTGAGCATTCCGGGACGGAGCCCCCAGCGTTATGTGATCGGGGCTCATTACGATGCCTGCGAGGGGGAAACCCTTAATCCCGGGGCGGACGATAATGCAAGTGCGGTTTCTGTTTTGTTGGAGTTGGCACGTTCTTTAGGTCCTGCCGCCGTCGGGGAGTACGGGCTGGAGCTGGTGTTTTACGACTGCGAGGAGCCCCCGTGGTTCGGCACGCAGGATATGGGCAGCGCGCGCCATGCCGCTACCTGCAGCCCGGAGACGGTGCGTGGCATGGTTTGCTTGGAGATGTTGGGGTATTACCGCGATGAACCCGACAGCCAGCCGTCCCTCTTTGCCGGCTCCCGCCTGCTTCTGCCCTCCAAGGGTAATTTTGTGGCCGTGGTGGGAGATTTCGCCTCTGTCTCCTTGGCCCGCCGCGCCTACCGCTTCCTCTCCGCCGACATGTCAGCCCTGCGGCTCAACGTGCCGTGGGCGCATGATACGGCCCTCTATTTCAGCGACCACCGTAACTACGCGCCCCTCAGCATCCCCGCCATCATGATTACCGATACTGCCATGCTGCGCAACCGAAATTACCATACCCCGGGCGATACCCCGGAGAGCCTGGACTACAACCGCATGGCCCTGGTCAGCCGCAACCTACAGCACTTCGCCCGGAGCCTGGCCGAGGGAAGGTAGCTCCGGGGTTAGTAAAGGCGGAGCTGATGCCGGCGGAGTTCAAGACTTCCCGCCGTTGTGGCGGGAAGAAGCTGATTTTTTGGAACGCAGAATTTCGGGAAATTCAGGAAACTAAAATTTCGGGCGGTAGGTATTGTGAGACTTCACTCGTGGATTGACAGTAGGGAGAAGAAGGAAGTTGAGCGCGAGGTAGGTAAGAACAGTTGTCCTCAATTGATTGAGAAAGGTTCTTTATTGACGTATTCCGGCATTCCGTTCACAACGCGCTTGACCCGACACTTTCGAGTGTCCCCAAAGTTAAAAATCAGTCCGATTTTCATGTGGCTTGCTCTTAGATAATTATAAACCTGCCCCGTATGAGCATCTGTGAGTGTTGAAACGGCCTTGAGTTCGACGATAATACTGTCAAAGCATATAAAATCTGCTTTGTATGTAGACTCTAAAAGTTCGCCCTTATAGTAAATTTTCAACGGAGTCTCCCGTTGAAAAGGAATTGACCTTATTAAGAATTCCTTGGCAAGAGCTTGTTGGTACACTACCTCAGAGAATCCGTGACCCAAGGTGCGATATACCTCAAACGCAGCCCCGATTACAGCAGCCGTGAGCTTATTGTCTATAATTTCTTCTTGCATCTCCATGCTCACAATGAATACCACAAGACTCGTGAAATGTCAAGAAAGCATTTTCCAAAACCTTCCTTCCAACAACAAACGCACCGTAATCTTCCTTCATCTCCCGTACACCCCTTCCTTTCCTAAGATTCCGAAAATTCTGCGTTCATATTCTGGCTCCCTACAGTCACATCGATATGATGGTGTGTACCGCACTCAGAACACACCAAGGCTTGCTATACCGATCGGTTTTCTCCTTTTTTCATTCTCAGGCGTCGTATAAACCCTTTTTTGCACGCATAATTTGACAATTTGTCGAAAACAGGCTTGACATGAGATGCCCGGATATGAGATAATTCAGCCCATACACGAATTTCGGATTAACTGTAAAGTAAGAATACATCTCAGTTTATGAAATGTTATCTCCTAGACAGCATTACGAACACGTGGAGCGAGAAGTTATAAACGCTGAAGGCCTTGCTCCTCATGGACAATCTTGATGATTCCGCCGTCCTTGCCACCGAGGACGGGAAAACGACGCTCACTCTCGGTGAGGCGAAGGCCAATGAGTCTGTTCGTCCGGTACAGGAAAGGGTAAAAATGTTGGCTATGTCCTACAAAACAGGTGCTCCTCTTAGAACAATTAAATAAAACTCCCCACCATCGGTAAAGACGGTGGTGGGCTTTTGAATTATATTTCACAAGTCACAAAAACTCAACAGTAGAAAATACCCGGTCTTTAGATGAAGAAACAAAGTTTCAAGGCGTAACCGAGTGGTAGTTGACGGAATATACGATTAGAATCTGAAATTCTTCAATTTTTCTTCATAATTTATTAAAATTTAATTGACAAAGAGGCGCAAATCATATATAATGTCTGTGTAAGGAGGAGATAATATGAGGAATGAAGCCATTACAAACCTACTTAAAGAGTTCAAGAAACTTTCTCTCACAGAAAGAGAGAAAGTTCATTGACTTCATTTCTACCAATTCTTCTCCGTCAGACTTCAAGTTTATTGTTGATACAAAATTGGCAGAAGGCATCGTTTGTCCTCATTGTTCCGCTAAGGGGAAAGGAGTAAGAAAAAGCGGCTACCAGAAGAATGGACGCCCTCGTTTCTATTGTTCCCATTGCAACAAAAAGTTCTCTGTTACCACTAATTGCATTCTCTACTATCCTAAGAAAGACTTTTCCGTGTGGAAAGAGTTTATCTCCTGCTTCTTACACGGCTTCTCTGTCCGCAAAACGGCAGAAATCTGTAATATCAATAAGAACACCGCTTTCCTGTGGAGACATAAGGTTTGTGATAGTCTCGTGGGGATTATGGATAATGTGTCTATGGGCGGTATCGTAGAGGCTGACGAGACTTACTTCCGTTTGAGTTATAAGGGTAATCGTAAGGTATTCAAGAATGGAGAAGCGGGACGTTCTAAGCGTAAGCGTGGAACTTCTATTTTTCACAAGGGCAGGAAGCGAGGTCTGTCTCGCGAGCAGGTCTGTGTTCCTTGTGCTATCAATCGTTCTGGTCTGTCCATTTCCAAGATTAGCGGTCTTGGTAAGGCTTCTGACAACGGCATCAACTCCGTTATCGGAAACCACATCTCCAAGGGGGCTATTCTCTGTGCTGATGGAGCAACTGCCTATGATGTTATTGCTCAAAATAGGGGATTGGAGCGAGTTGAAGTCAATCCGTTTAGTCTTTACAACATTCAGCGTATGAACTCCTACCACAGCCGTTTAAAGGGTTTTATTGACCGCTTCAATGGCGTTTCAACTAAGCATCTGATAGCTACTTGGTCTATAATAACTTTACTAATCACGCTAAGGAGACTTACACCGAAAAGGTAAGGATCCTTACGAACCACATTTGCTCCGTCCGTTGCTTCACTAAGAGAACAAAGGTAAGTGACCGCCCCATGATACCTGTAATGGAGATGGTGGCATAAAAGATACAGAAAAAAAGAACATTGTTAAAATATAAGTTATGGAATATAATACTAAAAAGGTAATCAATGAGATTATTGAGAAACAGACCCGGGAACAGGAAATGTTTACTGAGATGGCAACCGTAGCCAGAGACTACGAAAATAATTTAAGTATAGCGGTAAATCCTGATTCTTCACGAAATAGACCAACCTATTTTAAGGTGTATGACCATGTGAATTATAGACAAGCTACCAAGTGTGCTAGAATTTCATTCTTGTCTCCTAAGTATGTCATCCATGCAAGTGAAAAGGGAGGATGGAAGTTCAGTAATAACAAGGAGAAAAAACTCTTGATAAATTTCCTGAATAGCAAACGCAGAGGTAAAAAAGACACCGAATTTACAATGACGAATTGGCAGTATGCAATTGCCCTGTGGAATGTAGAGATGGGGTTCATCGACGATGCCGAAGAAGCGTGGGCTTATACAATGGAAAATACCAATCCTCATGATGCGGATTTTCCGCTGCCTATTGACCTACCTATGCCTGATTATACACTGTTGCAGTAATTATCAGAAGGTGATTAAATTTCAAAAGGTCATTCTCTGATTGGGAATGACCTTTTCTGTTGATTAGTTTTG
>CAMEZO010000065.1 GCA_945947905.1 uncultured bacterium
GCCACCATCGGCCTCCCGCGCCTCCGCGTCAGCCCGGACCACGGCACTGCCTTCGCCATTGCCGGCCGGGGTATTGCTAACCCATCCAGCACCATCCGTGCCTTCGAGCTCGCCCTCCGCAGCGTGCGGTGAGGGGCGGACAATTTCAGATCACCGAATGACTGCATCAGAGATACAGAAATCATTTATCGACGCCGTTACCCGCGGCGATACGAAGACGGCTCGACGCATGATTGCCGCCGGGGCGGATGTCAATGCGCCTATCGAAAAACAGTCGGAGAGGGATTGGGTATCCTATCCGATCCTCGAGGTGTTCGGTGATGAGGATGATTTGGAGATGCTCAAATTGCTGGTGGCCGCGGGTGCCGATGTCAACCAGAGGGACGTGGAAAATTGCACTCCTCTTATGTTGTGTGACCCGTGTAGGTCAGATGTAACGAAATTCCTGCTCGAATCGGGCGCGGATGTCAATGTGCGTGATGATGAAGGAAGCACGCCCCTCATGCTTGCCGCCATGGAGGGTGCGCATGAGAGTGTCCGCCTTTTTCTGGAGGCGGGGGCCCATGTTAATGTTCACGGTCTGCACGATCTTGAGACCCCGTACGATTTTGCGGAGATCGAGGACGAGTTTCTGAATAACCCGGGAGCCCCCGAATGTATACGCCTGCTGGAGGAAGCCGGGGCACTGTCCGGCGTTGTGCTCGATATAGAGGATGCCCCGTCCCTGTCACCCGTCGATTACGAATTTTTGCAGGCTGTTCAGTATCAGGACATCGGCAGAGTGAAACGCACCTTGGAAAACGGCGCGGATATCAATGCGAAGGGCCGTTACGGGATGTCTGCCATGGTGCAGGCTGTTGACTACAACAACGCCGAGCTGATCGGCCTGCTGCTGAAGGAGGGAATATCCGCGGAGAATATCTCGGCCTCGTTGGAGTGGGCCTCGAGGACAGTATCGGGAAACAAATTCGAGTTGATCACGCTGCTTCTTTCCCGCCTCGAGGGGGAGCAACGAAGAAAGGCCGAGGAACGAATCCTGCTCACCGCTTCTTACGTGGGGAACCTTGCTGTCGTTAACATGATGCTCAGCGCCGGAGTCGACCCGAATTGCCGGACAGACGAGGGCAAAACACCCTTATTCTTGGCTGTTGAACCCCCGGATTACGAGATGCCCGTTGTTCTCGCCTTGTTGGATGCCGGTGCCGATATCCATTGCGTAGATGAAAAGGGGGATTCCTTGTTATGGCATGCCACGGCGCGGGGGGACACCGATGTGATCAAACTCCTCCTGGAGAGAGGTGCCGATTATACGAAAAAGAGCACATGCGGTATGTCGGCATATGAACGCTCCCGCCGGGATCCGGAAGTGGCCCGCGTCTTCGACGAGTTTCTGAAAACCACTTCCGCAAAAAAACGAACACGGCTGAATCCTCCGCAGAGTCACTGACCTTCATCCGCAGCGTGCGGTGAGGGGCGGAGGTGCGGGAAGTGGCTTTTTTGCGCAGAAAAATGCGCTTCGGAAGGGCGGGGGAGGCACATTGTGCTTGACATCCGGCGGTGGTGCGGTACAATGTGCGCGGGGCACAAACACCGGCCCCATCATCGAACATGGAACCCATCTACGAAGGCAAGGCCAAGCGACTGTATACCACGGAGGATCCCAACGTGCTGCGCATGGAGTACAAGGACTCCGCGACCGCGTTCAACGGCGTGAAGAAGGAGGACTTTGAAAACAAGGGCCGATTCAACAAGGCCATCACCCTGATCATCTACCGGATGCTGGAGGCCAAGGGGGTGAAGACCCATTTGGTGGAGGATGTGGACGACATCAACCTGCTGGTGAAGAAGGTGTCCATCATGCCGCTGGAGGTGATTGTGCGCAACGTGGCCGCCGGCTCCTTCTCCAAGCGCATGGGCGTGAAGGAGGGCACGCAGTTCAAGAAGCCGATCGTGGAGTTCTCCTACAAGGACGACGCGCTGGGCGACCCGTTCATCAACGATGACTACGCCCGCGAGATGGGCGCCGCGACCGAGGAGGAGGCTGCCTACATCAAGCGCATGGCCCTGCTCATCAACGACACCCTTAAGGAGTTCTTCCTGAAGGCCAACCTGCGCCTCATCGACTTCAAGATCGAGTTCGGCCGCCTGGCCACGGACCCGAGTGTGATCGTGTTGGCGGACGAGATTTCGCCGGACACCTGCCGCCTGTGGGATGTGGAGACCGGCAAGAAGATGGACAAGGACCGCTTCCGCCAGGGGCTGGGTGGCTTCATGGAGGCCTACGCCGATGTGCTGGCGCGCCTGCAGAAGTAACGGAAACGCGAGTGGCCACCGTCTGCGCGGCGCGATGAGCGTGTGCTGCCGGTGGCATTTTCACATTTATGGCAACACTTACATTGGAAGTCTTCAGCCGATTCCAGTCGGCTACGGATGCTAACAAGCTGCTGTACACCCCCATTGCAGACAAGCTGGCCTATAACCACACGCGCCTGTACACGGTAGAGTGCGAGGGCGATGTGGAGGCGGCGCGGGACTACATGCGGCGCGTGCTGGTTGATCCCATCTCCCAGAAAGTGGAGGAAGGCGGCGCCCCGGCCCTGAGCGGCGAGCTTTTCTGCATCTCCTACGGCATCAAGAAAGGCGCGCTGGATTTGGAGAAGGAAGCCATCCTCACCAACTATCGCGGGCGCAGCGGCATGCCCTTCACCATCACCGGGCTGACGATTACGCAAAACATTTACGTGTTCGGCACGGGAGACAAGGCGGCGCTGGCGGCCCGCTTCTGCAACGACGTGTGCAACCCCGCCATCCACACCTGGAGCGTACGCTGAATCCAACGACGAACCGACATCTGATTTATGGCAACGTATAGAACGATACCCGTACGCGAGCTGAGCGAGGCCGAGCTGACGCAGCTGAGCCGCGACATGAAACTTTCCCTCTCTACGGAGGACATGCTGGTGGTGCAGCAGATTTTCCGCGAGATCGACCGCGAGCCCACGGATGTGGAGTTGGAGGTGATCGCGCAGACTTGGTCGGAGCACTGCAAGCACCGCATCTTCGCCGCCACGGTGCAGCACACCGTCAACGGGCAGACGGAGGAGATCAAGAGCATGTACAAGACCTTCATCCAGCGGCCCAGCAAGGAAATCATGGCCAAGAAGCCGGGCTTTGTGTTGAGCTGCTTCGTGGACAATGCGGGCTTCATCAAGCTGGATGACGAGCTCTCCGTTTGTTTGAAGGCCGAGACGCACAATCACCCGAGCGCCATTGAGCCCTACGCCGGTGCCAACACGGGATTGGGCGGTGTGATTCGTGATATTTTGGGCGCAGGCAAGGGAGCCAAGCCGATTGCAAACCTGGATGTGTTCTGCTTCGGCGCGCCGGATACGCCGCAGAGCATGGTGGAAGGGCACAATATCATTCACCCGCTCGGTATCATGCGCGGCGTGGTGCACGGCGTGCGCGACTACGGCAACCGCATGGGCATTCCGACCACGAGCGGTGCCATTCAGTTCGACCCCACTTATATCTATAACCCGCTCGTCTTCTGCGGCACGGCAGGTGTGATCCCGCAGAAGGACATTGCCAAGGAGATGAAGCCGGGGCTGGCCGTGGTCGTCATCGGCGGCCGCACGGGCAAGGACGGCCTGCACGGCGCCACCTTCTCCTCCGCTGCCATGGGCGAGGCCTCCGCAACGGAGGACCAGCAGGCGGTGCAGATCGGCAACCCCATCGAGGAAAAGAAGACGCTGGACGTGATTCTGGAGGCTCGCGAGCGCGGGCTCATCGAATTCGTGACGGATTGCGGCGCGGGCGGTTTCTCCTCCGCTGCGGGCGAGATGCTTTCCGAGACCGGCGGTAACCTCTACCTGGAGCGCGCGCCGCTGAAGGAGACGAACATGCTCAGCTGGCAGATCTTCCTCTCCGAGTCCCAGGAGCGCATGGTGCTGGCCGTCAAGCCGGAGAACCTGGACGAGCTGCAGAAGCTCGCCGATACCTTCCAAACGGAGATGACCGTGCTCGGCGAGTCCAACGACACCGGCGTGCTCCGCGTGTGGCACAACGGCAATCTTGTTTGCGAACTGGACAACAGCAAGCTGCACGATGCGCCTACCAAACACCTCACCTCCGTGTTCACCCCCGGGGAGGCCAAGACGGGGCTTCCGCTGGATGACAGCGACTTGGCGGGCGACCTGCGCGCGGTGTTCGCCGACTTCGCCGTTGTTTCCCGTGAACCCATCATCCGCGAGTACGACCACGAGGTGCAGGGCAACACAGTGCTCAAGCCGTTGGCCGGTGCCACGGCCGATGCCCCGCAGGATGCCTCGGTGATCGACATCGACGGCAGCGATAAGCTCATGTCCCTGGCTCTGGCCATTCTGCCGGAGTGGGGCAAGACGGACCCCTTCGCCATGGGTACGGGTACGGTGGACGAAACCGTGCGGCAACTGGTGTTAGCCGGCACCAATCCGGACAAGATCGCCCTGCTGGATAACTTCTGCATGGGCAACCCGGAGTGCCCCACCGAGCTCGGACGCATCGTGGAGTGCGCCAAGGGCATCCGCGAGGCTGCTCTGGCCTACGGGGCTCCGTACGTCTCCGGCAAGGATAGCTTCTACAACTACTTCGAGACCGAGGAGGGTCCGGTGAACATCCCCGTCACCTTCCTGTGCTCCGGCTTCGGTGTGGTGGAGTCCGCGGAGCATGTGCGCGGCTCGTCCCTGCGCCGCAATAACAGCAGCATCTACATCGTGGGCCGCACGGAGGACGAGCTGGGCGGCAGCGTCTACGCCCGCATCAAGGGTATCTCCGGTGCCAAGGTGCCGCAGACGGATTGCGCTGCTAACCTCGCCGTCTACAAGCAGTACTACGAGAACGCGCTCACCAAGGGCCTCGTGCTTTCCGCGCACGATCTCTCGGAGGGCGGTCTGGCCGTTGCGGCGGCGGAGATGGCCTTCTCCTGCAAGGGCGGCATCAGCCTGGATCTGGACGCCCTGCCTACGGCGGGCGGCTGGAGGAACAACGCCGTTCCCTGCTTCGCAGAGAGCACGGGGCGTTTCCTGGTAGAAGTTGACGACGACTTGGTGCACGAGTTCGAGGCCGCCATGCAGGGCACGCCCTGCGCGCGCATCGGTTCTGCTACTCAGGACGGTAAGCTGACCATCACGGCCAAGGGCGCTACGGTGCTTTCCGCCGATGTGGCCGACCTCAAGCACATCTGGAAGCACGGCCTTACTCCGTATTATTGATAACAAGCACGATACTTTATTTCTATGCCTCACGCATTACTACTGAAATACCCCGGCACGAACTGCGATGTGGAGACGGCGCGCGCGCTGAACGCCGTCGGCTTCTCCACTCAGGTGCAGCCCATCGCCACGGCCACGCCCGCGCACGTCAAGAAGGCGCAGCTCGTCGTCTTCTCCGGCGGCTTCTCCTACGGCGATTACGTGATGAGCGGCCGCTTGGCGCAGCTGGAAACGGAGCGCTTTCTGGGGGATGCCCTGATGACCCACCACGCGAACGGCGGTTTCCTGCTCGGCATTTGCAACGGCTTCCAGATCCTCACCAAGCTCGGCATTCTGCCCCGTGCGTCGCTCATCTGGAACAAGTCGGAGCGCTTCGAGTGCATGTGGGACAAGCTCGTGAAGGTCAACCGCGATTGCCCCTTCACCCGCTACCTGCCGGATTCCTTCGAGCTGCCGTCGGCCCACGCCGAGGGGCGCTTGGTGACGGATCCGGGGGATGCGCAGAAGTACATGGATAACGGCTGCGTGGCTCTGCAATATGCAGATAACCATAACGGCTCGGAGCTGCGGATCGCGGGTCTTCAGGACCCGACGGGCCGCGCGATGGGCCTCATGCCGCATCCGGAGCGCTTTCTGCGCCCGCAGCACCACTACGACCCCGATTGGGCAGGCGATGCCGATTGGGGCTGGGGCTACTATTTCTTCAAGGGCGCGTTCGATGCGCTCAAGTAACATCCGGCGCCCCGGGGTTGTCCGGCTCTTCCGCTCCGGCGGAGGGCCGCTCCCCCGGGGCGCTGCTTTCGCTCATGGCTCTCGTCGGTCGCATCAGTAAGTTAGAGACCTTCGGCTTGGTGGACGGCCCGGGGGTGCGCTTCGTCGCCTTTACGCAGGGCTGCATCATGCGTTGCCGGTACTGCCACAACCCGGAGACTTGGTCCCTGCAAGGCGGCACGGAGTGGGAGCCTGCCGCGCTGTTGCAGCGTGCCTTGCGCTATCGTAACTACTGGAGGAATAACGGCGGCATCGCCGTCAGCGGCGGCGAGCCTTTGCTGCAGGTGGAGTTCCTGGCGGAGTTCTTCCGCCTGGCCAAGCAGGCGGGCGTGCATACGGCGCTCGATACCTCCGGCCGGCCTTTCACCGTGCAGGAGCCTTTTTATTCCCACTTCTGCCGGCTTATGGAGCACACGGACCTCGTCCTGCTCGACCTCAAGCAGCTCGACCCCGACGCCCACCGCTCCCTCACCGGCCAACCGAATGACAGCATCCTCGCCATGGCTCGCTGGCTCTCCGACCGCGGCATCCCCATGTGGATCCGCCGCGTCCTCGTCCCCGGGCTCACCGATGACCCGGACGAGCTCGCCCGCCTCCGGGACTTCATCGCCTCCCTGAACGGCGTGCAGCGCGTCGAAATTCTGCCCTACCACACCCTGGCCCTCGGCAAGTGGCAGCAGCTCGGCATCCCCTACACCCTCCCCGATATTCCGCCCCCGACCCCCGAGCAGGTCGAGCGCGCCGAACGCATCCTCGGCATCCGCGCCTGAGGCAAAAGAACGAGCCGCTGCCGGCGGGTGGCCGGGGCGGCTCGGGTGAACAACTTCAGAACGGTGTCCGCGGAAGCTCAGTGCTTGCGCTGCAGCTTCTTGATGAGGGAGGTCGCCTGCTTGGCGATGGTCTCGGCAGAGGTGCCTTCCTTCAGTCCGTTGTGCATATAGTCGTGCAGCTTGGGATAGCGCGCGGCGGCGAGTTCCTCGATACCCGTATCCTCAAAATAGGCGGGCCAACCGACCTTGCGAATGGCCGTTCCCTCCCAGTAATAAGTATCGGTGCCGGAGACGATGCGGGCAACGAAGGGACGCGGACTGCGGCTCGTCTCGGAGGCGGACGGCTTGGCGTTGGCGTCGGCAACTCCCTTTTCAATCCAAGTGATCAGGCTCTGCTTCACCGGCACATCCTTGGTGGTGGCGCTGAGCTTCAACTGCATATAGGGAGCGGCCGCCGGGGCAACGGCTCCCGGGGTGACATCCGTGCTGTGGGTGCAGGAAACCGGCACGACCGGTATCACTGCAATGGCTGCGAGTGTGATGATAGCGTTCGTTTTCATGTCTCAATGCTTCTGGTGTGGCCCGGCGGGGGCGCAGAGGGGTATTCCCCCTCGCGCATAATATACCACAGTTCTCCCCGTTTGAGAATAAAAAAAAGCCGCTCGGGCAAAAAAGTACGGGGGAAACAGGCCCGGTGAGCCGGAAATATACCGTCGGTCACCGCCGCCGGGCGCATTGTTGCGGAAAAACAGCACCGCCCGGTCACCGTGTCGGCAAACCGGGCGGGCTTCTGTCAACAAAAGCAGCGGAGCATCAGCGGCGCGTCACATTGCGCATGCGCTCTTTCTCCTGCTGGGCTTCCAGGGCGGCTTTCTGGGCCTCCAGCATGCGCTCCATAAAGCCCTTCTTGCGCTTCTTGCCCTCCTGCTTCACCTTCTCGAGGGTGGGGGCAGGCATGCGGCGGATGAGCCAGGTCTGGAAGATGGAGATCACGTTCGTCGTGGTCCAGTACAAAGCCAGCGCGCTGGGGTAGAGGTAACAGAAGGCGAAGAAGAAGATCGGCATGAGCCGCATGATCCACTTCTGCGTGTTATCTTGCAGGGTGGTGGGGTTCATGCGCATCTGCACCACCATGGACAGCACCATGACGAAGGGCAGCGGGTTGACCGGTATCTCCCAGGAGCCGAGGGGGATGGTGGCCACGGTGTCCATCTGGGACAAATCGGTCACCCAGCCCATCCACGGGGCGTTGCGGAACTCTGCCGCCGCCTGCAGCACCCAGAAGAAGGCGAAGAAGATGGGCATCTGTGCTAGCATCGGCAGGCAGCCGCCCACGGGGGAGATGCCGTATTCCCGGTACAGTTTCATCATCTCCGTGCTCACGCGCTGGCGGTCATCGCCGTACTTCTCCTGCAGCTCCTTCATCTTGGGCTGCAGCAGGCTCATGCGCTTCATGCTCATGTAGCTCTTGCGGTAGAGCGGCCAGATGAGCAGGCGGATGACGAAGGTCATGGCCACGATGGCCCAGCCCCAGTTGCCGAAGAGGCCGTGGAAGAGGTTGATCATCCAGTCCATCGGGTAACTGAGGAAGGCCAGGATGCCGAAGTCCATGATGTTGCTCAGGCCCCGGATCTCGCTGTCCAAGTCATGCAGCATCAGGTTATACTTGGGGCCGGTGAAGATGGTGAAGTCCAGCACCTTCTCACTGCCGGCCACGGGGCCCTTGGGGGCAAGCTCGAAGTTCGGGATGCAGACGCCGAGTTCAAAGCCGTTCTCGCGCTCGCCGTGTTGCAGGTAGCGCGTGGGGGCGGCGTAGTAGCCGGGGGCGCTCGTGCCGTTGCTTGGCATCACGATGGAGGCGTAGTACTGGTTCATCACGCCGGCCCACTGCAGCGGGTCTTGGCAGATCTTGACGATGTTGCGGTCGTTCTCGCCGAAGAAGTGGGAGAAGTCGCTTTCCGTGTGCTTGGAGAAGTCATTGTCCTCCATGGTCACGAAGTTGGTGAGGCTGCTCCACTCGGCGGAGGAGATGCGGGTGGTGCCGCCGGCGTAGACGGCGCAGTTTTGGAAGGCGATGCGGTTGCCGGAGGTGTTCTCCACCCAGATGCGGAGGTCCAGCGTGTACTGCGAGCCCTCGATGCGCTCGCCGTCGCGCTCCTTCACCTCCTTCAGCTTAAAGACCTTGGTTACCTTATAGCCGTTGATGTTGCCCACCATGGCCACCTGCTTGGCGTTGGTAAAGTTCGGGTCCTTCACCAGGGTGTAGACCGTCGGGTCGAAGAGTGGTTCGCTGCCCTGCTGCAGGTTGAACATGAGGGTGCCGATGCCGTGGCCGGCCACGCCGTTAATGAAGACATTGCCCTGCAGCTCCGGCTTGGTGCTGTTGATGGGGGTGTCGAGCATCTCTGCAGAGGTCAAGGCGCCGCCTGCGGTGCTGAAGTGGTACTTGACCACCGGCTTGCCATCGTTGTTGCAGGCCGTCAGCGTGTAGGTCTCCGGTTCCGGTTGGGAAGGCGGGGCCGGGGCTGCGGGCTGCTTGGCGGCAGCTTGCTCGGCGGGGGCCTGTGCCTCGGCGGACGGGGTGGCCGCGGGCTGTTCGGCAGGGGACTGCGCGGCGGCGGGTTGCTCCGCAGCGGGGGCCGTTTGGGCGGTCTGCACCTGCGGGGCCGGCTGGGGCTTGGGCTCCTCCGTGTCCCGGTTGGTCCACCAATAGGCAGCCAACAGGGCCAGGCAGGTCGGTACGACAATGAGAGTCGGTTTATCCATGGTATCTGTTACTTGGTTGAGGTATCTGATCGGCGCGGGGGCACGGGGTCATACCCACAGCCCCCGAAGGGGTTACAGCGCAGAATGCGCCAAATGCCCAGTCCCGTCCCCTTGATGACGCCGTGCACCTGCACGGCCTCGATGAAGTATTGGGAGCAACTGGGCGAAAAACGGCAGTGCGAGTGCGGGCCGCAGAGGACATGCAGCGGCTTGCTGAGGAAGCGTTGGTAGAAGCGCACCGGCAGGATGATGAGTTGCTTCAACATGGCGCGGGAGAGATGTTGGGGGTCCGGCGTTGCAGCAGACGCAGCAGATCACGCTCCAGGGCTGCGTAATCCACATCTGCCGCTCGCCGGCGCAGCACCACCACAACGAAATACCCCCGCTGCAGGGGGGCGCCGTGGGCTCGCAGTAACTCGCGTACCCTCCGGCGCAGGCGATTGCGCACCACCGCACAGCCGCAGCGTTTGGTGGTGATGATGCCGAAGCGAGATTCCTCTTCCGCTCCCTCCGGCATCGGCAGTACGTTGAGCACGAGCAAGCGCCCTGCTTGCGAGCAGCCCCGTGCGCGGACCAGCGCGAACTCGGAAGCCCGCTTCATGGTCTGGCGCCTGGTGAGCTGCATCTTAAACAGGGCGTATACACTCCACCGACAGCCCCGGGGTAGGGGCTGTCCGCGGCTTTACTTACCGTGCTGGATGATGTGGCGCTTGTAGTGCACCTCGGCCCCCTTGGGCAGAAGACGCTTGCGGCCCTTGGCGCGGCGACGTGCGAGGATAGCGCGTCCGTTCTTGGAAGCCATGCGGGCGCGGAAACCGAACTGACGCTTGCGGCAGCGCTTGGAAGGCTGGTATGTTCTCTTGCTCATATAATGCTGTATCTATTGGTGTGAAGTTGTATCGGGTCCGCTTCCGCGGCCGCGGGTGCACTATGATACCCCTTTTCCCGGATATGTCAAGCACATATCCGGAATTTTTGGGCCTTTTTGCGACATCAGCGGTCCTGCACCATGAATTTAAGCTCGGCTTCGCAGGTAATTTCACCGTTCACCGTGCAGCGACCGGTCGCCACGCCGATGGCTCCGCGCATCTTGGTGAGCTCCGTCTCGATGATGAGCACGTCTCCCGGCTCGACGGGGCGGCGCCATTTCACCTTGTCGCAGCTCATGAAGTAGCCGATCTTGCCCTGGTTCTCCGGAATGCGGAGCATGAGGATGCTGGCCACCTGAGCCATGGCTTCCACCTGCAGCACACCGGGCATCACGGGGTGGCCCGGGAAGTGGCCCTGGAAGAAGAGCTCGTTCATGGTGAGGTTCTTCTGGCCCACGCACTTGCGGTCGCCCTCAAAGCCCAGGATGCGGTCCACCAGCAGGAAGGGGTAGCGGTGCGGCAGCATGGCCAGCACCTCCGCAGTGTTCATCACGGCGTCGCCGGCGGGCAGGGCAAAGGTCTTCGGGCGCATGGCTTCCATGCTCTCGTAGGTTTTCTGCAGCTTGGCCGCCATCTGGGTGTTGATGCCGTGCCCGGGCATGATGGCAATCACATGCCCCAGAATGCGGCGCCCGTTCAGAATCAGGTCGCCGATCAGGTCCATGGCCTTGTGGCGGGCGCATTCGTTGCCGTGGCGCAGACCGCCGGCGCAGATGAATTTGTCTCCCTTGATGACGATGGCGTTGTCCAGCGTGCCGCCTTGGATCAGCCCTTTGTCCAGCAGGGGCTTGATGTCCTCGTAGAAGCAGAAGGTGCGGGCATCCCCCAGCTCTTTCTCATAACTCTCCGGCGTGATGACGGAGTCGAAGTACTGCGTCACGCGCCCCTGCGGGCCCACGGCGGTGACGGATACGCGGAATTCCTTGGCGGGCATGATGACGATGGTCGAGCCGTTCTTGGCCTCCACCTGCACCGGCTCGCGGATCTGCCAGACCGGGCAGGGCACCTTCTGGTCCTCCAAGCCCGCGCTCTTGATGAGCTCCACATAGGGCTTCGCAGAGCCGTCGCCGATGGGCGGCTCGCTGCTGTCCATCTCGATGATGGCGTTGTCCACCCCCATGCCCGTCAGGGCAGAGAGCAGGTGCTCCACTGTATGAACCACCACAGAGCCGTCCGCCAGCGTCGTGGCGCGCTCCACTGCCTGCACATGGGCCGCTGACGCCGCCAAAAACGGCTTGTCCGGCAAGTCAACGCGGCGGAACATCAGCCCCGTGTTCGGGTCCGCCGGCTTGATGGTGAGGGTCGTCGTCTGCCCGGTGTGCAGCGCATTCCCTTTAATCGTGACACATTTCGCGAGAGTCTTTTGAGTGATGCTAGCCATATCCTGCAACCCATTGTAGCCGAAACCCCGCCCTTTGTGAAGCAGAAAATGCCCCTGCGGACGCAAAAAAGTGATTTTTTTGCCCCAATCGCCGCCCTCCCCCTAAAAGTCCGCGGATTCTTCACCTTCGCGCGAGAGCTTATGCGAGACTTCTTACCGCAGTTCTCGCTGCGAGCGCGAATAGAATGACCGCGGAATAAAAGGAATTTTGGGAGAGTCGGTGGTATGCTTGGCTTGACACAGACTCCATGCCGCCGGGGTGGTAGGTAACTGATTTTATTCAGAACGCAGAATTTTAGGAAGGTTCCGGAAACCGGTTGACATACTTGGCTCCGTGCAGACTGCATGCCGCAGGGATAGTAGCTCCCTTGGTTATTTTTTTGATAAAATTCTAAAGCCACCTACTATGAATTTGCCTTGAACTCTTGCCGAAG
>CAMEZO010000066.1 GCA_945947905.1 uncultured bacterium
TAGCTGCGAACACCGCTGACCAGTTTTAACCTGGATACGGAAATGCTCTGCCGCGGACAGGTGCCGGCGGAGCGCTTGCAGGAGTACTATGATACCTTGCATAAGGAATGCCAGCGGCTGGGGCATTTGGTGGAGAATGTGTTAGCCTTTGCCCGCCTGAGCCGAGGTAAGATCAGGGGGCGAAAGGACAGCGGCCCCTGCGCGGAGCTGCTCAACGGAGTGTTCGAGCGTGTAGCTGCCCGACCGCGCTCGGCGGGTGTTACCGTGGCCATCACACATGATTCGCACACCAAGCTCCTCTCCCTGAGAACCGATTTGCTCTCCGTGGAGCAGATCCTGACCAATCTGGCTGATAATTCACTGAAGTATAACACGAATCCCTCACCCACTCTGAGCTTCAGCGTGATGCAAATGCCCCGAACCGTGGCCATCCGTGTTATCGATAACGGAACCGGCATGAGCGAGGAGGCCAGGCGGAACCTCTTCCGTCCCTTCTCCCGCTCGGCAGAGGCCCGCCGCGGGTGCAAACCCGGTGTGGGGCTCGGTCTCGCCCTGTCGCGCGACATCGCGCGCTCCATCGGGGGTGAGCTGACGCTGGAGAAGAGTGATGAGCGCGGCACCACCTTCCTGCTCACCCTGCCGCTGGGTGAGTAGCCGCGCGGCTACTTCTTGCTGCGCGAGGAGCTGCGACGGCGTTTCTGCTTGCTCGGTGCCGCGTTGCTTACCTCGCTGAGCAGCTCGGCAGCGTCCTGCAACACATCCCCGGCGGACTTTTTGCGACGGCGTGTTCGCGTACTTCTGCGCGGGGCAGGGGCGGCCGGAACGGTGCTCCGCCTGACCCGACGGGTGGCGCAATAACCGTAAAAGACGCAGATCGCTCCCAGCCCCAAGCGCAGCACATTACCGAACCACAGGTGCTGCCCGTCGTAAAGCCGCGCTCGACTGGGATCGTTCGGCATCGTCAGCACGGATACCTTATCACCCCTGACATAAGGCTCGGGTGACAGGTCTTCCTGCATCAGGCGCGCATGCAGAGCACCGCCCTCCAGCCGGAAGAGAACGACCGGTTGGTAGAACTCAGCATGCAGAAGGGGAAGATAACCGGCGCGCAGTATCTCCATGAAGGATTCCGTCTGCACCTTTCGATAATCTGTTACCGTGCCTTCTGTCGTGATGGCTTGGTAAACATATTTGCCCGTGCGGTAGGAATCGAAACCCGCCGTAACGAGTAAATACAGGCCGAGGAACAGGATGAGGATGTTACGGTAACGATACAGGAGGGAGGTGAGTCTCATGGTGCAAAGTTCGGGACTAGTGTGCGGCGACGCGCATTTCAAAGGGCTCGATGCGCCCCCGGGCGGTACATTGATCTGCCCAGCGGAGCACGGCTGCGGCCTCCGCCGGGCGCGGGGTGGGGGCAGGGCGGTGACGAGGCACGGCCAGGACGCGCTGCGGGAGCTCCTGAAGCAGCCTTCGGGCCTGCGAAGGCCCCGCTCGGAACATGTCGTCCGCCCTGGGCAGCTCCGGCAGGCCGTCCTCCTCTGTACCGATGCAGCGCACCCCCACACCCCAGCGGGCTCCCAGCTCGGCCAGGTCCTCGTTTTCCCCGCAGCCGAAGAGCAACAGCTCGGTCTCCTCGGCCCACAGACCGCAACTCAGCGCGCGGTAGAGGGCTCGGCGGCAGCTTTCATCATCCTCGGCAAAGGCCAGGCATACCGCGCGGTAGCCGGGCTCCGTGTCCGGCTCGTCGATGATGTAGGCACCGTCTTCTCCGTAGTGGCCGGCGGGCCACTGTACGGCTACCAAATCCGGATGAAACCAGCTTTCTTCTCCTACCGGGTAGACAAAGACGCCCAAGCCTGCTGTATCGTATAGACGAACGGCGGTTGCCAGCGCTTTGTGGACGGGATTTTCTCCCTCCTCCTGCGCGGCTCCGTCCTCAAACATATCGTGCAGAGAATGCTCGGTCTCCTCACCCCGGAGAAAATACCCCTGTCCGCCGGCGATGCGGGCCAGACAGGATGCCTCATCCAGGGCCATGAAGGAGAACTGGGAGAGCAGCGAACGATCCGAGTAGGTCTCCCCCAGCACGCTGCGTACGCGCGCAATCAGCTCCTTGCCCTTGATGGCCTCCGCCGCGGAGGTCGGTAGCAGGGGGGGGAGTATCTGCTCCAGCTTGTCGCGCAGTTTCATGGTTCAGGATCGTGTTCGGGCTCCGCAGAGGGTAAGGTTAGGATCTACCGGTGTCTCGAGCGGTGAGTAGGCACCGGCCTTGGCTCGCAACATGCCGGCATACGCGATCATGGCGGCGTTATCCGTGGTAATGGCCGGCGGGGGCAGCACGGCTGTAAGCCCCCGCTCGGCACAGGCTTTCGCCAGGCGACGCCGCAAATCGGCATTGCAGGAGACGCCGCCGGAGACCGCCACCACGCGCTGTCCGGTGATCGCCGCCGCCCGCAGAGTCTTGTGCAGCAGAACATCCAGCACAGCGGTACGCACCCCCGCGCAGATGTCGCAGAGGGTCTGTTCCTCCAGACGGTGCGGATCTCCACCGGGTGCTAACTTTTGCAGAGTGTAGAGCACGGCTGTCTTGAGCCCGGAGAAGGAAAAATCCAGGTGCTCCTCATGCAGCATGGGGCGCGGAAAGTCGAAGCGTGTCGGGTCGCCGTTCTCGGCTCGTCGGTCGATTTCCGGGCCACCGGGGTAGGGCAGGTCGAGCATTTTGGCCACCTTGTCGAAGGCCTCGCCGGCCGCATCATCGCGGGAACGCCCCAGCAGTTCATATTGCCCGCAGCCCCGCACATGCACCAGCAGCGTGTGCCCCCCGGAAACAACCAGCCCCAGGTGCGGCACCAGCCCACCGGGGTGTTGAACGAAGGGCGAGAGCAGATGACCCTCCAGGTGATTGACGGCAACATAGGGTTTGCCCGCAGCTGCTGCCAGGGCCTTGGCCGCTGTATTTCCTACCAAAAGCGCTGCTACCAACCCCGGGCCGGCCGTGGCGGCGAATACATCCACCTGCTGCACTGTGCGCCTGGCCTTCTCCAGTGCCTCTTGCAGCACGCCCGGCAGATTGGTGGAGTGATTGCGTGAGGCCAGCTCCGGGATGACCCCGCCGTATAACCGGTGCAGAGGAATCTGCGTGGAGATAACGGAACTGAGGAGCACGGGCTGTCCGCCCTGCTCCTCGATAAGTGCTGCCGCTGTCTCGTCGCAACTGGATTCTATGCCGAGTACGAGCATGGCTCAGGCCTTCGTTTTTCGCTTGATGCGGGGCTTGCTCTTCCCGAGCACTACGTCCTCGGTAATGGTGATGGTGTCGATGGTCTTGTCTCCCGGCGCCTCATACATCACATCCAGCATCAGGCGCTCGAAGATGCCGCGCAGGGCGCGCGCACCGGTGCCTCGCTCGATAGCCTGCTTGGCCATGGCGCGCAGGGCCGGTTTCTCTACCTTGAGGCGCACTCCGCTCATGGAGAGCAGCTTGGTGTATTGCTTTACCAGGGCGTTGCGCGGCTCTGTCAGCAGCTTCACCAGCTGGTCCTCTGTCAGGGTGGTAAGCGGGGCGAAAATCGGCAGGCGACCGATGAGCTCTGGAATCATCCCGAATTGGAAGAAGTCCTCCGGCATGGCCTTGGCCAGCACCTCTTCCTCCGTGTACTCCTTCGTGTCTTGCCCCTCCTCGATGCTGGCGAAGCCGAGGGTGGAGGAGCCGAGGCGCTTGCGGATGATGTCCTGCAGGCCTACGAACGCACCGCCGCAGATGAAGAGGATATTCTGCGTGTTCACCTTGATGTATTTTTCATCCGGGTGCTTGCGGCCGCCCTTAGGCGGGATGTTAGCCTCTGTGCCTTCGATGATTTTCAGCAGGGCCTGTTGCACGCCCTCGCCGGAAACATCGCGGGTGATGCTCACGTTTTGCGTCTTGCGGCCGATCTTGTCTATCTCATCCACATAAATGATACCGCGCTCGGCCTTCGCTACATTCATATCCGCGGCCTGCAAAAGGCGCAGAATAATGTTCTCCACATCTTCCCCGACATATCCGGCCTCCGTCAGGGTGGTGGCATCCGCAATGCAGAAGGGCACATCCAGAATTCTCGCCAGTGTCTTGGCTAGCAGCGTTTTGCCGGAGCCGGTGGTGCCGGCCATGATGATGTTGCTCTTCTCGATCTCTGTGCCGTCATCATCGGTGGTCTGTCTCAGACGCATGTAGTGGTTATATACCGCTACACAGAGGGTTTTCTTGGCGAGCTCCTGCCCGATGACGTAGTTGTCCAGCTGCTTGTGCAGTTCCTCCGGCGTGGGGAGCTCGTCCAGTTTCTTTGTCTGCACCGCCAGCACGGGCGAGGTGTCCGGTTCCAACCCCTCCACCACCTCCGGGTGGGTGTTTTGGATGAGGCGTACCACACGTTCGCAGGCGATGGAGCCGAAGTCGGAGGTGAACATGCGGAAGTTGAGGTGCTCCATGCACTGGAAGCAGATGTTGGCGGGCCCCAGCTCCAGCATGGGGCGGCCCTCGCCTTGGTATTCACCGCACAGGGCGCACTGCTTTTTCGGGGGGGGAGGATTGGCCATGGTGGGGTTACTTGGCAGCGGATTTATGGTTGAGGATGCGGTCCACCAGACCGTAGGCTACGGATTCCTCCGCAGTCATATAATTGTCACGGTCCTGGTCCTTCTTGACCACCTCGGGGGACTTGTCGGTGTGCTTGGCCAGAATGCCGGTGAGGCGCTCGTCCAAGCTGAACATAAAGTTGATGGTGCGTGCCACATCCGCTGCCGTGCCCTGGGCGCCGCCGCGTACTTGGTGGATCATCACATGGGCGTTCGGCAGGCAGAAGCGCTTGCCCTTGGTGCCCGCAGCCAACAGCACGGAGGCCATGGAGGCCGCAATGCCGATGCAGTAGGTGTTCACATCGCAGGAGATGAACTGCATCGTATCGTAGATGGCCAAACCGGCCGTGACGGAGCCGCCCGGGGAGTTGATGTACAGGTGGATGTCTTTCTTCGGGTCCGTCATTTGCAGGAACAGAAGCTGCGCAATCACGGAGTTCGCTACCGTGTCGTCAATCTCCGTGCCGATGAAGATGACGCGGTCCAACAGCAAGCGGGAGTAAATGTCGTAGGCTCGCTCGCCTTGGCTCGTTTTCTCAATGACGGTGGGTATGTAATAATTCTGCGGCGTGTTCATATCTCTCGGCCATTATACCACAGTTTCGCGCGTTGATAAAGCGCAAAGTGCAGCATGCCGCAGAAAGTCGCCACGGGAAGTCTTTTTCCGTCTTTTCGGGGTAAATTCTGCCCGCGGGGTGACTATGTTCTTGACATTCTGCCGCTTTTGGGGCAAACTGCGCGCGGTATGAAGAAAGTTCTCATTATCGGAGCCGGTGGCGTGGGGCATGTGGTGGCCCACAAGTGTGCGCAGATGTCGGATGTGTACGGCGAGATTCACCTGGCCTCCCGCACGAAGAGTAAGTGTGATGCCATCGCGGCCGATGTGATGGCGCGGGAGGGCGTGCACATCACCACTCACGCGGTGGATGCCGATGATGTGGAGCAGACGGTGGCCCTCCTGCGGCAGATTCAGCCCGATTTGCTGCTCAACGTGGCTCTGCCTTACCAGGATCTGCCGCTGATGGATGCCTGCCTGGAGGCCGGGGTGCACTACATGGACACGGCCAACTACGAGCCGCGCGACGTGGCGAAGTTTGAGTACAAGTGGCAGTGGGCCTACGATGAGCGCTACAAGAAGGCCGGGCTCTACGCACTCATGGGTTCCGGGTTCGATCCGGGTGTCACGAATGTCTACACCGCCTGGGCGCTCAAGCATCATTTCGATGAGATCGACTATCTTGATATTATTGATGTGAACGGCGGTGATCACGGTCAGGCGTTCGCAACCAACTTCAACCCGGAGATCAACATCCGCGAGGTATCGGCTCCCTGCCGCCACTGGGAGGACGGGGACTTCCGTGAGACGCCTCCCATGAGTCTGCACCGTCCCTTCTGCTGCCCGGAGGGTGTGGGTACTTATGAGATTTACCGCATGTATCATGAGGAGATGGAGTCGCTGGTGAAGCACATTCCCACCATCAAGCGGGCGCAGTTCTGGATGAGTTTCTCGCCGAATTATATCAATCACCTCACGGTGCTGAAGAATGTGGGCATGACCCGCATCGATCCCGTCATGTATAACGGTGTGGAGATTGTGCCGCTGCAATTCCTGAAGGCGGTGCTGCCCAACCCGGGGGACCTGGGTAAGACAACCCATGGGCGCACTTGCATCGGTTGTGTGATTCAGGGTAAGAAGGACGGCAAGTACAAGGCGGTTTACATCTACAATATCTGTGACCACGAGAAGTGCTTTGAGGAGGTCGGTTCGCAGGCAATTTCGTACACGACGGGTGTGCCGGCGGCCATCGGCGGGCGCATGATTCTCTCCGGTCTTTGGAGCGGTGCGGGTGTTTACAATATGGAGCAGAATGACCCGGATCCGTTCATGGAGGCGCTCAATCGTTATGGTCTGCCGTGGAACTGCATCGAGCTGACGCAGGAGCAGGCGGAGGGGCTGACGGTTACGCGCTGATTTATACCCCTTTTCGGGCTCTCTCCCCGCCCGGGGAGGGGGCCTTTGTGCGGGTTTCGCCATTTATGGCTTGACTTGCTGCATCGATCGCGCTATCATGCCTGAAGATTATGGCAAAAGTTTTCGTTTCCGGTTGTTTTGATGTCCTGCACAGCGGCCATATTGCCTTTCTGGAGGAGGCCGCGTCGTATGGCGATGTTTACGTTTCTCTCGGGTCGGACGCAACGGTGCGTGCCCTCAAGAACAGGAGCACCGTCTACAATGAGCAGGAGCGTAAGTATATGTTGGAGGCTATTCGTTTTGTGAAGAAGGTTTACATCGGCCCGGACACCGGTAAGGTGCTGGACTTTGCGCCGCTTCTCGATGTCGTCAAGCCGGATATCTTTTTCGTGAATGAGGATGGTACGGGGGATGCGAAGAAGGATTTTGTCGAGTCGAAGGGTATTCGTTATGTGACGAGTAAGCGTATTCCGCACAGTGGGTTGCCGACGCGTTCGACGACGTCGATTCGGGCAGAATTAGGGAAATAACGGTTATGATAGCCTATACTAACGGAGAAAGTGCCGGTCGCCCGTGGGGGTACTGGCGTGTGCTGGCTGTTCAGCGGGGAGCGGTTGTCAAGTATCTGGAAATCAACCCGCGCAGTCGTCTATCTCTGCAGCGGCATTTTAAGCGTGCCGAGCGCTGGATTGTTACGTCCGGTACGGCTACCGTGCAGCTCGGGCAGGAGGAGTATGAGCTTAATCCCGGCGATTCTATTTATATACCGTGCCGCGCCTGGCACCGCCTCGGTAACCGTACGCGCCGCCCCGTAGCTGTGGTGGAGGTGCAGTTGGGTGATGATTTGTCGGAGGAGGATATCGAGCGCTTGGAAGATGATTACGAAAGGGGTGAGTAATGGATATTTGGGATTGCATTGATGCTGTGCTGGTGATTAACATGGACCGCAGCGTGGACCGCTGGCAGGCTTTCTGTCGCGCGGTGGAGGGGCTGATTCCCTCGGAGCGTCTGCACCGCATCAGCGCTGTGCCGGGCGTGGAATTGCCCGGCTACGGGGAGAAGCCGTGGTTCCGCAAGCGCACGGAAAGCAAGGCTCGCCAGTGGGCCGGTGTCGCAGGTTGTGCAGCCTCTCATCGCCGCGCCATTGCATTTGCTAAGCAACAGGGTTACCGCCGTGTCCTCATCCTGGAGGATGACGCCGAGTTTACCCCCGCTTGGCAACAGGGGCAATCCTTCGTTGCAGAATCCCTCTCCTCCCTCACCGGTCCCTTCCTCTTCTACCTCGGCTACCACAAACCGAATCCCCATGGCGTACAGCTCGCCTCGCAGCAGGATTTTTCCCTCTGGCGTACAGAAGGGGTGCTTGCAGCCCACGCGTACATTGTTTCATCGGAGCTTTACGATGTGTTGTTGGATATTTTGCCTGCCGGCGGGGATGCATGGGCTTGGATAGCTCGCTATCGTGCTTACGACACGATGTTGAGAGATTATATTTCTTCTCGCAGAGAGGTTAAGACATATTTGCTGTATCCTGCTCTTATTATTCAATCCGGAGCAGCTTCCAATATCAGCACCAGAGCCGGTGAACTAGACAGCATGCTCTGCACCCGTCCCCCGCTTCCTCTCACCCTCACCTGCCGCCTCACTTCCCCCCTTCGCGCCCTCAAAACCCGCACCAACTCCCTCTATACCCTCACCCGCAACTACCTCCTCGGCCTCCCCGGCCTACGAAAGAAGTGAGGGGTGATGGCTTCTTTTGTTTGATAAAGGGACACTGTGTGTTCCATTTTGGGTCTCAGACCGGTGTGCCTGCGATACGGTGGGGTCGTTTGCTGTTGTTCATGCGCCGGCCTTCGTAGGCATAGTGGTTTCGAGTATGCCTCAAATTAGGGTTGCCGAGAGGGGGGGGGGTATGGTATCATAGGCGCGCTGCGATGAGAGGTTTTACATGGAAAAAGGCGCTGTTCATCACCACCCTGCTCGGTATGGTGTATGGGGGTGTGCACATGTATTTCTACATCAATGACTTGGTGCAGCCGGTGTTGATGCCTGTGAATCAGGAATATGCGGGGTATGCTAATCTGCCGCAGAAAAAGTTGGGGTTGAAGTTGGAGCCCTTTGTGTTCCGGGGCGGGGACGGCGGGGAGGTGCAGGCTGTGGTGGTGACGAAGGAGGGGGAGGAGTCCCCGAGGCAGAGTGCGGTTACGTTTGACTTGAATCGCAAGCCGGCGGAGAACCTGGGGATTATCGAGTATGTGTTAGTCTGCGTCAACTGGGACCACGGGGTGCTTTCTGCGCTGCCTCTGGCGGAGTCGCTGACGGCGGCGGGCTTGACTTGTGTGCTTTGGGACCCTCGCGGGGTAGGGGACAGGAGGGTGAACTGCACACACGGTTTAAAGGAGAGCGCCGATGTGCCGCTGCTGTTAGATGCGCTGAAAGTGACACCCGGCAAATATGTGGTCGGCGTGGGGCAGGGGTACGGCGCCGGACTTTTGTTGCAGGCCGCCGCGCAAGAGCCCCGCATCCGCGGGCTGGTGTGCATTGATTCCATGGCCTCGCTGCGGCTTTCCGTCGAGCGCACGCTGCCCAAGGCGCCGCTCAAGTCCCTGACACTGGCGCTGATGGACCTCAAGATTAACAGCAGCGTGGGGTTTGAGTGTTTTGATGTGGCCCCCATCGAGAGCGCCTCTCGTCTGAGCCGCGACGTGCCTGTGCTGGTGGTCAACATGGTCCGCAACTCCCCCGTGAGCACCCTGCATGATGCGGTTGCCATCTACCGCCAGCTTCCCAGCGATGTTCGCGAGGTGTGGACTCTGCGCGGCCCCGGCGACCGCCCGGGTGCGGAGCAGCGCGAGGTGGTGTACACCAGCGGGCAGGGTGAGAAGATGCGCTCCCGCACGGTGGACGTGCACTTGGAGCGTGACGAGGAAAGCACCGTTCTCGGCATCATTCACTGGCTGGACGGTGTGATGGTGCCGGCCTGGAACTCTCGCCCGCTCAATGAACCGGAGCGTCCTAATTTACGAACCGATATCGGTGATGAATAAGCAAGAAACGACAAAAGAAGAACTTCCCAACGGCGCCTCGATTGCCCTGCAAGCCGGCAACCGCCGCCGCACCGGTTTTACTCTGGCCCGGCGACGCGATGCCGTACCGTTGGTATCCGGTGCTGCCGTAGCGGCCTGCCTGTTGCATGTCGCTGTCTATTTCTTTTTCCCGGACATCCTGCGCTGGGAATTCGGCGACCCCGAGAGCCATCGTGTGGAAGACGAAGATACCACGCGCGTCTTTGTGCGCCCCAAGGATGACCGGGATGTGGAGGAAGCCCCTGACGAAACCGAGACGACGGAAGAAATTACCCAGGTCCCGGAGGAGAAACCCGAGGAGCCCGAGGAAATCGACATCATTGACATGCAGATCGAGGAGCTGACCATGGCCCCCGGTCAGACGAGTCTGCCCATGCCCACGCCCATCGTGAAGGAGGACACGGCTGTGCAGGCCCCGGATATTCTGCCCGCAGCCCTGGCCGCCGATGCCATCCCCGTCGAGGCCGTACCCGTGGAGGCCATCCGCGTGTCGGATCCCACCCCGGTGAATGCGAATGCCGTGGTCGTGAATGCCGACCCCGCCCTGGATGCAACCCAGGACACCGAGGACCAGCGAGACGCCGACCTGCGCAACGAAGCCAAGGCCGGCAAGGGCGAGCTGCCGGCGGATACGCGCAGCCTCTCCGAGTTGATCGGCATGGAGAACCTCGGAGCATCCTCCGGTGTGGCTCGATTGGGTACGGACGTGCTCTTTGAGTTCAACCAATGCCGCCTGCGCAACTCCGCTCGCGTGACGCTGCTGCAGCTTGCCGCCCTCATCCAGAAGAACCCCAACACCAACTTCGTCATCGAGGGACACACGGACGGCATCGGCGGGGATGAGTACAATGCGTTGCTCTCCCTGCAACGCGCGGCTGCCGTGCGCGAGTGGCTCAAGAAGAACCATGTACCCATCAATCACGTGTACCTGCGCGGCAGCGGCAGCAAGTTCCCCTTGGTCAGCACCAAAGGCAGCAAGGAAGAGCAGAGCATGAACCGCCGCGTGGAGGTTCATATGCGCAAGAGTTCGGAGAAGATGCCCACCGGCTGTGTGGACAGCAGCAAGGCGGTCGATATGACCAAGAGCATCAACGAGCAACTTGCCGCCGGCGTGCGCCCGCCGGCCGTGGGCAATGACGCGGCTGCCCCCAAGGGCAAGGCTGCTCCCAAGCCCACCCCCAAGCCGGCAGCGTCTGCCAAGCCCGAGCCCCAGCGTGAAAATACCGCCGACATTCCCGCCCCCGTGGTGGAACCGGCAGAGAAGCCGGCCGCTCCCACCGGCAGCGCCAAGCCCAAGGACACCAAGCCCGCCTCCTCCGGCCGGGGGAAAGGCACCACCGGTCATGGAAGGCGTTAAGGAGGGGGACCCCGTGCCCGGGCAGGCCCTGCCGGCGGTCGGGCCCTGCCGTTGGCTGATCTCACTGGACTACGACGGCACCCTGCGCGGCCCCGCAGAGCCCTCACCCGACCCCGCCTTCTTCGAGCTGATGCGCGCTTGGCGCCCTCTGGGGATACGCTGGGGCATCAACACCGGCAGAAGTCTGCCCTACCTGTTGGCAGACTACCTGTCCCGGGCGCCCTTCCTGCCGGATTTCATCTGCACCTGCGAGCGCTACAGCTACCTGGCTGATGCGACGGGGCGCCTTCTGCCGGCCGCGCAACACAATGCGGAGAGCCGGGAGGCCAACCTGCGCCTGCGCGCTCGTCTCCGGCAGCCACTGGCGGAGCTGGCCGAGCTCCTGCGCACACAGCACCCCGAGCTGCACTGGGAGTTCTCCGCCACAGACCCGCTTTCCATCGAAGCCGAAGACGCTGCCGCCATGGAGGTACTCGCCCCCCTGCCGGAGTGCTTGGCGGCGCAGTACCCCGGGGTGGCCATCCAGCGCGCCGGCCGCTACCTGCGCTTCTGCGATGCCCGCTTCAACAAAGGAACCGCTTTGGCCTATGTAGCCCGCGCATGGGGAGTCCCCCCGCAGCGCCTCGTCCTGGTGGGGGATGCCCACAACGACCTGGATGCCTTCCGCTCCTTCCCCGGAGCCTTCTGCGCCGCCCCCGCCTCCGCCCATCCCGAGGTGCGCGCCTGGCTGAACTCCCACGGCGGCCATGTTTCCCCCCGAGATGGCGTGCTTGAGGCCCTCCGAAGCTGGTTTGAGACAAGAAAATCTGTCCTACATCCAGATTTGGCTTGACTTTGTGAGCAAAATATAGTTTCATATTTCACCGCCATTTTATCCGGCGACAATTCTCCTCTA
>CAMEZO010000067.1 GCA_945947905.1 uncultured bacterium
ACAGAATCAGCGGATTATAGATTCGAAGCATCTTTAGTGGCCCTAAAAAGCGTTCGCGCTTAGGAAAACGGGCTTAGGCTTTTTGGCCTTTTGGGGCCGTTTTGCGCCCGGTAGGGCGGTGGCGGGGCGTGCGGGCGTGCAATGCCTAAGCGGTTGTAATTATTGAAAATCAATGCAAAACAAAAACCGAACCAGATTATTTTCTGATTCGGTTTCTGGGATTAAGTGGAGCATAGCGGGTTCGAACCGCTGACCTCCTCAATGCCATTGAGGCGCTCTACCAACTGAGCTAATACCCCGAAAGGTGACGGGGGGAGTATAGCGGAAGCGGGGGCGAATGTCAAGGAGAAAGTGAGAAATTTTGAAAAAAGTTGCAAAAAAAGGTGGCTCAGGGGGCGGAATCGGGCCAATGGTGGCGTGGGTAGCGTCCGGCGAGGTCTTTTTTCATTTGCGGGTAGCCGTTTTTCCAGAAGGACGGGAGGTCGGAGGTGAGCTGGTAGGGCCGCTGGTTGGGCGCGAGGATGTGGATGAGGCAGGGCACGCGCCCGGCAGCGACGGTGGGGGAGGCGTGGGTGCCGAAAAGGAGCTGGCACTTGAGCGAGAAAGAGGGCGTCCCGTTGTCATCGTAGACGAGCTTGACGGAGCGACCGTTTTCCAGCGTAAGGGAAGTGGGTGCGTAGTGTTGCAGGGCATCGCGCTGCAAGGGCGAGAGCCAGTCCGCCAAAATGGGGAGGAGCGAGCGGTTCAGGATGTCCTTGTACGCCACGGCCCCCTCACAGAGCAGGGTGATGGCCAGCCGCCGGTCGTCCTCGGAGAAGTCCGGCAGCTCCAGCTCCGGCATGGCCGCGCGGAGGCAGGCGAGGCGGTTGAGCCACTGGCAGACCGCAGCATCCCAAGCGGGCAGGGGGAGGTTGCCGCGCAGGATCTGGTCCGCCAGGATGGGAGCGGCGAGCGACTTCGGCGCGTCCCCCAGCTCCTTGGCATCCAGCACCAGGTCGCGGTAGAGCGATTGACGGTAGAAGAGCACCCGCTTGCGCGCGGCGTCCCAAGCGGGCACATCGTTCTGCTCGGTCGGCAGGAGGTCTCGCGGCAGGATGGTGCAGCGCGAGAGCCGCGTCTCCACCTTTTTGCCACCCACCTCCGTGATATCCGCCGCCAGGAAGAGATCCGCCTGCGACGCGAGAGGCGAGACAATCGTGCCGCTGCGCTTCTCCGGCAGGCGCGCCGTGTGCGTGGCCGTGGTGTTGCGAACAGCCACCGAGGACGGGAAAGAAGCGAGCAACGCGGCGCAGATGGACTCCCGATGCGCGGAGAAATCCGGCACTGCCCCGCGAGGAGCCAGCCGCCGGAACGAAGCCAGCACCGCCCGCGCACCCCGGGCCAGGATGCCGAGCCGCGAGCAGGCGGTGGGGTCAAAGCGCAGCTGCTCCGCCGCAAGGACGGCCCGCCACTCCGCTTGGAAGTCCGAGAAATCCCCCTCCTGCACAAAAGACGGAGCCAACCCCGTTGCGAGGGCCACCGACTCCTCCTGAATGAGCGCCGCAATGGCCGCCGCCTCCGCCGTGCATTCGCCCTGCTGCCCGGAGACCAAGAGACGGGAAAGCACGGGTGGCAGCGGGTAGGCCAGCATCGAGCGCCCGATGGGAGAGAGCCCGCCCTGCGGAGCCAAGGCCCCCAGGGACTCCAACAACTGCCAAGCGGCCTGTGCCTGCTGCTCCGTGGGGGCATCCGGCCAAGGGAAAGCCTGCACCGCCGCCGGGGTGTGGTATCCCCAGGCTAACAAAGAGAGAAAGGCCTGCGACACATCCGCCCGATGCACCTCCGGCGAAGGGAAGGGGGGCCGCCTGTTGTGCTCCGCGCGGCTCCAGAGCCGGATGCACCGCCCCGGGGCCAAACGACCCGCCCGCCCCGTGCGCTGCTCGGCGCGCGCTTGGGAGATGGGGACAATGTGCAGGGTAGCGATACCGCGCCGCGGGTCCTGCCGCGCTTCACGCGCGCACCCGCTGTCCACCACGGAGCGCACCCCCGGGAGGGTGAGCGAGGTCTCCGCGATATCGGTTGATAAAATAACGCGCGGCCGGTCCGCCGGCTCCACCGCAGCCGCCTGAGCCTGCGGTGTCAAGCGACTGTGCAGCGGCAGCACATCCCACCCCCGCAGCCAACCGACCCCGCGCAGGTGCTCCGCCGTGCGGTTGATCTCCCCCACACCCGGCAGGAAAACCAGCACATCCCCGCAATCCGGGTGACTCACCAAGTCCTTGATCGCCGCCGCGCACTGCACCCAAACAGGCGGCGGAGCCACGAAACCGCGCGCATCCCGCACCGGCACGGGCTGCCGATACTCCACCTCCACGGGGAAGCAACGCCCCTCCGCCCGCAGCACCGTAGCCTGCGGCAGGTAGGCACTGAGTTTATCCAGCTCCAGCGTGGCAGACATGATGAAGAGCCCCAACTCCGGACGAGGCCCGCGCTGCAGCTCCAGCGCACGCGCCAGGCAGAGATCCCCCGCCAGGCGGCGCTCGTGCATCTCATCGAACACGATGGCAGCTACACCCGGCAGGGTCGGTTCGGCGGTCATCATGCGCTCCAAAATGCCATCCGTTATAAACAAAATGCGCGTCTCCGCACTGCGCCGCGAGTCGAAGCGCACGGTATATCCCACCTCCGCACCGAGCGGGCAGGGGAGGGAACGCGCCACGAACGCGGCCAACAACTGCGCCGCCAGACGCCGTGGCTGCACCACGAGAATCATCCCCTCTTGCCCGCCGACCCCGGCCTGCCGCAGCAGAATCGGCACGCGGGTCGACTTACCGGAGCCCGTCGGCGCGCTGAGCAGCACGCAGAAACCGGGGCGGGACGCAGCCGCCCGGATCTCCTCCCCGATGCTGTCTATTGGCAATGGCACACCCCCAGTATATCACGGACGCGGAATGCTTGCAAGCCCGAAAAAGAGCGCGCCGCCGCCGATGAAAGCGGGGCGCGCTCGGATGGTCCGAATGAAGAAATGTTACTTGCCGGACTGCTCCTTGAGGATCTTCTCCTGGAACTCCGCATTCGTGCGCAGGCGGTGAGCAGCGCGGGAGTTCGGAGCGGCCTCGTAAGCTCGGCGGCTGTACTTGATGCTGTTCGGCAGGTCGTGCAGCAGGGCGTAGGCATCCGCCATGCAGCCCAGGCACATCTGCGCCACCTCCGGGTGCAGCTCCGGGGTCTTGAGGAACTCCTCACACTTGGCGATGCTGTCCTTGAGCTCCGGCGCATCGAACTTGCCCACGAAGGTGGCGGTCAGCTGCTGGAAGGCCTCGAACTGCTCTACATAAAGTTTAGCCATGCGGGCGCTCTTGATGTAGCCGAGTGTGTCCTCCGTATCCGACTTGCAGATCTCCTCGATAACAGAGGTATACTTGGGGCGGCAGACCTCCGGGAGAGCCTGCAGACCCTTGTGCAGCGCGCGGGCCTTAGCCTCGCCGGAGAGGGTAGCGGCCTCCGCAAACGCAGCATCGCGGGCCGTGCGGGCGGCCTCCGCCTCCTTGAGGCGGGCCAGGTACTGCTCCGTGTTCTCGGCAGAGCCGACCAAAACGGCGTAGGGCAGGCCGGCGGAGTCCAACAAAACAACCGTAGGCAGACCCTGCACGCGGTACTCATTCAGCAGACGCTCGCGCGCCTTCATCTCCTGCGGGGGGATGGCATCCAGCAGCTTCTTGGTGCGCGGGAAATCCAGGGTCACGATGCCGTAGCGGGACCCGACGGCGGCATCGAACTCCGGGCTGTTGAGAATCTTGTTGCTGAGGTGGATGCAGGCGGGGCACCAATCCGTGCCGGTGAAGTCCAGAAGGATGCTGCGGTTCTCCGCCGGCGCCTGTGCGAGAGCCTTGTCCAGGTTCTCATAGTGCGGCACGGCCCAGGCGCAACCGGTGGCTGCAAGAAGAGCGATGAAAGCGTGTTTAATGTTCATACATCAGGACATACGGCCACCCTATGGCGATTCTTTCACACAAAATATGAGTGTATGCCCGAGAAATGGCTTGAAGCGAGGGGGGAAACCTGACATAATAAGGAAAAGCGAAAGAAAAATACTATGCCTACTCCGGTAATGACATCGACGGGAGTGTCCGCCACGGGTGATATGGTGACGGGCACGGCGGTAAACTACCTTGTCATGGGGTTGCCCGTGGCCACGGCGGCATCCCCCGTGAGCGGCCCGGCCTGTGCGGGGGTAGTGACGCAGACAACCTGTGTGAAACTGCTGATGAAGGGCCTGCCGTCGGCGAACATCACCTCCATGGCAACGGGTGTGAACCCCGCGACGGGGGTGCCGGTGACCACGCCCGCTGCGGTGAGTACGGCGATTAAATATATTTGCTGAAGAGACGATGAAACATCTGCTGCGACTCCTTTTTCTGTTGACGGTGCTGCTTCCGCTGGCTGCCTGTTCGTCCGATAAACCGCGTGCGTATAACATCCATATGGCCTACGATGCGGCCACGGTGGACCACTTCCGCATCTTCCCGACCGTGGAAATCGACATTGTGGCGGCGGATGCAGCCACGGCCGAGCAGCTGAGCAAGATGGAGATAGACGACTATTTCGACCCCGCGAACTTCATCCGTTCCTCCCTGCGCAAGAAGACCTATTTCTTCAGCCAGGAGAAGCACGACAAACAGGTATTGGAGCGTAAGGACGCCATCTGGAAAAACTGGGTGGACAAACGCCGCTGCCCCTATGTGGTCTTGTTTGCTAACCTGCCCAGGGACGGAGGCAAGGGGCCGGACCTGCGGCGTGTGAAGTTGCCGCTGGCCGGCAATCGCTGGGAGGGCGATGACATAGAACTTTCCATTGTTCCGGCAGGTTTGCTGCTGCAAACCCCGATGAACCCGGAGGAAGATTAAGAGAGAACGAACGAGATGTTTAGATATCCGAAGAGTGTGAGTTGGGTGGACGGCGTGTTTCTGCGCCCCCACCATTTTCAGCAGATGCAGAGCGAGGCAGAGGCAGCGCGCGCAAGCGACCGCGCTCTCGCCTTGGGGCATGATTACGGCGTGGTGGAAATGGAGACGGACGACGCTGCGCTGGAGCAGTTCTCCTTCTCGCTCCTGCGCCTGAAGGCGATTCTGCCCGGCGGGGCGGAGATTGACCTGCCCGGCAACGCGCAGGCCGATGCGCTCGACCTGATGCCGGAGGTGAACCGAGGCGCATCGAGCGTTACCGTTTATGCTGCTGTCCCGCCCCTGCGGGAGGGCGTGCAGAACCTGGGTGAGCGTGGCAGCACGGCGGAGCCCACCCGCTACGAGCCGGTCGCGGTAAATTGCTACGACAGCAACGCAGGCGGCAACGAACGGCCCATCATGTTCCGCCGCCTGCGCGTCTTGCTGGTGACCGACCCCGAAGCCGCCCCGGGCTACGAGAAAATGCCCTTGGTACGTTTCGTCTGCCGCAGGGATTACGACGGTCGCCCTGTTATCGAACCGGACAGCTCCTTTGCCGGGCCTGCTCTCTGCCTCTCCGGCAGCCCCCTCTTGGAGCGGCGCATGGGGGCCTTGCTGCAACATCTGGAGAAGGTGGGAATCAGCATGCCCGCGAGCCTGCGCAATCACGAGATGCAGATGCCGGAAAAAATGCACCTGCGCCTGGAACGGATGGCAAAAACGGGCCTTATCCGCAGTGCGCATTGCGTATTGCAGCAGTGGTGCGCCATGCGCTGCCGTCCCGCCGTGCTGTATGCGGAGCTGTGCCGCCTGGCCATGCAGCTGGCTGCCTATCGTCCGCTGGAGGATATTCCTACACCCGAGCCGTACAACCATGATGATTGCCTGCCGCAATTCATCCGTGTGATGGATCTCATTTATCGCCTGACGACCGCCGAGGCTGCGGAATGGTGCGTGCGGGTGGATCTGGAGTACCGAGAGAGCGCGGATGCCTACTTCGGCAAGCCGGATCCCGCTTGGTTCAAGAGTGTTACGGGCGTGTATATCGGCCTCACCTGCCTGGGCGGAAACCCGCGCGCCGTGGCGGATCTGGTGGAGATGGGCGATGCCTTCAAGGTGACGGCGGCCTCCATGGCCAACAGCCGTGTGCGCGGTCTGCGTTTGGTAGAGGAACGCTACCCCTCCCCGCTGCTGCCCGGCGACCCGAACCGCCTGTGGTTCCGCGCGGCGGATTTGGCCCACGATATGACATGGGAGGACATCTGCGGGGAGAAAGCCTGCGCCGTAGCTTGGGGGCGTCGGGATATGCCCGAGATGCAGGCGGAAATGTACCTCATCCTGACCAAAAACGACGATAAGTCATGACACTGTACGAGCTTTTTCATCCCTTGGTAACCTATATTGCCGAGCAACGCAGCTTGGCGGCGGTGGGGCGTCCCTGCGGTCAGGAGGCCATGTATGCCCACCTGATGCGTGACTTGGAGCGCATTCGCAAGACCGGTTCGGCGGAGAGCAACGTGGCGCCCCTGCTGGAGGAGGCTTGCACCTATACGGCCTTCTTCGTGGATTATATGGTACACGAGGGGCCGTTCCCCTTCTCCCATGCCTGGCAGGACTTGGGCCGCAGCATGTATAACGAGCTGGCCGGGGATGAAAAGTTCTTCGACTTTGTGCAGGCTCATTTGGAGGACGAGACGGCGGACAGTCTGCAACACGTCGAGCTGCTGTACGATATGCTCGTGTGCGGTTTTTCCGGCGCGCTGGAACGGCGGAGTGTGCGATTGGAATCGCTGATGCGCCGTTGTGCGGAAAAACTTTCCGTGCCTCGGGAGGAGGCAGCCAAACGTGCTCTGTTCGACGTCCGCCCGACGTCATCCGGCGGGGCAGGGGCTCGCAACCCGAGGCTGAAGGGGTATGCCCTGCTGGGCGGGGCCGCCGCGCTTCTGGTCGGCTCCGTTTGTTTCTATCTGCACTCCTTCCACAGTGCTACGGAGGATTTGCGCGATGTGCTGGATCATACCATTGAGGCCATCGTGAAGGAAGCCCGGCAGCGTGCGGATAACTCCGGTGCCTTGGTCGTGAGCCATGTGCGTACCCACGATAAGACGGACAAGGATATTTTCGATGAAAAACGTACGGTCTCCGGCGACAGGAAGACCGAGGAGCCCGCGGTGCAGGCCCCCGCCCCGGAGTCCGAAACAGAACAGAAATAACATCTATGGCAGTTTCTTTACCGGAAGCAAAAAACATCCCGAATGTCGCCGCGCCTGAAGGTCAGGACACCGGCTTTGTCGGCATGCTGGGTGAGTTGAGCTGGGTAGAATGGGCCCTGATAGCAGTCGGTGTGCTGCTGTTGGTGCTGGTGATCGCGCTGGTCGTGCGCTTCTTCGTGCGGCGCGCGCGCATGAATAAGCTCGCCGGCACCATGCGGGAGGACCTCCTGCTGCGCCGCGAGTTGGCCGCCATGGCCGCCGGTAAGGATCTGCAGGCCCAGCACCGCGAGCAGGGCGCTCGCAGCGAGAGTATCCGCACGGAGGTAGGCATTACCCGTGAGCGGCTCCGCATGCACGATATCGATCCGCGCAAGACCCGCACGTGGTTCCTGCTCGGCGAGCCCGGCTCCGGGAAGAGCCGCCTGATGGAGCAGGGGGGCTTGGAGTACCCCGCCGGCATGAATGACTTTACCAAGGCGGCGGAGGCCACGCCTACCCTGAACTTCTGGCTGACCGGACACGGCGCCGTGTGGGACATCGGGGGCCGCCTGTTCCTGAGCCGCTGGGGCGGTCGGCAGGATAACGAGTGGCAGATATTCCTGGACGAGTACTGCAAGGTTTACAAGGGCAGCATGCCCAACGGCGTCATCCTGACCATCCCGATGGATGCTCTGCGCTTGGACCCGCCGGATCTGCGGGATAACAAGGTGAGCCTCATCTCCCAGGAGCTGCGGGAGATGTCGAAGCGCATCGGCATTTGCTGCCCCGTGTGGGTGGTGGTGACCAAGTGCGACCAACTGGCGGGATTCTCTGAATTCTTCAGCCTGCTGCAGGATTCCGAAACGGAGGAGATGTTAGGTTGGGAGAACCGCGTGAGCGGCGGCGAGTTCGACCCGGAGAACTTCAACAGTGAGTACTACCGCCTCGTGCACAAGCTGGAGACCCTGCGCAGCTCCATGGCCCTGAACGAGACGATATGGGACGCCACCACGGCGGGGCAGCGCCGTGCGGATGTGGTGAATCCCGTTTACCTGCTACCCTCGCACTTTGCCGCCCTGCGCGAGAACCTCGGGAAGTACCTGGCCGGTGTGTTCTCCTATGTGCATGAGAAGGGCGAAGGCAAGGCCCCGCTGCGTTTCCTGGGGTGCTGGTTCACCGCCGCGATGGATCATCCCGTGGTGACGACGGAACGCTTGGTTATCAACCGTGGCGCGGACGGAAACCTCGAGGTGGCGCACCAGGATCACTCCCCGGAGAGTGCCCATGCCGGCGGGCACAGCTTGGAGACGCACGGCATCGTTACGCAGCGGGAGAAGATTGTCTCCCGCCGCTCGCCCCGCCACTTCTTCACCGCCAAGCTGCTGCGGGATGCCATCACGCGATCGCCGGAGCACAGTGAGTACTCCGCCGCTGCCCGCCGTCGCATTCTGAGGCCGTATTGGATAGCAGCCGCGTCCTTGGTCGCGGTATCGCTGCCTCTCGTGGTGGCTTCCGTGCTCTGCGAGGAGGATTTGTATGATACGGCCCACCGTGACCTGGGCTATTGGAAGCAGGTTGACAGCCTCTTCGGCAGCGGTGAGCTGGGCAAATACCCCTTGCTGGAGGCCAAGGACGATGCACAGATTCCTCTGCTGGATGAACCTATGGGCGACCTGGCCGAGACCCGCCGCACCTACTTGGATAACATGCGCAACATGACCAGTCTGCCCCTGACGGTCTCCTCCTTCTGGCGTCCCGCCTCGCTCTTTGTGGACGGGGAGAGGGGCTCCCACCTGCTGGGAAATGCCCGACTCTTCATCAACAAGGCGGCCTTGGTCGGTTCCGTAACCGAGCCTGCCACGGATGCTACCCGTGATGTGTTCAACTGGCGCGCCGAGCACCAGAAGGAAAGCAAGCTGCAATGGGATCGCGATGATACCCGCGCTTTCCTCCAGCTTCTCAATATCTCCCACGCGGGTGTGCAGCTTCAGGAGGGGCAGGATGTGCCGGATACGGTGGAATATGATACGCTCATCCAGATCGACCGCCATCCCGCGCAGAATGCCATTACGCGCGCGCTCTGGCTCAGTTGCCTGCGGGTCAACAGTTCCTTCTCGCAGATGACCATGCTCAACGGCTACCACCGCCCCGTCTCTGCGGAGGCCGGCAAGGCTCTTGCCAGTGCCACCACGCTCTACTGCAATGCCGTGGATGACATGACCATCTATCCGGATCTCTACTATCGCGACATTCGTGATTTCACGGACACCCTGGCCGCGCTGCTCGACAAGAAGAAGGCCCTGGAGACCGCAGCCCGCGATTTTGCGCAGGCCGTGGAGCAGAACAACCCGCAGGAGATGCGCCGCGGTATTGATACTTGGAAGTCCGTCTACGCCGAGGTGACCCGCCTGGCCGGTGAAATTGACGAGATGGAGGAAGACCTGGAGCTCAAGGACGAGGCCACCCTCTCCGCCGGTGTGGAACACATTGCTACCGAGATGACCAATCGCCTGCGCGATGACCGCGAGAAGTTCCTCAGTTATACACTCGACATGGACTCCTCGGAGAGTGCCGAATTCCTGCGTAAGCTGGTTCGTCAGCTCTGCAAATCCGTGGACGCCGCCCTGCCGCGCATCGCGCAGAGTGCCGGCCGCACGGATCCCGCGCTGTGCCGCTTCTGGGACCGGGACGAAGAGGAAGAGACACGCCCCTACCGCGTGTTCCTGGAGCGCGCCGCGCGCCTGAATGCGCTGATAACCTATCCCCTGGATGCGGGCACGCCGAAGGAGACCTACCACCGCCGCATCATGCGCGTGGAGGACGCCCGCAAGGCCTACGATGCCCGAGTGGCGGCGCTGGGAGAGGCCAAGGACTCCCCCCTGAATGAGAAATGCTGGGCCCGCAACTGGAACCTGCTGCAGGCGAAGGTCATCCGTACCTGGATCAACGAGACGCCGGACAGCAAGATACAGGTGATGGATAAACTGCGCAGCATGGCCACGCCGGAGATGAGTAACCGCCGCCTGCCGGATCTGCCCTACACCTGGGCCGCGCGCTACTGCATGGAGCCCGCTTTCGCGCCCGAGAATGTCCGCGATCTCACTGATGACCTGAATGAGCTGATCGAGTATGTGCAGCAGCATAATAACATCGTCGGCGATGATGAGGCCGCCGAGAATGCTCAGGATGCCGCAGATCTCACGAATATTATCGATGCCTTCCTGCAGGATTATACCGTGTACTGGACCGAGCAGTTGCCCGCCCGCTACAAGGTGCGCGAAATCCGCACTTGGGCCGATTTTGTCGAGAGTGCCGAGGTGCTGGCCGTGTTCGATTTGACCAACAACGTGCGCCCCTTCTACACCCGCATGCTGGAGGCTCTGCGCATTCCCGCGCTGGCGGATGAAAAGCGTTTCCCCCTGGCCGCTGCGGGACGCGCCGAGGTGGCCCAGTTGTTGGAGAGCCTGAATGGCGATGCTGCTCGCAAGCTGTCGGCGAACCTCGATTTCATCTCCAAGCTGAGCCCGAACCCCGTGGAGAGCTGGAAAACGCTCACGAACATGAGCGCCGATGAGCTGTACAGCACCTACTGGGCTGCCTGGAACCCCGCCGGCGGCGCGCGTTTGGCGTGGTGGAATCAGTACCTGGAGCTGGGCATCAACCTGCTGAAGGAGGAGTTCATGAAGCAGAGCGTCAGCGACCTGTACCGCGCCTTGCCCTCGCTGCGCCTCTTCCCCATCTGCAATAACAGCCGCCGGGGTGAATCCGATAACCTGCCCACCATCGCCTTGGAGTCTCTCCGTGACTCCCTGGAGCACCTGATCGGCAAGGGCAATGAGGAGGAGATGGAGAAGGCGGCGGAGCAGGGGCTCAAGCTCAACATCAACCGCGATGCCTGCGACCTCCGTGTCGCTACTTCCGATGCTCGCTTGAAGGCCTGGAAGAAAATCTGCGCCGCGATGACACTGCTGAATGATAACGAAAGCGTGTTGCAGGGCGAGCTGCTGCTGCCCTCCTCCAAGGTGCGCGCCACTGCCATCGACGGCGAGAAGGCTGAGAAGCGTTTGCTGCCGGTGGAGCGTCGCTACCCGTATTGCGAGGTGCGGCGCGCGGGGAAGGTGGAGGTGCCTCTCTTCCTGCTGAACCGCAGCAGCGAGCAGGATCTGCCGCTGACCGGTGCCTGCATGGGGGCCGATGCGCCGGACCTGGAGTTCCGTTTCTTTCAGAAGCCGGACGGCGGCGCGCCCGATGCCGTCCTGCGCCTCAGCGGGGCTTGGAGCCTGGTGAACCTGTACCTGCGCAACGGCGTCCGCCTGTCGGAGGACAAGCAGACCGCCTATGTCCCCGTTGAGTTCCGGGATAAGCAGGGCTTCCGCTGTGTGTTCCGCATCGGCATCCGCTTCAATCGTCCCATGATTGCGCCGCAGGATTGGCCGGATGAGAGCCTGTTCGCCACGGCCCTGCCGGAGGAAACGCCGGACCTGCCGACCCTGCAGAAGAAGCTGCAGAAGCTGGTGCGCCCCGTCTTTACCTCCGGGGCGGTGACGCCGCGTCAACCGGATGCCGAGGAGCGTGCCAAGCTGGCCGAGGACGTGAACAAGCTGCTGGAGGATCGCTGCTCCCTGGCCTTCGAGGTGGTGACCCCGGGGGTGGACAGCTTGGGCGATGCTGCCGGAGACGCTGCGCGGAAGTTGGCGGCGGAGTATCCCTTTTTTGCGGTGGGCGATGACCAATTCGGCACGGCCAAGATGCGCACGCTGCCGGACGCGACTTCCGTTTCCCGGGTGCTCATCCCCGGTTGGG
>CAMEZO010000068.1 GCA_945947905.1 uncultured bacterium
GGCGGCATGCAGTCTGAACCGAGCTAAGTATGCCGATCAGTTTCCGAAACCTTCCTGAAATTCTGCGTTCTGAAAACTTCAGTTACCTACTACCCCGGCGGCATGCAGTCTGAACCGAGCTAAGCACGTCTATGACTCTCCAAAAATTCCTTTTATTCCGCGGTCAGACATCTCTCGGGTGCTATTGCTACGGCGGTGTGATGGCTGTATCGGAGTAAAAGGAACACGGGGCGTTTCCCAACGTCCCGTGTTCCCCCAATCAACTCTGAAATCACATGAAAAAGAACTTCCTTGAAAACTCTCAAGCGGTTCACTTAAAGGAGAGACACCGGGAGAGGGGAGTTTGTTCAAAGTTTTTTTGCGGGGAGGCAAAAAAAATCAGGGGCGGCGGGTTTTGGGGAGGATGATGCGGCAGGCGGAGACAACTTCTTGCCAAGTGAAGGCGCGCTGCTGCATTTGTTCTAACAGGGAATCGGAGGGCGGTAGGTGTAGGATGTTAGAGAATGCCTCGGGGTGGGTAATGCGGGTGAAGATGAGGTGGTGCATGCTTTCCAGCGGCACGGTGCGGATGCCGCAGCCATCCGGTTTGTTAGCGGACCAGTAGCGGATGCAGACCTTATCCTTAACCTTCTCCGCGCCGAGATAGACGACCATGTGCCCGCGCTCATCGACGCCGATGTCATCCGACCAGAAGAACTTGAGAAAATCCCCCGGGCGGGCGAGGGCCGGGGAGGTAAAGTTGACCCCCGTGGCGGTATCCGCCGCCAGTCTGGCGAACCCGGGCCCGTTGGCGTTGGCGCGGCCCCACACGCCGAGTCCGTCCGGCTGGCGCAGCGCGGGTGCCATGAGCTGCCAAACCTGCGGAGACAGGGGCCTCTTATTCGCGACCGACCATTGTTTCAGTGCGTGCAGCAGCACCACATAACAGGCGGCGGAGCAGAACGTGGGCTTCGCCTGCTGCGGGTCGATGCGCAATACCTGTGCCTCGGCATCCCACACCAGAGCCTTGCAGGACAGTGCCTCCATGGCGTCATCATCCGTTGAATAACCGCCCCCTCGCGGCATGGCCGCCACGGCACGCAGCACATAGGCACCGAAGGACACCGCCGTCCGGCGAGCAGCCTGCTGCCCGGCCACCACACGCGGCCCTCGCCCGCTGTGCCGTGTCTTGAGCACCGGCGTGCGCGCCCCCGCACCGGCCCCTTCCTCCGCAGCGGGGCCGGGAGACGCGAGCAGTACGGCAGCTAGGAGCAGGGCGACGCGCATGGTCAGTATTCGTTACCCGAGACGATGCAGAAAATCCTCGTACCCCAGTCGGCAGACCGTCTCCTCCCGCCCGTCGGCATGCAGCAGTGCGATGTCCGGATGCGGCACCCCGTTGAAAAACGTCGTCTTGACGATGGTGTAGTGCGCCATGTCATCCGGAACCACTTCATCCCCCGGCTCGAGCGGTCTCGGGAAAGAATAATCCCCGATGACATCCCCCGCTAGGCAAGTGGGCCCGCCGAGGCGGTAAGTATACGGCAGCACCCCCGGTTCCTCGGCCCGTGTGTAGTGCTCCCCCGGCAGGGAAAGAGCGGGCGTGTCCGTGCCGTCCGGCGTGGGCAGAAAGACATCCGGGCGATAGGGCATCTCCAACACATCCGGCATGTGGGCGGCGGCGCTCACATCGAGAATCGCGTGACGGTAGCCCAGGGACTCGAAAACATCTAACACCTTCGCTCGCAGCACACCCGTGTGAATGGCCCAGGCCTCCCCCGGCTCCAAAAACACCTCCGTTCCGTAGCGCTGCCGGATCTCGCACAGCAGCCCGACGAGTGCCTCCCAGTCGTAGTCCGGCTTGGTGATCCAATGGCCGCCCCCCAGGTTCAGGTAAGAGATGGCGGGCGAAGCCGCGAGCGCGCCGAAATGCTGCTCGAAGGCACGGAAGGTATCGATAAGGTCCTGCGCTCCCTGCTCACAGAGCGTGTGGAAATGCAGCCCGGAGATACCGCGCAGGTCCGCCCCCTGCAACTGCTCCGGCGGGATGCCGAGGCGCGACCCCGGGACACAGGGGTCATACATGGGTGTGTGGCCCGTGGAGAAACAGGGGTTGACCCGCAGCCCGAAACGCAGCTCGCCGCTGCGCGCCCGAGGGTGTGCCAGGCATTGCTCGCGGCAGCGCATCCACTGCGGCAGGCTGTTGAAGTCGATGTGGTGCGCAAAATCCAGCAACTCCGCCAGCTCCTCCGGCCGATACGCCGGCGAGAAGACCGCCACATGCCCCCCCAAGAATCGGTGCCCCAGGCGGGCCTCATACAGCCCGGAGGCGCAGCAACCCGCAGCGTAGGGGCGCAGCACGGGCAGGCAGGAGGTGGTGCTGAAGGCCTTGAGCGCCAACAGCATGCGCGCCCCGGTGCGCTCCGCCACCCCGTGCAGGATGCGGGCGTTGCGCTCCAGGGCAGCGAGAGAGATAATGAAGCGTGCCACGGCTCAGGATGCGCTGTTCGGGGCCTCGGCGGGCGCCGCCTCCTGCTTGTCGGCCTCGGCGGCCTCACCCTCGGCGGGTTTCAGCACCTTCTCCAGCGCCGGGCGCAGGCGCATATTGCAGACGGCTGCCTGGCGCCGCAAAGCCGCGGGGGCCGTACTGCGCACCAAGTTATTATTGAATTGAGCGGCGGCCAACCACAGGCCCTTCGCCTTCTCCGTGTCACCCATCTCGGCCTCCGCATCCCCCAGCGCAGCGGCCAGCTTGGCAGCGGCCAGCACCGCCGTGGGCTGCAGCTCGTGCCCCTGCGTGCCCTCCAGGGTGGTCATGCCGGCGCGGTAGGTCGTGCGCGCCTCCTCCGGGTCACCGGCGCGGTTGCGGCAATCGCCCAGGCAGCGGTAGCTGTCCAGCACATCCGCCAGGGCCTGGGAGGCCTCCTCGCCGTAGGGGGCCTTCTCCTCCTGCGGGGCGCGGGCCTCCAGCATCTTCTTATCATTCTCCAAGGCCTGTTCGTAGAGCGGCTCGGCCTCCGCCGCCTTATTCTGCCGCAGCAGGCAGAGCGCACGGCCGCGCAGGATGGACGATGCGGCGCGGCTGCCCTCCGTGCCGGTGCGGAAGTCCTCCGGCAGGGCATCCAGGCTCTGCTGCGCCTGCTCGTAGGCCTCCGCTGCCTTGGCGGTAGCGCCCAGGTTCTGGGTGCACTCCGCAATGCGCAGGGCGAGCTGCATGCGCAGCGGGCTGTTCTGCCCGGCCAGGACGAGGGCCTCGTGGTAGGCGTTCATTTTCTCCAGAACATTGCGCACCTGCTCGTTGATGTCGGGGGTCTCGCGCGCGACGGCGTAGTCGTCCAATACAGCCCCCAGCTTGATAACGGCCTCCTGCAGCAGGGCATCGCGGGCCTGTTCTGCGGCTGCGCTTGCCGCCTCGGCGGCTTGCTGCGCCGGGTCTGCCTGCTTGGGGGCGGCGGGTGTTTCTTCTGCCTTTTTCTCATCCCCGCAAGCGGCCAAAAGCAGCGCGCCGGCGGAGGCAAGGGCCAGGCGCATTACGGTGTGCGTCGTCTCTGTTCTCATGCACCCACATTGTGGACTGTTTTGCCCGCGAGGTCAAGCTTATTCCGGGTCTTGCAGGCTCTTTTGGGGGCCGGATGGGGTCATCGGGTGGATAAAATTGCAAAAAAATGCGACTTCCGGCATTTTTTGCTTGCTCTCCCCCCTCTGTATTGGGTAGAATGAGGAACACCGAAAGCCATGAAACGTTTTTCCCTCTTCAAGAGTCTTGCCATTCTCTGCGGCCTGGCGGCAGCCATGTCGGCCGTCCCTTCCTGCAATAGCACCGCGGCTCCCAAAGCGGCTGCCGCTCGCTTCGAGGTAGCGCAGGGGGCTACCATTTTCAGCCACAACGATACCGGCAGCGTCAACTACCGCGACTGCGTGGCCCAAGGCCCCATCCCGGAGCGCGCCGCCCGTGCCCTGACCGTTTGGCTCGAGCACTCCGTCGTGAAGACGGTCTCCTATGCCTACCCGCAGTATTATGTGGCGTGGAAGGATGCCCGCACCGGCCAAGAGCGTGTGTGGGGTATTTGCTCCGATGACCGCGGCCACATGACCGGTGTACTCATCCCCCGCGACGGGGTGAAGGCTTGGGACCTGCCTTTCCTCGGGAACTACCGCTTGTATGTCTGCAACCGCCGCGACCGCTCCCAGCTCAGCGAGGCCATCATGACCACCATCGCCGATGCCGGTTATGACAAGATGCGCCTGCAGGCCCGCCGAGCCCGCGGCTTGGTGGAGGAGAAGTACCTGGTCTCCAAGCCCAGTGCCGAGGACTTGGCCAAGCTGAAGGCCGAGCGTGACCGCCAGGTGCAGGAGACGCTGAAGGCTGCCGATGCCCGCCGCCAGGAGGAGGAGGCCATCGCCGCCCAGCTCCGCGCCGAGGCCGAGGCTGAGGCCGCTCGCAAGGCTGCCCAGGCCTATGAGGAGGAATCCTCCTCCGGCGACTACGATTCGGATTCCGACAGCTCTTCCGACTCTGACTCCTCCGATTCCTCGGATTCTGATTCCTCCTCCGACTCCGACTCCGATTCCGATTCCTCTGACTCCTCCGAGTCTTCTGAGGACGAGAGCCTGGACCTGTAACCCCCGCCGCCGGCGCAGCCCCGCTGCCCCCTCGGACACCGAAAGAAGCGCGACCCCACCCCGGGCCGCGCTTCTTTCTTCCCTCCGCTCAGCTTATATACATCAAGAATCCCCCTCGCCCGGGGAGCGGGGAGGGGGATGGCAAAAGGAGCGTGGGTTCAGGCCTCTTGGATGGCGGAGAGGGCCTGTTGAAGGTCGGCGATGATGTCTTCGGCATCTTCGATGCCTACGGAGAAGCGGATGAGGTCCGGGCGGACGCCGGCTTCCAGGAGTTGCTCATCGGAGAGCTGGCGGTGGGTGTGGCTGGCGGGGTGCAGCACACAGGTGCGGGCGTCTGCTACGTGGGTGACGATGGCGGCGAGCTTCAGGCTGTCGATGAAGCGGATGGCGCGCTCCCGGCCGCCCTTGATGCCGAAGGTCACTACGCCGCTGCTGCGTCCGCCGTCGAACTGGCGCTGCGCGACCTCGTGGTAGGCGTCCTGCGGCAGCCCGGGGTAGTTCACCCAAGCCACATCCGGCTGTGCACTCAGGAACTCCGCCACCTTCTGCGCATTCTCACAGTGGCGCGGCACGCGCAGGTGCAGGGTCTCCAGCCCCAGGTTGAGCAGGAAGGCATTGAAGGGAGAGGGGATGGAGCCCAGGTCGCGCATGAGCTGCACGGTGCATTTGGTGATGTAGGCCCCCTCGCCGAAGGCATCCGTGTACACCAGGCCGTGGTAGGACTCATCCGGCGTGGTCAGCCCCGGGAACTTGTCCCGATGCGCGGCCCAGTCGAACTTACCGCTGTCCACAATCACGCCGCCCACCTGCGAGGCGTGGCCGTCCATGTACTTGGTGGTGGAGTGCATCACGATGTCCGCACCGTGCTCGAAGGGGCGGCAGTTGATGGGCGTGGCGAAGGTGTTATCCACAATCAGCGGCACCCCGTTGGCGTGGGCGATGCGGGCCATTTTTGCGATGTCCAGCACCTGCAAGGAGGGGTTCGAGATGGTCTCCGAGAAAAGGCATTTGGTGTTCGGGCGGAAGGCCGCCATGATCTCCTCCTCCGGCGCATCCTGGTTCACAAAAGTCACCTCGATGCCCAGTTTCTTGAAAGTGACGGCGAAGAGGTTGTAGGTACCCCCGTAGATGGCGGAGGTGGAGACGAAGTGGTCCCCGGCCTCGCAGATGTTGAACACGGAATAGAAAGACGCCGCCTGGCCGGACGAGGTGAGGATGGCCGCCACGCCGCCCTCAAGCTCGGCGATCTTCTTGGCCACGCATTCATTGGTGGGGTTCTGCAGGCGGGTGTAGAAATACCCGGCGTCCTTCAGGTCGAAGAGGCGGGCCATCTGGTCGCTCGTCTCATAGCGGAACGTGGTGGATTGGAAAATGGGGAGCACACGCGGCTCGCCCTTCTTGGGCTCCCAGCCGCTCTGCACACAGATGGTTGCTGCTTTTTTCATACGCGCCCAGCATAGCACAGGGCGGGGGCTGATTCAAGCCCAAAACCGGGCACGGGGCACCCCTGACAACCGGAAAATGCAACGTTGGCGCATTTTGTGCTTGCAAAGTCGCTGCCGCTCGGGTACGCTGGAGGCGCATAAATTCTTCCCGGCCGGTGTTCTCATGCCGTGTCGGGATCAGTTCCCATTACGAAATCACACATTCAGCATATGGCCAGTCTGAACAAAGTCATGATCATCGGCAACCTGACCGCCGATCCCGAGGTGCGCAGCACCCCGCGAGGCAACAACCTCACCGAATTTCGCGTAGCCGTCACGCGCTACACCACCGGCGCCAATGAAGGCGAGCGCCGGGAGGAGACCGCCTTCCTCGACGTCACCTGCTGGGGCCGCCAGGCCGAGGTGGCCGCGCAGTACCTCGCCAAGGGGCGCCCCGTCTTCGTCGAGGGCCGCTTGCAGCAGGACACCTGGGAGGACAAGCAGACCGGGCAGCGCCGCAGCAAGATCCGCATCATTGCAGAGAACATCCAGTTCCTCAGCAGCCGCGGGGACGCCGCCCAGGGTGGCCCCGCCCCGCAGCAGCGCAGCTACGGCAACAACGGTGGCTACTCCAACGCCGGCGGCAACTACAATAACGGGGGCAATTACGGCAACGGCGGCTATGGTAACAACGGAGGTTACCGCCGCGACGGAGGAGCCCCGCAGGGCCGCCCCGCACCTACTCCCCAAGGCCCGCCTCCCCCGGAGGATGAGGGGGACGACATCCCGTTCTGATTCCCCGGCGCCCCCTGTGCGGGCGGCTTACTCGGACGGGAAGCGGGGCATAACCCGCGGCACCACTTGGCTGATGAGGCGCTGTATGGCCTCATCAGCATCTTTTTCTGTAAACTCCGTCTCCCCTCCCCAATACGACCCCACCTGCAGGTAGGCCCAGCGCTGCACCGTACCCCGCGCCACGCGGTCCCACATATCCTGCAGCGTACGCATCATATGCGAGGGGGTGATGCAGCGGCTGCCCACAAACAGGTAGTAGTTAATGTGCTGCACGCGTCCCCCCTTGCCTTTGCCCAAGGGTATATAGGAGACCAGCCGCGTGAAGCGCAGCCGATGCCCGTCCGGCAGCGTTACCTCCCGAGTGTCGGAGCGCAGGTCCTGGTGCCCCTGCGCGGGCAGACAGCGCTCCGGCCGGTGGATGGAGGAGTTCATATCATTACCGGAGTAGACAATGGACACCGTGACGGGCGGGCCGAAGTGCTCCCCGGAGACAGGGTTGAGCTGCGCATAGCACGCCTTGCTGAAGCGGGTATCCGGCGCCAGGGTCGTGCGCTCCGCCTCATTCTCCTGCCGTTTCTCACCCACCCAGCCAGGCAACGAGCGGCCCAGCGGCAGATCCGGCCCGATGGCGGACTCCTCCAGCTCCGTATGCTGCGGCAACAACAGCACCGGTAGCAGCAAAGCCGCCAACACCAACACCGGCAGCAGGGGGAATATGATCGTCTTTCTCATGCTTCGTCTCGGTTCGTACGCACCACCACGCGGCGCTTTTTCAGGAAGGGGATCTCGCCCGCCAACAGGCCGTGCAGCACCGTCAGCCCCACCAGACTCGCGGGGAAGAAGAAGAGCAGGCCGGACCAGTCATGCCAAGTCTTGCCCGCAAAAGAGGCGTCCACGTACTCGGCACACACAAAGATGCTCGCCACGCGGAAGGCATTGGCCAGGATGGACAGCGGCACCGCGCTCAGGCCCAGCAGCACGCGCTTCCACAGGGCGAGACCGTCCGCCAGGTAGCCCCAGGCTGCGGAGAGCATCAGCAGGGCCATCAGCGAGCGGATCCCGCTGCATCCGCCCACAATACTGTAGGTATCCCACTGGCCGGAGGCAGAGCTGATGTTGGTGCCCTCCACCACCGTCTGCACCCCGAAGAGGGCCGCGCCCCACTGCGCGCCCTTAGTAGCCAGCAGCTGCAGGCCCACCGTCGCTTGCTGAAAGCCCGGCAGCGGTATCGCCAGCCACAGGAAGAAGAAGGGGAAGGCACAGATGCGCGCCGCACGCGGCCCGGCGTAGCACCACACAAGCCCCGTCAGCAGCACCGGCAGCGCCCCGATGGCCACGCGCCCCTGCTGGGTGCGCGCCGCCAGAAGCGCCAAGGCCCCGCCCAGCACCAGCATCCACAGCCCCCCCGGGCCGTGCCGCAGCTCTCCCTCCCCCGCGCGTCGCCACGCATGCACCATCAGGTAGCCCGCCAGCAGCGGCACCATCCAGCCATGCTCGTAGTCGTTCTCGCGGTTCCAAGTGCACTGTATCCACGCCACCGCCGTTTGCGTGCCGGAGGTGTAGCCGGCATAGAAGGCATAGTACCACACCAGCAGGGCCGTGCAGAGGCACAACCCCACCCAATCCATCATTCCCGGGTGCCGGAGGAGGCTTTTTTCGCTCATTTTCTCTCTCTTTTCAAAAAAATTGCGGCTGTATGTGCTTTTAGTATTGCCTTTTTTCAAAAAATGTCAAGAATAGACCTGCACGCAACTCAATTTTTACCATGAAGATCATCAGCGGCACCGCACATCCAGAGTTAGCCCGGGACATCGCGAAGTCCCTGGGTCTCCCCCTCAGCGATACCACCGTGAACACATTCCCCGACGGTGAGAGCTTTGTTCAGATCAAGGAGAGCATTCGCGGGGCGGATACCTTCATCGTTCAGCCCACCTGCCCGCCCACCAACCACAACCTCATGGAGCTGCTGGTGATGGTGGACGCCGTGCGCCGCGCCAGTGCCAGCCGCATCACCGCCGTCATGCCTTTCTACGGCTATGCCCGCCAGGACCGCAAGGATAAGCCCAGAGTGCCCATCACGGCCAAGCTCGTCGCCAACCTCCTTACCTCCGCCGGCGTCAATCGCGTCCTCTGCATGGACCTGCACGCCGCCCAGATTCAGGGCTTCTTCGAGATTCCCGTGGATCACCTCCACTCCGTCCCCGTCCTCATCAAGCACCTCAAGCAGCATTACGTTAAGGACCTCGACAACCTCGTGGTCGTCTCGCCGGACATCGGCGGCGTCAAGAACGCCAAGAGCTACGCCAACATCCTCGGCACCAAGCTCGCCATCGTGGCCAAGCAGCGCATCTCTGCCACAGAAGTGGATGCCCACGCCGTCATCGGTGATGTGGAGGGCAAGGACGTCCTGATGGTGGACGACATGACGGAGTCCGGCGGTACCCTCTGCGCCGCAGCCGCCGTCCTCAAGGAGCACGGCGCCGCCCGCATCTTTGCCGGCGTCTCCCACGCCGTGCTCAACGAGAAGGCCTGCGCCCGCCTGGCCGCCAGCCCCATCGAGCGCCTCCTCACCTCCGACTCCGTTCCCATGGCCAAGACCTACGGCGGGGACATGGTGGATACCGTCAGCATCGCCCCGCTCTTTGCCCAGGCCATCCTGAACATCCACAATAACGACTCCGTCACCCACCTCTTCGACATCTGACGCAACGTCACCCCTTCTTCCCCACCGGGCCCGCTGCACACCACCGCAGCCGGCCCGGTTTTTTCATCCCGCGGTCAGACACCCTTTTGTCCCTCCCATCCGCTTACCCGGGGCTGATTGTGCGAGGGTAGAAGAAAGCGCCCGCTCCCGGGGAAAGGGAGGGGCGCTTGAAATGAAGCGGCGGGGCCGATCAGTCCTGCTTCGCAGCCTTCGCGGCGGCCTCGGCGGCCTTCTTGTCGCGGGCGGCGGCGCGCATGGACATCTTCACGCGGCCCTTGTCATCGATGCCGATGCACTTGGCCGTGACGATATCGCCGACCTTGACGACATCCTCGGTCTTGTGGGTACGGCCCTCGGCGAGCTCGGAGATGTGGATGAGGCCGTCCTTACCGGGCAGCACCTCCATGAAGGCGCCGAACTCCTTAGTGGAGACGATCTTACCCTCGTAGGTCTCGCCGACCTCGATCTCCTTGAACATGCGGTCGATGAGGTAGAGAGCGCGCTCAACACCCTCCTTGCGGCTGCCGTAGATGCGCACGATGCCCTTATCGCCCTCCTCCTCGATGTTGATCTCCGTACCGGTCTCGGCCTGCAGGGCCTTGATATTCTTACCGCCGGGCCCGATGAGCTCGCCGATGCGGTCCTGCGGGATGGTGGTGGTCTCGATGCGGGGAGCGCTGGGGCTGAGCTCCTGCGGGGCGGCCAGGGCGGCATTCATGGTCTCCAGCACCTCCAAGCGCCCCTTGCGGGCCAGGTGGATGGCGTCCTCGAGAATGTAGAGCGGGATGCCCGGCAGCTTGAGGTCCAGCTGGTAACCGGTCACACCCTCGGAAGAACCGCAGAGCTTGAAGTCCATGTCACCGTAGAAGTCCTCGGAGCCGATGATGTCCAGCAGCGTCTTGTAGCGCTTCGGCTCGCGGTCACCGGGGTTCTCGAACTCCGTGACCAAGCCGACGGAGATACCGGACACGGGGCGCTTGAGCGGCACACCGGCGGCGAGCAGGGAAAGCGTGCCGGCGCAAACGGAGGCCATGGAGGTGGAGCCGTTGGACTCCATAATCTCGGAGGACACGCGGATGGCGTAGGGGAACTCCTCCTCGGAGGGGACGACGGGGGCGATGGAACGCTCCGCAAGGGCGCCGTGGCCGATCTCGCGGCGGTTCTGGCCACCGAAGCGGCCCGTCTCACCCACGGTGAAGGGCGGGAAGTTGTAGTGCAGGATGAAGCGCTTCTCGTTCACGGAGCCGGTGTAGTTGTCCATGAACTGCTTCTCCTCCAACGGAGCGAGGGTGGCCAAGCACATGCTCATGGTCTCGCCGCGGGAGAAGAGAGAGGAGCCGTGCACCACGGGCGGCAGCACGTTCACCTCCGCAGAGAGCGGGCGCAGCTGCTTGATGGCGCGGCCGTCCGCACGCTTGTCGTGCTCCATGATGGAGATGCGGAACGCCTTCTTCTGGATGTACTCGAAGACCTGCTCCACGTCGAAGTCCGTGGCCTCCGGGTGGGCCTCCTTGATGGCGGCCTCCACCTCATCGCGCAGGGCACCGACCTGCTTCTGGCGCTGGATCTTGTTGGGCGCGTAGATCGCCTCCTCGATGCGGTCACCGGCGATGCGGTAGCCGATCTCCAGCAGCTCGGGCTTGGCGAGGGTAAGCTCGTACTCGCGCTTGGGCTTGCCGCAGATGCCGCGCAGCTCCTCCTGGGCGGCGCAGATCTTGGCCACGTTCTCCTGGGCCACGTGCAGAGCCTCGATGAAGAGCTCCTCCGGCAGCTCCTTGGCGGAACCCTCAATCATGATGACTTGGTCCTTCGAGCCGGCGTAGACGAGGTCCAGCTCGGACTCCTCACGCTGGGCGTTGGTGGGGTTGATGATGAACTCACCGTTGATGCGGCCCACGCGCACAGCGCCGACGGGCTCCGCGAAGGGGAGGTCGGAGATGACGCAGGCGGCGGAGGCACCGTTGATGCTGAGGATGTCCGGCTCATTCTGCCCATCGGCAGCCAGCAGGATGGAGATGACCTGCGTGTCGTAGAAATACCCCTTGGGGAACATGGGGCGCAGGGGGCGGTCCGTCATGCGGCAGGTGAGGATCTCCTTCTCGGTGGGGCGACCCTCGCGCTTGAAGTAGCCGCCCGGGAACAGGCCGGCCGCAGCCGCCTTCTCCTTGTACTCGACGGAAAGGGGGAAGAAGGTCTGCCCTTCCTTAATCTTCGTGGCGCTCACAACGGTGACAAGCACCACAGTATCACCACAACGTACGGTAACAGCACCATCTGCAAGACGCGCAATCTTACCGGTTTCAATGGTGATGGGGTTTGCGCCGACGGCGCAGGTAACGGAA
>CAMEZO010000069.1 GCA_945947905.1 uncultured bacterium
AGCATAAAAGCTCAGGTTGTTAGTGTTGGCCTAACCACTTGGGAGCAATATACGAAAGATACATCGAACTACGCTTATATTCTTGGTATATTGATGGATACGAGATGGGTTATATCCAATTTTGTGCGGAAAAACGAAATAGAGATTGAACGTTTAGCAAATCTAATTGAAAATCAGCTTTATCAATATCGTTTTTCAGAATAATCCAGCTGCCATGTTTGGTTGTAATCCCGAGCATCTCCTTCAATTCGGCGTCAAGGCCGTGCAGGACTTAGCCTGTTAAGCTCATTACCTGTACGTCTCCATCAAGGCATACGACTTCCAATGCATCCCGCCTCATGACAACGAGCGAGGCGGCGGCCTTGGCGGACCCCGGGACGAGCGAACGCTACCTGCATTGGACGGAGGAGGTGCCGATGGCCGGCTACCGCGACCGGGACGGCGTGTGGGTGACCGGCATTGAGAATCTGCTGCCGCCCGCGCAGTACCGCTGCACGGAGCACCGAGGGGCCGTGGTGCGGCACATCCGCGAGAACCGCGGGCGGCTGAGCCGCGGCGGGCGTTTCCATGCCATCCTGGCCACGTCGAGCATTGAGGAGGCCATCGAGTACTACCGCCTCTTCCGCACGGAGGACCCGGGTCTGAAGGCGACCGCCCTCTATGAAACCGGGACGGATACCGACGATGCGGAGCGGGACTTCGCACGGGATGAGGCGACCGTGCAGATACTGGCGGACTACAATGAGCGCTACGGGAAGCACTTTGACCTGGGCAGCTACGGGGGCTTCAAGAAGGATGTGGCACTGCGGCTGGCGCACAAGAAGCACTACACGAACTTGGAGCACACGCCGGAGCAGCAGTTGGACCTGCTGATTGTGGTGGACCAGATGCTGACGGGCTTTGATTCCAAGTGGGTGAACACGCTCTACCTGGACAAGGTGCCCAAGTATGAGAATATCATCCAGGCTTTCTCGCGCACCAACCGCCTGTTCGGGCCGGACAAGCCTTTCGGGAACATTTACTACTACCGGAAGCCGCACACCATGCAGCGGTTGATTGATGAGGCGGTGGAGCTCTACTCCGGCAACCGTCCCACGGGTTTGTTCACGGACCGGCTGGCCGCCCACCTGCGGCAGATGAATGAGGCTTACCGCCGGCTGCGCGAGGTCTTTGTGCAGGAGGGAATCGAGGATTTCGGGCACTCCGTCAGATTTCATGACCACCCCACAGGAGCTAGGGCTTCGCGGAAGCTCCTGCAGGTGGAGTTCTCGTGGGTTTGGGGGTAGTTTTCTCTCCGGTTCATCCGTGGGAGATGCGGACGGAGGTGACGGTGTTGTCGCCGAGTGCGGCGTTCAGGGCGCGGATGATTTGGGGTTTGAGGCGGTTAAGCTCGAAACGGACGGTGGGGTGGGCGGTGCGGACGCAGGCGATGCCGTGGGAAACGGAGGTTAGCTCGGCGCGGCCGGAGATGAAGGGGCCGACGGCTTCGGCCCAGGCGCGGGCGAGAATTTCGGCGGCGAATTCTTCCTCTTCCAGGTGCAGGTCATCGATGATCTCGGCCAGCAGAGCCTGCATGCTGTGCATGTTACTCCCCGTGGGGAGGGTGTCGCCGACTCCGTAAAAATCTGCCCGCGCTTGGTCGACAGCCCCCTGTGCCGGGGCTACAGCGCGCTCGGCGCGTTCGCCGATGCCGGGGACGCGAGCCCAGTAGAAGCGCGGTCGGAAGTCGTTGAGCTTCGGCGCCTTCTTGTCGGACTCCTTCTTTTTTCTGCGCGGGGGCATGGGGCAAAAAGCCCGGGAGCACAAGGCCCCCGGGTTTACGGTAGAATGTGCGCCGGGGTTTACTCGCCGTCGTCGCCGATGGCCTGAACCGGGCAGCCCTCCATCGCCTCCGTGCAGAGGGCGACTTCCTCGTCGGTGGTGGGTTGCTTGCAGACGAAGGAAACACCCTCGTCATCGTCACGGGCAAAGAAGTCCTTAGCCGTCTCGCGGCAAAGGTCGCAGTCGATGCAGTTGCTGTCCACGTAGAACTTGCCGGGCACGTTCTTCTCATTCTTCTCGTCAATATCAGCCATAATGTGTATGGGGCGGTTGCTCCCCTGACTATTTTTTTACATTTTTCGCGGAAATGCAATCTTTTTTTATTGCAAGTCGCGATTTTTTGCGCAAAATAGGGGCATGACGACGCAAAAAGACGAGAGAAAGGCCTATTTGGGGTGGTTTCGGAGCCGTACGGAAGCGGTGTGGGGGACAGCGGCCTTGGCCCTGGTACCCCTGACGGTGGGGGGAGCGCTGTGGATGTTGCGGGACATGCCGACCTGCGAGTGGCGACAGGTGGACGCGGGCTGGCCGTGGAAGGGGACGGGCATCACCATAGCGGGGGTGGATGCGGAGTGGAAGGCGGCGAAGCAAGGCACGCGACTGACCCTTCGCGCCCCGATTTATCCGGAGGCGAAGGTACGCGCGGAGGGAATCAGCGGCAAGGGGCGGCTTTTGTTGCGCTTCGTGGACTCCGGCGGCAGGACGGTCGGGCAGACCGTGGGTATCGATTACCGCAACGGCGTGTTGCAGAACGGCAAAAGCGAGATGGCCGTGCACATCGAGCGCGGTTTTCCGCTGGAGGAGCAGTTTTCCATGTGCGGTGATTTGTCACATAACCCGCAGCTGGCGGCCTGGGTTCCCACGCGCAACTATATGTTGCACCGCATCGATGAGTCGGAGCCGCTGTGGCGCATCTATGTCTCTAACCTGCCGGAGGGCGGTGCCGAGGAGAAGCTGGGCTACTGCACCATCAACGCCAATCCCCTGTGAGCCATGGCTGCGGATGCGAACCATATCCCCCCCGCGTCGGGATTGCCCCTGTGGGTGGCCGCCCTCATCAGCGTGCTCGGCGGCCTGCTGATGTCGCTGGCGTATCATCCCTGTGATTGCGGAGGCTTGGTGTGGGTAGGCCTGGTGCCCTTGTTCTGTGCCCTGTGGTTGGGGCGGCGCGGTTTCCTGCGCGGATTCTTCCTGGGGTGGCTCTATGCGGTGGCCTGGCACAGCGTGAACTTTTGGTGGGTGAACAATGTGGGAACCCTGTTCGGCAACTCCCTGTGGGTCTTTACCCCGGCGATTTTCCTGCCGCTCATGGGGCTGTACGCCGTGCTCGTGGGCCTGTGGGCCGGCGCGGCGAACACGCTGCTGCGCCCCCGACTGGAATCCGTTCCCGTCGCGGAGCGGGGGCAGCAGCAGACCCGTATCCAACAAATGTGGGATGACTGGGCCCTGCGCGACTTGGGTTCCACCCTGCGCTGCGCCCTGGGCTGCGGCATGCTGTGGGTGTGTGTGGACTGGGCACGCGGCGCGGCGGGACCGGCGGCCATTACCTGGTCCCACTTGGCCATGCCTCTCTACCACGGCCTCTCCCTGGCGCAATGGGCGGAGTTTGTGGGCTTAGCGGGCCTGGCCTTTCTTCCCGTATTCACCAACGCGGTGCTGTGGGGAGCGGGGCGCCGCTGTGTGCTGCTGTACAAAGGGGCGAGAAGCTATCGCAGCCCGTGGGACTTTTATTTGTGCATGGTGCTGGTATTCGGCCTCTTCATCGGCGGTATTTTTCTCTCCCGCGCGTATTCCCCCGCAGGGATGGCGCAGAAAGACTCCGTGCTGCATCTGCCGGTCATGAGCATGCAGCGCGATATCGACCAGCATGTGATTTTCAGCGGCGGCGTGGACTCGGACGCGCCGATGCTGCGGGACACCCTGCTGCACATGCAACAGGTGCAGCAGAACACCATCGAGCAGGCCCTGCGGCAGAAACCGGGCGGCGGGCTGCGGCAGGCCCTGCCCCTGTGGATTGTGTGGCCGGAGAGCGCCATGGCCCGCCCCCTTTGGTGCGATGCTCAGACCCGGGAGCTCCTGCCGGACCGCTACCTGACAGAGGTCCTGCGGCCCTCCCTGGCGCTGTTACGGGAGCAGATCGGGGAGCTGGCCACGCCCCCGCCGGTGCTCTTTGCCGGGACCACTCTTTATGAGATTGACCCCGCGGATCCGATGCAGCTGCCGAAGGGCCACAACACCCTGGCTGTGTTTCCGCCGGACGCTGACCCCCTCACGGCGTCCAAGCAGCACCTGATGCCTTTCGGGGAGTACGTCCCCCTGGCGGAGTCCTGCGCTTGGGTACGCGACGGCTACCGCGCCTTCACGGGGATGGACGCCCGCGGCATGCTGTACCCCGGGGAGGGAACGGAGCCTCTCACCGTGCCCGTGCCCGGCTCGGGGGAGACGGTGCAGGTTATACCCGCCGTCTGCTTTGAGGACGGCCTGCCCGGTCTGCTGCGCCCCTTCGTACGGCGCAACTGCCGCCAGGTGATTGTGAACTGCACGAACGATGGCTGGTTCGGCGACAGCTGCTGCGGCGAGATGCAGGCGCGCGCGGCGGCCTATACCTGCATTGCCCTGCGGCGCCCCATGGTGCGCGCGGCTAACAAGGGACTCTGCTGTGCCGTGGCCCCCAACGGAGCACTGTTGGACCCCCTGCGCAGGGACTGCGACTGCCACACACGCGGCTTCAGTTATGCGCTGCTGCCCGTGGATGCGAACGCCGGCATGACACTCTTCGCCATGCTGGGCGAATGGACGGTTATTCCCGCCCTTTTGCTGGCCCTCCTGACCTGTTTACCGGCCTTCTTCCGTGAATATGACACCATTTCCGCCTTTCGGCGCCCATTACAACGGCGCGCAGACTTGACAAAAGGCAGAAAATAGTGCACAATCTCCTCGTTAGCTTTCCTTTGGGTGCATCCCATTATCTCCCGGTTATGAAAAAACATACGGTATTCTCAACAGCTTTTGCGACCGCCTCGTTGCTTCTCCTCAGTTCGTGTCAGGATGAGGGGAAGAACGGTGGAAAATCCCCGGAACCCACTCCGCAGGTTCCTGCCGCCTCCGTTTACCCCGCTATCGGGACGGATGCCGTACAGAATGCGGTGCTGGAAAAATTGGATGTAGGCTCGGTGGCGTCATTCCGCGATTGCACGGTGCCGGTGGGGGATGCCTCTTCCCCTGCCTATGAGGCGGATGTGGTCGTCAATCTCGTTTTGGCAGATGATGTCTACGCCAAGCAGCCCGCTCCCGCTTTCCTGAACGATGAGCGCAAGGCTGTCAATGTTCCGGCTAACCGCGCGATGACCCCGGAGTCCGTCTACCTCCTTCAGGTGGGTGCCCCGGAGGATGTCATCACCGAGGAACAGCGCAAGACTTGCCCGCTGCCGGAGCAGTTGGCGCCGCTTTTCGATGAGCTGAAGCAGCTTGCGGAGACTCCCGTCTACGTGCCCGCCGGCAAGAAGGGGGACACGGTCTCCGTGGTGGCCCATGTCTCTGCCGTTTACGATGAGGTCTCCAAGAAGTGGAATGTTACCTCTGTCTCTCTGCCGGAGGAGAAGCTGTCCGGTCTGCGAGGCTTGGTGACGGAAGCGGAGCGGGAGGAGGGCCTGCGTGTGCAGTCGCCCGAGGTCATGGATGAGCTGCGCACGACGATTCAGGGGAAGATTGCCGCCTTCACCACTGCGGCGGAGGAGTATATCCGAGGCCGTGAGCAGCGTGCCCGTGAGTTCTGGGTAGCAGAGCAGGCCAAGCGCGAGGAGCAGTCCCTGGCCGCCGCTGCCGCCGCTACCGACGCCGAGGCACAGCGCGCGGCTGCCCGCGAGACCTGCGAGGCAGCTTTGACGGCCGGCAACGTTTTCAGCGGGGAGTGGCACCGGGCCAATCGTTTCGGTGAATTGTCCATTCAGGTCGATGCTGCCAAGCCTTTGGATGACTCCATCCATTTCTTCGGTAAGCTGTATGACACCAAGCTGCCCGTGGCCAAGATGGACATCGAGGGGCGTTGCAGTCTTACCAAAGATGAGGCCGGTTTCCCGATCGACATCACCATTTACGACGGTCGCTACGACCCGGATCAGCCCACGGCGGAGGTCTTCGACTCCGCCTCCGGTGACGGGGGACTGCGCCTTCACCTGACCCCCGAGGGTAAGATCACCGGTGTCATGACCTGTGATTCCTGGGTTGACACTCCGGAGAAGGCTTTTAACGTCTCCTTCTCCCGCAACAAGAAGAAGTAAGGCGTGCGCCGAGTTTCCTCCTGCTCCGCAGGGCCGTCGTGCCGCTGCGGCGGGAGGGTGCGCGGGGTATATGCTGCCCGAACAATCATGCGCGGCGGGGGCGGTGGGGGCACTTTTTTCGCGATTCTCGGCATTTTTTGCTCGCCAAAGGGCGGGCGGCGTGGTATGTTGGAGGAAGGAGAAGTATGCCTACACTTATTTTTGACAACGTATCGGATTATCTGACGGAGGGGCGGAAGACATATTCGGCCTCGCTGTACTTGGGGGCGGGCCTGCAGCCGCATTTTCTGCAGGCCGGGGAGTATGTGCCCATGGCTGAGGATGCGGGGGTGTTGAGTGCCGAGGACACGGCCGCGCTGGTGCAGAGCTGCGCGACGCCGGAGCAGATCGAGCAACTGCATCGTGACGGCACCGTGGACTTTATCGGCGCGGCCGGCGGTCTGCATTACCACGCCTACATTTATGTGCAGGAGGAGGGCTACCTGTTGGTGCTCGTGAGCCTGCTGGCAGACAGTTACCTGAAACAGGGCGCGGATGCCGGCTGCTCGGATGTGCACCTGCCGGCAGGCTGCCCGCCGAGCTGGCGCCGCCACGGGGCTCTGATCCCCATGTGGGAGGGCGCGCCGCCTTTTACCCGTGAGGATTCCGAGGTGATGCTGACCACCTTCCTCTCGGATGTCGAACGCGAGCGTTTGGGGCGCACGGGTGACGTAGACTTTGCCTACCAGAATGACTTCGGTCGCTACCGCGCCTCCGTGGTCTCCCAGCGCCTCGGGTATGATATATGCTGCCGCTTGATTAACAGCCGTATTCTCACCATGGAGCAGATCAACCTGCCGAAGGAATACGTCGTGCCGCTCACGCGCTTCACGAACGGGCTCATCCTCGTCACGGGCGCTGTCGGTTCCGGTAAATCCACCACCCTGGCCGCCATCATCGACTTCATCAACGGGGACCGCCACGACCACATCATCACGCTGGAGGATCCCATCGAGGCCATTTTCCCCTGCAAAACCTGCCAGGTCAACCAGCGCGAGGTGCACCGCCACACGGAGTCCTTCGGCCGAGCCCTCCGTGCCTCTCTGCGTGAGGACCCGGACGTGATCATGGTGGGTGAGATGCGCAACCTCGAGACCATTTCGCTGGCGCTCACGGCGGCAGAAACCGGCCACTTGGTGCTCGGCACGCTGCATACCGGCTCCGCCGCCCGCACCATCGACCGTATTCTCGATGCCTTCCCCGTGGAGGAGCGCGAGCACATCCGCATCATGGTGTCGGAGTCCCTGCGCGGCGTCTTCTCGCAGCAGCTGGTGCCCAAGAAGGACGGCAGCGGGCGCGTGATGGCCCTGGAGATGCTGGTGAACACCTCTGCCGTGGCCAACTGCATTCGCGAGGGCAAGACCTTCATGATTCCCGGCCTGATTCAGACGGGTAAGGCGCAGGGCATGCGCCTGATGGATGATTCCCTGCAGCAGCTCTACCTGGACGGCGTGATCTCTGCGCAGGAATGCAACGCCCGCGCTACGGATAAGGTCATGATGGAGCAGTTCCTCCGCACACATCCGGAGCCGCAACAGGCCTGAGCCCGCCTTTATCAACCGAGAAACGATTTCGACACATGAATAATCGCATAGATACCTATTTCCAAATGCTGGTGGACCAAGGCGGCTCTGACCTGCACCTCTCCGAGGGCGAGCCGCCGAAGATCCGTGTGCACGGCGAGATTACGCCCGTGGAGGACACGCCGCTGAGCCACGAGGACATGATTGAGCTGATGGAGCCGATATGCCCGCCGAAACTCTGGCAGGAGTTCACGGACGGCGGCGATGCGGACTTTGCCTACGAGATGAACGAGCAATCCCGCTTCCGCTGCAACTACATGAAGCAGCAGCGCGGCTACTGCTGCGTGTTCCGTCTCATTCCCACCAAGATTCTGACGCTGGAGCAGCTCAACGTGCCGGAGCAGATCAAGCGCTTCGGCGAGATGCGTGCCGGGTTGGTGCTGGTCACGGGGCCTACGGGTTCCGGTAAGTCCACCACGCTGGCGGCGCTCATCGATTATATCAACACCAACTTCTCCCGCCACATCATCACGGTGGAGGAGCCCATCGAGTTCGTTCACCCCTCCAAGAAGAGCATCATCACCCAGCGCGAGGTGCCCACCAACTGCGCCACCTTCGCGGACGGCCTGCGCGCCTCGCTGCGTGAGGATACGGACATCGTGCTGGTGGGTGAGATGCGTGACCTGGAGACCATCTCGCTGGCGCTCACGGCGGCGGAGACAGGGCTGCTGGTGTTCGGCACGCTGCATACGAACAACGCCCGCAAGACGGTGGACCGTATCATCGACGTGTTCCCGGCGGAGCAGCAGGCACAGGCCCGCACGATGTTGGCCGGCTCGCTGCGCGGTGTGGTAGCCCAGTTGCTCATGAAGCGCTGCGACAAACCCGGTCGCGTCGCCGTCAACGAAATTCTTTTCGCCACCCCCGCCGTCTCTGCCATCATCCGCGAGGGCGCCACGCAGAAACTGGCGGATGTGATTGTGGGCGGCAAGCAGTTGGGCATGCAGTTTATGGATGATGCCATTTGGCAGAAACTGCAGCAGGGGCTCGTCTCCCCGGAGGAGGCGTACATGAAGGCCATCGACAAGGCCCGCTTCAAGAACTTCCTGCCGCCGGAGTCCGCTGCGCTGGCCAACGCGGGCGGGGCATAATCCCCCCGCGCCGCGGCTTTACCGGCCCCGCTGTGTGCCCGCCCGGGCGTGCTGCGGGGCCTCTTCGTGTTCAGCGCAGGCCCTCGGCGATGTTGTTCAGGTTGAAGAGGAAGACGGCGGAGTAGGTGCTGTAGCCCTTGGCATAGCCGTCCAGGATCAGCTCACCCACCTTGGCTCCCGTTTGCTCCGCCAGGTTCTGCACCAGGCGGTGGCCGCCGAAGGCTTCCGCAAAGAGGCAGGGGACTTTCTTCGTGCGCAGGGTGGTCAGAATCTCCGCCAGGTGGGCCGTGTTCCCCATATCCTCGTGCGCTACGCCGCAGATTGCCAGCGGAGTAAAGCCGTAGGCCGCGCAGAAGTGGCAGAGGGCCGCATGCTCCGTCACCAACACACGTCGGGCAGGGGGGATGCTCTGGAGGGTCAGCCGGGCCCGGCGGTCCAGCTTATCCATTTGCGCCGCATAGCGTTTCCGATTGGCGGCGAAGCTTGCCGCATGCTCCGGGGCGGCTTTCTGCATGGCCTCCAGCAGCACGAGGGAGGCGCGCTTCATGTTGGCCGGCGTGTTCCACCAGTGCGGATCCGCCACGCGGGTGCCGGGCAGATATACCTCCGGCAGGGAATCCCCCAACGGCAGCACTCGCACGTCGCCCATGGCCTCCCGCAGGTCGTCCAGATACGGCTCCACTCCCTTGCCGCAGGCCAGTACCAGCTTGCAGCCCGCCGCTGCCGCCATTTGCTGCGCGCCGGGCTCAAAGGCATGCAGCGCGCCGTTCTCCGGCATCAGCGGCACGACTTCCGCAGCGTCCCCGCCCAGCTCCCGTGCCATCTCCGTCAGCAGGGGGTGCAGGGTGGCTATCTTCAGTTCCGCTGCGGGGCAAAGCCACACCGTCAGCGCCGCTGTCAGCAGCATCATGAGTTTTCGCATGCTCTTATTGTATCATCTGTGTCAAGCTCGGGGCCGTATGATGCAAAAAAACGCTCCGCTGCCTCATTTTCAGGTTGCAAATCGGCCCCGTCCGTGCTATTTTAAGGTCGCCATGAAAATTACTGGTACAACTCACAAGAAGGCCGCTGAGTGGGTGGAGCAAGTCCGCCAGCTCTGCAAGCCGGATTCCGTCTACTGGTGCGATGGGTCCGACGAGGAAAATACTCAGCTGTGCGACATGCTGGTTGAAAAAGGCACCTACATTCGTTTGAACCCGGAGAAGCGCCCCGGCTGCTTCCTGGCTCGTTCCACTCCTTCCGACGTGGCTCGCGTGGAGGAGCGTACCTTCATCTGCTCCGAGAAGCAGGAGGACGCCGGCCCCACCAACAACTGGAAGTCCCCGGCGGAGATGAAAGCCATTCTCAACGGCTTCCTCGACGGCTGCATGAAGGGTCGTACCATGTATGTCATCCCCTTCTGCATGGGCCCGCTCGACTCTCCCCTTGCCAAGATCGGCATCGAGATCACCGACTCCGCTTACGTGGTCACCAACATGCGCATCATGACCATCATGGGCGCCCAGGTGCTCAAGCGCCTGGAGGACGAGACCCAGGGCGGCGGCAACCCGAAGCGTGACGGCTACGGCGACTTCGTGCCCTGCCTGCACACGGTCGGCGCTCCCCTCGAGCCCGGTCAGGAGGACGTTACCTGGCCCTGCAACAACGAGGAGAAGTACATCTGCCACTTCCCGGAGACCGGCGAGATCATCTCCTACGGTTCCGGTTACGGTGGTAACGCTCTGCTCGGCAAGAAGTGCCTTGCTCTGCGCATCGCCACCAACATCGCCCGCCGCAACGGCTGGATGGCTGAGCACATGCTCATCCTCGGCGTCACCGATCCCCAGGGCCGCAAGTCCTACATCACCGGCGCCTTCCCCTCCGCCTGCGGTAAGACCAACCTGGCCATGCTCGTTCCCCCGGCTCCGCTCAAGGAGAAGGGCTGGAAGACCAGCATCATCGGCGACGATATCGCCTGGATCTGGCCGCATGAGGACGGTACCTTCCACGCCATCAACCCGGAGAACGGCTACTTCGGCGTGGCTCCCGGCACCTCTTACAAGACCAACCCCATCGCCATGGACACCATCAAGAAGAACGTCATCTTCACGAACGTCGGCCTGACCGACGACGGTGACGTTTGGTGGGAGGGCATGGACGGCGAGGCTCCCGCTCACGCCATCGACTGGCAGGGCAACGACTGGACGCCGGACTGCGGCCGCAAGTGCGCTCACCCGAACAGCCGCTTCACCGCTCCCGCTTCCCAGTGCCCGACGCTGGATCCGGAGTACTACAACCCGGAGGGTGTGTCCATCTCTGCCTTCCTCTTCGGTGGCCGCCGCGCTACCACCATGCCGCTCGTCTTCCAGTCCCGCGATTGGAACCACGGCGTGTACGTGGGTGCTACCATGGGCTCCGAGATGACCGCCGCTGCCTTCGGTAAGATCGGTCAGGTTCGCCGCGACCCGATGGCCATGAAGCCCTTCATCGGCTACAACGTGGGCGATTACTGGCAGCACTGGCTGGATATGGGCACCAAGACCTGCGCTTGCAAGCTGCCCAAGATCTTCAACGTCAACTGGTTCCGCAAGGACGCTGAGGGTCACTTCATCTGGCCGGGCTACGGTGACAACATGCGCGTCATCGACTGGGTGCTCCGCCGCTGCCGCGGTGAGGTCTCCGGTGTCGAGACCAAGCTCGGTATCTCCCCCGCCTTCGGCGAGCTTGATACTGAGGGCCTTGAGGGCTACGATGAGGGCCGCTTCAACGAGAACATGACGCTCAGCTCCTCTGAGTGGCAGGCCGAGTTGGAGTCCCAGACCGAGCTCTTCAACATGGTGGGCGACAAGCTGCCCGCCGAGCTTGAGGCTCAGCGCAAGACGCTCATCGGCAAGTTCGCCTGATAAGCAGACTGCTTCCTCTGTTTCTTACCCCCGCATCGGCTTCGGCCCCTGCGGGGGTAATTGTGTCCGCCGCCTCGCGGGTAATCGAGTAGGGGGGGGACATCTCCAAGAGATAGGTTACAAAAAAGTACCATCACATAGGTTACA
>CAMEZO010000070.1 GCA_945947905.1 uncultured bacterium
GGAGAACCCGAGAGGGTAAGGACCGCGGAATAAAAGGAATTTTCGGAGACTGATTAACCTTCGGAGCTTTGGCAAGAGTTCAAGGCAAATTCATAGTAGGTGGCTTTAGAATTTTATCAAACAATCAAGGGAGCTACTATCCCTCCGGCATGAAGTCTGAACCGAGCCAAGCATACCACCGACTCTCCAAAAATTCCCTTCATTCCGCGGTCAGACTTCCTCGCTCTCTATCATCCCGCCGGCTTGAAGTCTCGCACCCCCGTCAGGAAACGACGGCGCCTTCACCGCTTTGTTGCTGCACGAGGGCGAGCAGGGGGGCGTGCTCCGGGCGGAGCAGGTGGGGATCTGCGTTCAGGATGCGCTCCGCATCTCGGTTGGCGCGGTGGATGAGACGCATGTCGCTGATCCAGTCCGGGAACTGCACGGCACCCAGGCCGCTCTGGGCCGTGCCGAGCACATCCCCCGGCCCCCGCAGGCGGAAGTCCTCCTCCGCGATCTCGAAGCCGTTTTGGGTGCGGCAGAGGATGTCCAGCTTCTCGCGCCCCGTCTCCCCGGGCTTGGCATCCGAGAGGAGGATGCAGTAACTCTTGGCGTGCTGACCGCGCCCGATGCGCCCGCGCAGCTGGTGCAACTGAGAGAGCCCGAAGCTGTCCGCGTCATGGATAATCATCACCGAAGCATTCGGCACATCCACCCCCACCTCCACCACGGTGGTGGCTACCAAAACAGAGCTGCGGTTAGCATGAAAATCCTGCATCACGCACTCCTTCTCCTCTGCAGAGAGACGCCCGTGCAGCAGCCCCATGGTCACCCCGGGCAGGCGGCGTTGCCAGGCCTCCAGCGCGCCCGTGGCCGAGGCGCGGTCCGTGGCCTCGCTCTCCTCCACCAACGGCGCCACGATGTAAACCTGTCGCCCCGCCTCCAGCTCCTTCTGCAGGAAAGGCACGATTTTCGGCAGCGCCTTGGGGGTACGCAGCACGGTAAGCACGCGCCCTCGCCCCGCCGGCAGCTCATCGAGCACCGAGACATCCAGGTCCCCGTAGAGCGTGAGCGTGAGCGTGCGCGGGATGGGCGTCGCCGTCATCACCAGCACATCCGGCCTCTCCCCTGCGTCGATGAGCCGCGCGCGCTGGGCCACGCCGAACTTGTGCTGCTCATCAATGACCACCAACCCCAGGTTGACGGGGCGGTTCTTTTTGTAGAGCAGGGCATGGGTACCGACCACGAGGTGCGGCTCGGTGTCGCATGACTCCGGCAACGCCTCCGTGTCGGACTCCGCGCGATCCGACGTCCGCAGGCTCAGCCGCACATCCGTGTGAGCCAGCAGGCGGCGGAAGTTCTTGTAATGCTGCTCCGCCAGAATCTGCGTCGGCGCCATGAGCGCGGCGGTTTTGCCGCTCTCCAAGGCCAGGAGCATGGCACAGAGAGCCACGAGAGTCTTGCCGCTGCCCACATCCCCCTGCAACAGGCGGTTCATGGGACGCGGCACCGCCATGTCTGCGCGTATCTCCTGCACACTGCGCTGCTGCGCGGCGGTCAGGGAGAAAGGCAGGCTGTCCAGCAGCTCGTGCAGGTAAGCATCGGTGGTAGCTGTCACCTGTCCCCCCTCCGCGCGGGCCTGTCGGCGGCGCCAGGCCACACAGAATTGGCGCGCAAAGCACTCCCGCAGCGAGAAACGCAGGCGCGCCTTGCGGGCGGCCTCCTCGCTCTCCGGAAAATGCAGATCCCGCAGGGCACGGACCCAGGGGTAGCTCGGGGCTATATCATACTCACCCTCCGGTCGGGCATCCGGGGGCAGGGCACTCAGCAACTGCCACACCAGCTCCCTGTAACGGCGGGGAAGAATGCCGCCGACCGCGCGGTAGATGGGCACGATGCGCGCCGTATGCACCGTCTCGCTCGGCCCGGAGGAGGCGTGCGAAACGGGGTTGCCCAAGGCGGCCTCCGCCAACTGCTGCCCGGCCTCCTCATCATCCGTTACCTCAAACTCGGGGTTGGCCATGGTGGGGATACCGGCGTAGTAGCGCACCTTGCCGTAGGCGGAGATATTCATGCCGGTGGCCAGCAGCTTGGCCACGTAGGGCATGTTGAACCAGCGCAGCAGGATGCGCGGGCCCTCCGGATGCTCCGCCGCCCCGGCAGAGGCCTGAAAGTAGCGCGTGTGGGAGAACTTCCACCCCGCAGCATACACATGCAGCTGCAGGGTCGCGGCCTCGCCCTCCGCCAGATCGCCGATCTGCGGGCAGTTCCGGCGGTCTTCATAGCGGCGCGGGGTGCGCAGCAACACATCCTGCACGGTCTGCAAGCCTGCCGCCTGCAAGCGACGCTCCAAGGCGGGGGGTACATCTGCCACTTCCGCCAAGTGGGTGGAAAAGCGGAGCTCCTGCGGCATGGTGAGCGGCGGTGGGGGCAGGGGATCAGCGGTTGGGCTTACCGCCGTTGATGCAGCGGTAGTAGTAGTCCACGCGGGAGATGAACCAGGCCCACTTCACACCCGGACGCCCGCCGTCCAGCAGGGGGGCGGGGCAGTTCTTGCGCGTCCAGTGGTAATGCGGCACCACATGGCGCAGGTTCAGGCCGTAACGCTTCATGAGCACGGCGGTCAGCTTGGCGGCGCGCTCCCAGGTGCGGAAGTGATTCTGCCGGCTGTTCTCACTCTCGCACATCTCAATGCCGATGGAGTTTCTGTTACCGGCGGCATTGCCGGCGTGCCAGCCTGTCTCGGTGAGGGGCAGGTTCTGCACCACCATGAACTGGTCCACCGTCAGATGCCACGAGCGGTCCGTGAAAGCCCCGTTGCAGAGGGCGCGGGAGTGCTGCATGGCGGTGGAGGTGGAGCCGTGGTTGGCCGTGCTGTGGATGGTGATGAAACGCGGGTTGAGCCGCTTGGCGGCGCGGCGTTGGGGCGAGTTGCGGGGCAGGATGCGGGCCTTGATGTTCGCCTCGCGCGCCAGCTTAGACATGCTGCGGGGAACGATGGCCCGCGGGTCCGGAACAAAGCGCACGGCACGCGGCGTGCGCAGGGAGGCCTCCTGCTGGCACTGCGTGCAGCAGAGTACGGCAACAAGAGCCATCAACAACAAAAATCCCCTGTGAAGCATGCCCCCCATTCTGCCACAAAAAAGGCCCCCGGGCAAGCGGAAATTGCGGCAGCGGGGGGCTGCATGCCATATTTCCGGCTTTGCCTCGGGGGCGCGGTTCGGGGCGTATCAGGCCAAGCGGGTGAGCACGCTGCGCAGAATGCCCAGGCCCTCGCGGAGGGTCTCCTCCGGTATGTTGAGGGCGGGGATCAGGCGCAGGGTGTCCTCCCCGGCGGGGCAGGCCAGCAGGCCGGCCTCGCGGCAAAGGTTGTTCACATAGGCGGCGGGGGTACTGCCCTCCGGTACGGTGAAGGAGCCGCGGCGCAGACCCACGCCGCGCAGCAGACCCAGACCGCGCACGCCCTCCACACAGGGAAGGCCCCAGCTCTCCACCTCGCGCTTCACTTCCTCGCCCAGGCGCTTGGCGCGCTCGGCCAGGTTCTGCGCCAGCAGCTCGCGCACCACGGCCAGGGAGGTAGCACAGGCCAGCGGCGTGCCGCCGAAGGTGGAGCCATGCGAGCCCGGGCCCATGATGGAGGAAAGCTCCGTGCCCGCGTCATCAATGGCGCGGTTGCTCACCCAGAAGCAGCCCATGGGGAAGCCGCCGCCGATGCCTTTGGCACAGGAGACCAAGTCCGGCTCCACCTCCGGGCAGACGGCTTTCCAGCCCATCGTAGTCCCGCAGCGGCAGAAGCCGCACTGCACCTCGTCGATCATCAGCAGAAGATCCTTCTCGCGGCAAAGCTGCGCCACCGCACGCAGGAACTCCGGCTGCACGGGGTTGACGCCGCCCTCGCCCTGCACGGCTTCCAGCAGAATGCCGCAGGTGACGGGGCTGATGGCCGCACGCAGAGCCTCGATGTCGTTGAAGTCCACATAGCGGAAGCCCACGAGCATCGGGTCGAACTCAATCTGGATTTTCTTCTGACCCGTGGCGGCCATGGAGCCGAGGGTGCGGCCGTGGAAACTCTTGTTGAACGTGATGACCTCGTAGCGCGGCGAGCCGTCCGCCTGCGGGCGGCGGTGGCCGAAGCGGCGGGCTACCTTGATGATGCCGTCATTCGCCTCTGCGCCGGAGTTGCAGAAGAAGACGCGACCGGGGATGCCCACGATCTCGCGTACAATGAGCTCTGCCAGCTCCTCCTGTCCCTCCACGCGGTAGAGGTTCGAGCAGTGCATCAGCGTATGCGCCTGCTTGCAGAGGGCCTCCACCACCGCCGGGTAGCAATGCCCCAGGCAGCAGGTCGCAATCCCGCAGCAGAAGTCCACATAGCGTCGCCCCTCCGTGTCGTACAGGTAGGATCCCTCACCCTTCGCCGGCGTAAGCGGCGCGCGACCGTATGTAGGAAGTACGTATTCAGAACTCATAGCGCCAAAAAGAGTACTCCCGCGCCCCCCTTTTGTCAATACCTTTGCTTTTGGCCGGCTGCTTTTTTTCCGCGTACGCATGCGGGAATGCGAATTTGTGCTTGACTTCTATCGAGGAACAGGCTACACTCTTCACACAGCTATGACAGACCGACGTATTGTAATTACAGGTATGGGTGTCTTGTCCCCCTTGGGCAATAGTGTTGCCGAGACGTGGGAGGGCATGAAGGCCGGTCGCTCCGGCATCACCCGCATCGAGAGCATAGATCCCTCTCCCTTTGCCTCGCAGATTGCCGGCGAGGTGCGCGGCTTCGACCCCGCGCCCTACTTCAAGAAGGACCCCAAGTCCGTGCGCCGTTGCGACCGCTTTGAGCAGCTCGCCATGGGGGCTGCCGCCATGGCTCTGGAGGATGCCGGGCTGGATCCGGAGAAGGTGAACAAGGAGCGCGTGGGTGTGATGATCGGCTCCGGTATCGGTGGCTTGGGCACTACCAGCACCAACATCGAGACGCTCGTCAAGTCCGGCCCGCGTCGCGTGTCTCCCTTCTGCATTCCCTACCTCATCACGAACATGGCATCCGGCATGGTGAGCATGGAGTACGGCTTCAGCGGCCCGAACATGAGCATCTCCACCGCCTGCGCTACCTCCAACCACTCCATCGGTGAGGCTTGGCGCATCATGAAGTTCGGTGATGCGGACGTGATGATCTGCGGCGGCGCGGAGGCTTCCATCCTGCCCATCGGTATTGCCGGTTTCGCCAACATGAAGGCTCTTTCCACCCGCAACGATGACCCCGCTGCGGCCTCCCGCCCCTATGATACCGGGCGCGACGGCTTTGTGATGAGCGAGGGCGCCGGTGTGGTGGTGCTGGAGACGCTGGAGCACGCGCAGGCTCGCGGTGCCCGCATCTTGGCGGAGGTGATCGGCTACGGTCTCAGCTCGGATGCCTACCACCTGACTTCTCCGCTGCCGGAGGGCGAGGGTGCCAGCCGCTGCATGCAGATGGCCTTGGATCACGCCGGTCTCAAGCCGGAGCAGGTGGACTACATCAACACGCACGGTACATCCACCCCCATGGGCGATGTGTGCGAGGTGAAGGCCATCAAGCGAACCTTCGGTGATTACGCCAAGAACGGCCTCGTCGTCAGCTCCACCAAGTCGATGACTGGTCACCTCCTCGGTGCTGCCGGTGGTATTGAGCTGATGGCTTGCGTGATGGCGATTCAGGATAACTTCATCCCCCCGACCATCAACGTTGAGAACCAGGACCCGCAGTGCGACCTGGATGTGTGCCCGAACGTGGGCCGCTCCAAGCAGGTCAATGTGGCCCTGAGCAACTCCTTCGGCTTCGGCGGGCACAATGCGTCCATCATTGTGCAGCGCTTCGAGGCCTGATACGCAGCAGTTGTGAAACCTGCCGCTACCATGCGGGCTGCGCTGGGCTCTCTGGGCCGGGGCGCAGCCCGTCTGCGCAGGCTCTGTCTGCACTCTCGGCAGCTTGCTCGGGATGACCGGGCGCTGCTGCGCTGGCTTGTGCTCTGCCTGCTCGTGCTCACCCTCTCCACCGTGGCGATGGTGAGCGGGCTTTGTTACCGGATTGAGCTGCACCAGATCCGCCTGCTCTGCGGGCCGCCTTTCTACATGGAGGCAGAGGCGGTGCAGGTGGAGCTGCTGGGGCCGCTGCCCACTTACCTGCTTTGCCTGGGGATAACGCTGTACTTCGGGGCGGTGATGATGCGGGCGCGCAGTTGGATAGGGCGCACGCAGTTGATGCTGGCGGCGTGCACGGCGCTGGCCCTGCCGGGGCTGATGTGCGTGCTCTGGGAGGGCGTGCTGAACATGGCCGCGCCGCTGCTCTGTGTGCTGCTGCTGTGGGTGTGCACCACCTTCATCCCCTTCTTCCGCCTGCAACGTTCCTCCGCCGCATGAAACAGCAGGATTATCCGCCCGCCGCGCAGGAGCTTATCGCGCGCCTCAAACGCATGCCCGGTGTCGGGCGCCGGGGGGCGGAGCGGCTCGCGCTCTGGTTCCTCCAACAGGGCCGCACGGAGGCGCAGGCTCTCTCCGCCGCTCTCGCAGAGGCCGCGCAGCAGGTCTCGCTCTGCCCGGAGTGTGGTTTCTTTGCCGAGCAGGGGCAGCTCTGCATCGCTTGCTCGGATCCGGAGCGGGAGTCGGATCTCCTCTGTGTGGTGGAGCAGCCCACGGATGTGCTGCCCATCGAGCGCAGCGGCGTGTTCCGCGGCCTCTATCACTGCCTCGGCGGCAAAATTTCCCCCCTCCAAGGCGTCATGCCGGAGGACCTGGACCTCCCGCGCCTCTTCGATCGCATCCGCCGCCGCCCCGGCTGCGAGGTCATTCTCGCGGTCGGCAGCGATGTAGACGGCGAAGCCACCGCCCTCTACCTGGCCGACCAACTCTCCCGCCTCGATTGCAAGGTCACCCGCCTTGCCCAAGGCATGCCCGCCGGCTCCGGCCTCGAACACGCCGACGCCGTCACCCTCATGTACGCCCTCCAAGGCCGCCGCTCTCTCTGACCCCGGCTCCGGCAGAAGGGAATGGACAGACGCAGAGTCGAGCAGAGGGGGAGATAGACTGCTTACCGCTGTGATAAGTAGCAGCCGAGAAGATGATGACCGCGGAATAAAGGGAATTTTTGGAGACTGTATATTTTGCGGAACTTTGGCATGACTTCAAGGCAAGCTCATAGGAGGTATCTTTAGAATTTTATCAAAAACAACTAAGGGAGCCTACCACCTCGGCGGCACGAAGTCTGAACCGAGCCAAGCAGGCCTCAAACTCTCCAAAAATTCCTTTTATTCCGCGGTCCATCATCCCCTCGGGTTCTCCCACCACGGCGGTGTGAAGTCTGCACCGAGCTCGGCACGGTACTACCTCTCCGAAAATTCCCTTTATTCCGCGGTCAGACAATTCTCGGCTTCTATGGCCACGGCGATGAGAAGTCTCGTCTTTCTCTCGCATAGCTCTGCTCCCGTTCCTACCTGTGCCGAACCCGATGTTTGCGGCACGTCTTTTGTCGATTTGATGCACCTTTTGCTGCCTTTTGCATAAAAATTTGACTTTTTTTGCAAAAAAAAGGCTTGACGAACTCACCCGGGGTGTGAGATAATATTCCTTACGCACGCGAAACCGGGGGTGACCGGGAGGGCGTGCCGAAGAAACCCTATAACCCAACACTGTTATGAAGAAGAAATACGAGATTACGGACGAGGATTTTGAGATGTTCATGGAGACTACTTCCTACGCGGATCAGTTGACGGGCGAGATGAAGATCAAGCGGCAGCTGGTCCAGGCCAGGATGAACATGTATCCCGTGCGGGAGAGACTGAAGGCAGCCAAACGCTTGGTAAGCATCGGCGAGGAGGGCGAGGGGTGTACCTATAAGGCACTGGCGGTGATTTCCGAGCTCTGTTCACACAATATAGATGACATCATGTGGACTGCCGCGGGTAAGGTTCAGGACATCCTCGAACGCTGTAATGAAGCGGAGGACCCGGACATCGAGTACATCAACAAACTTTCGGAGATTGTGCACCTGCTGATGTATCCTTCGCTTGGTACTCGGGCCGGTTTTAATGACTTAGTGGACGCGTTGACGGCCATTGAGGAGGCGGAGGAAAACAGGGAGAAGCTGGAGGAGGAGTTCGGTGATCCCTACAAGGACGAGGGATCGGACGACGAGGATAAGGACAGCGACAAATAACCTGCCGCAGCGGAAGGCCGGACGCCGGAGAAAGGCCCACTGCCGGGGCAGGGCGGCAGTGGGCGCAGGGGAGGGGGTTACTCGCCGAGGACGGAGGCGAGGGTAGAGGCGATACCGCGGAAGGCGGCGGAGACGCGGCTCTGCCCGGGGTCATCGAGAGCGACGGGGTGACCTTCGTCACCGCAGGCTCGCGTCCGGATGTCCAAGGGAACCTTGCCGAGCAGAGGCACGCCGAGTTTAGCGGCCTCGCGCTCGCCGCCGCCCTCGCCGAAGATGTTGTAGACCAGGCCATCGCTCGGGCAGACAAAGTAGCTCATGTTCTCGATGATACCCAGGATGGGGGTGCTGACGCGGTTGAAAAGCCCCACCGCCTTGCGGGCATCGATGAGGGCCACCTCCTGCGGCGTGGTCACGATAACGGCACCCGCCAGGTCCACGGTCTGCACGATCGTGAGCTGAATGTCACCGGTGCCCGGAGGCATGTCGAGAATCAGGAAGTCCAGCCCGCCCCAATCGACATCCCGCAGGAACTGCTGCACGTAGCGCGTGGCCAAGGGACCGCGCACGGCCACGGGGGCCGCCTCATCCACCAGCAGGCCCATGGAGAGCAGCTTGATGCCCTGTACCTCCACCGGCAGGAATTGCTCCTTGTCCGAGCAGCCGGGGCGCTCCTTGGTGTTGAACATCAGTGCCATGGACGGCCCGTAGATGTCCAGGTCCAGCAGCCCCGTGCGGTAGCCCAGTTGGGCGAGGGCCACGGCCAAGTTGGCGGAAACGGTACTCTTGCCCACACCGCCCTTGCCGGAGGCCACGGCGATGACATGCTTAACACCCGGCACGGAGGACTTCCAGTCCGCGGGGTCATCACTCTTGGCAGCGGCCTTGGGCTGCGGCGCGTGGTGCTCGATGTCCACATCCAGTTTTTTGACGCCGGGCAGCTCCTTGATCACGCCCATCACATTCTCGTAGATGTAGCGGGGCACATCGGCATTCTTGCTTTCCACGAGGAGCTTCACCGTAACGGCGCCCTCGGGGCTGACATCGATATTCTTAACCAGACCGAAGGAAACGATGTCGCGGCTGAACCCCGGGTATTTCACCGTGGTGAGGGCCGCGCGCACCAGCTCCGGACTCAATGCAGGATCACTCATACTGATTGTTTGGGATAAAACGTTGGGGGGGATTATAGCAGAGCCGCGCGCAAAAAGCAAGCCCCGTGCGACTCAGACGCGCCGTCGCGCCCAACCCATCCCGCGCACCAAGCGGCGCAGCACCCAAAACTCCACCGCCATATCCACCGCAAAAAGCAGCCAAATGCCGTGCAGGGTCAGCGTATTCGGCCACAGGTGCGCCCACACCAGCAGGCATACCACGCGGAAAAAGCCCATGCCGCCGTACGACACCCACATCACCCGCCGCGTGTCCCCCGCGCCGCGCAGGCACATCTTGAGCAGCAGCATGCCCGCATACACCGGCTCCATCACCACAAAGAGCCGCACCACGGGCTCCGCTACCGCATGCACCGCAGCGGCATTCGAGGCGAAGATATCGACAAAGAAACCGGCGAAAAAGTAGAACACCAGCCCCATGCAGCCCATGAAAATAACGGCATAGAGCGTGCAGCGGTGGATGGTTTGCAGCGCCATGCGCACACTGCCCGCGCCCAGGTACTGCCCCACCAGGGCAGCCCCCGCCATACCGATGGCAAAGCCGGGCAGGAAGCTGATGGACTCGATACGGATAGCGATGTTCTGTGCGCCCACGTACGCATCCCCCATATCCGCAATCACCGCCAGAACGATGATTTGGATGACCCAGATGCCGCCGATTTCGACGGACTGGGGCAAGCCGATGGAGAGGATGCGCCGGATGGCCGTCCGGCAGGGCCGCAGGGCAGGGGCCTCCAGGTAGAGCGGCGGGCGGTAATCCTCCCCGCGGGAGGCCGCGTACGCATCCAACAACTGCCCGTTCAGCAGCCGGTGCATCTGCGCCGAGCGCCGCCCCAGCACCCACATCAGCAGCAGTACCGCCGAGACCGTGCCGCAGATCAGCCCCCAGGCCAGCCCCGGCACCCCCAGACCGAATACCTGCGTGAAGATAAGGCTGAAGACGATGTTCAGCCCATCCATTACCAGCATCACATAAAACGGTGTGCGGGTGTCCCTGGACCCGCGCAGGGCCGCATTCACGGCAAAGATGATACCCGAGAACACGGCCACCCAGGAGGCGATGTTCATGTACTCATCCGCCACGGCCGCCGCTGCCGCCTGCAGCCCCAGCACCTGCCGCACCAGCGGGCCCGTGGTGCACCACATCAGCACCGCCGCCACCAAGCCGGAGAGGAGGCCCAGAGAGAAAGCCTGGTTGGTATAATAGTTGGCCTCCCCGAACTTGCGGGCCCCCGTCATGCGGCTCACGAGGGCCGTGGCTCCCATCCCCACGCCGCTTTGAATCAAAAAGCCCAGCCACAGCACATAACCGGTCACGCCGATGCCGGCGGTGATGGCCGTCGTCTCCTCCGGCGGGGTATTCAGGTGAGTCGCCAGGAAGAGGGAGGTGGAGGTGCAGATGAAGCTGAGCACCTGCTCCAGCAGCGGCCAGGCGGCGATGGTCATTATCTGCCGCGGCAGGCTCTTGCCGGCCAAATTGCCCCCCAGCCGGGCCTTGGCCAGCCCGGCGCGTACCTTGCCTTCTCTTCCGTCCCCGGCGCTCATGGTCGTTTGCTAAATCTGTAGTTCCTCGCGCACGATTCTGCGGATGCGTGCCTGCACCTCCTGCACGCTGTCATCGGCATCCACGCGGTGCCACCAGGGCATCTCCAAGCTGCCGTAGATGTCGGCACAGGCGGCCAGAAAGGCCTCGTTCTCAAAGGCATCCCGTCCCAGTCCGCGGTCCGCCACGCGGTGCAGCGCCACCTCCGGCGGCAGGTCCAGCCACAGCGCCAGATCCGGTACCGTGGCGAACTCTTCGTTCATCTCCCGTATCTCCTCCACATTTGCCCCGCCCGCGCCCTGGTAAGCCATCATGGACATATAGTAGCGGTCCAGCAACACCCACTTGCCCGCGGCCAGCGCCGGCTCGATCACGTTGCGCACGTGCTCCCGACGGTCCATCAGCAGGCACTCAATCTCCTCGTCGATGCCGAGGCGCTCCCCGGCCCGGGCCGCGCGCCGCACCCGCATGCCCCAGGGGCCGTGCGTCGGCTCGCAATCTGTGATGACGTCAACCCCGCAGGCGCGTAAATGTTTGGCCAGCAAGGCAATCTGGGTTGACTTCCCCGTGCCGTCGATTCCCTCGAAGACGACGAGGCGGCCCCTTAGGTGAGGTGATTCCGGTTCCATAGCAAGGGAAAGCCTAGCACACCGCCCGCCGCCCCGCAAGCCTAAAATGCAAAACAGGCACAAAAAGACGGCCCGAGCTTCGTTCCCCCGCTCCATCCCGCAGGGTGGAGGCGCCGTATGCGCTCAGTATCTTGTAGGCATCCGGTGCTTCGTAGCAGAATAAGGCGTGTCCTGCGGTTCGAACACGCCTTATAGAGTCGGCTTGACACAAGGGTGAATCGATGCTACAAGAGGGAGGCCTTTAACCCATCAGAGGAGCGTCACCCCGACCGCAGC
>CAMEZO010000071.1 GCA_945947905.1 uncultured bacterium
AGATGGAGGTATTTCTGCCGCATGCGGCGAACGGTAAGGAGTTGCTGCATGCCAACCCCAAGCTGCCGCAGGTGTTGCGTAACTATGAGCAGCTTATGGCTTCTGCATCCGTGTCGCCCTGGTTCGCTGCTCTCTATGCGCACAAGCAGAACAGCCTGCGCTACAGCGCCGCTAAGTTGCAGCCTTTTTTGGATAGTTATAATTATTATGATACGGATACCGTGCTGGAGCTGCAGGGGCCTGATAACGGTGCCAAGGTTCTCTGGCTGCAGGCGGATATGGATGTCGTTTCCGATGGCTCGGACGGTGATCGCTTGGAGAAGATGCCGGAGCGTATCCTGAACAGCGATAACTTCCAGCCCATGACGTCCTACCGCTGGAAGAAGCGTACGAAGTTCCAGAATCCGGTCGTGCCCGTGCTGGAGGCCAAGATTACCAAGCTCTCCAAGGCCAAGGGAAATCATGCGGCGGAGATTGCGGCTCTGCGGAAGACGGTGGGGGAGCTGAAGATTTACAGTTACCTGCTTTCGGAGTACGATCCCTTCATCGTGCTGCCCGGGGCCTTCCGGGAGGGTGGGGCGTCTCCGTTCCGCCCTTCCATGGGCGATTATGTCGCTGTGGTGTACGGTAACCGTGTCTTCCCCGCCATCGTGGGGGATTTCGGGCCCAAGCGCAAGAGCGGGGAGGCGTCGCTGCGGCTCGCGAAGGCGCTCAATCCGCAGGCATCTGTCTACCGCCGCCCCGTGTCGTCTCTGGGGGTGTCGTATATCATCTTCCCCGGCTCGCGGGAGCCGGAGGCGGGGCCCATTGATTACGCTCGTCTCAATGCCCGTGTGCGCGAGCTCTTGGAGTCTCTGGGCGGGCTGGGGGAGCAGGCGCAGTTCTGTGAAATGCCGGAGCTCCTCCCCCAGCGTTCTTCCCCCGCTCCGTGATGTATCTTCCTTTGTTATGATTGCTTTTTTACGCGGTACGGTGGCTGAGGCTCTGCCTCGTTGCCTGGTCTTGGATGTGAACGGTGTGGGGTATGAGGTGAATATCCCGCTCTCGACGTTCGATGCGCTCAACCCTGTCGAGGGACAGACTGTGACGCTCAGAACGCATCTGCATATCCGTGAAAATATGCAGGTGCTCTACGGTTTTGCTACTGACGCGGAGCGTGACATCTTCCGCCTGCTCATTGAGCACGTATCGGGTATCGGCCCGGCAACGGCTATCGCCATCCTCAGCGGTCTGAATGTCGCAGCCTTCAAGTCAGCCGTCGTCGGCGGGGATGTGCAGGCCATTGCCCGCGCCAAAGGGGTCGGCAAAAAGACCGCCGAGCGCATCGTGCTCGAGCTCAAAGACAAAGTAGGCCTCGCCGCCACCTGGCAGGCCCAGCAACAAGGCACCACCTCCCCCGCCGCCGCCGATGCCGAACTCGCCCTCGTCGCCCTCGGTTTCAAACAAACAGACGCCCGCAAAGCCCTCGCCGCCCACCTCAAAGAAAACCCCTCCGCCTCCACCGACGAACTCATCCGCGCCTCCCTCCGCCGCCTCGCCTGAGCGCACCCACCACCACACGCGGTTCATAAAGGGTTTGCCAATTTTTGATAGGCAAACTAATTATTCCGGCCGCGGGGTGAACAGAGCTTCGGGAAGATTGTTATCATTCGGGGGCGCATGAGCTTAAAGTGGATTTATCGTAGACCGTTTTAGGAATTTTGTCAAAAAGCTGAGAGAACTACTACCAAAGTATAACGTCTCATATTTCTTCCGCGCGGTTCCTCTGCCCACAGTTCTCGGCACGTCAGACCGATGTCTTCCTTTCCCCGAATCCTTAGGTCGGAAGGTACAAAAACGCCCCGCCGTCCGGGGGAGGGCGGCGGGGTGGAAGGGTGGTGGAGGGGGAGATTAGTGGGAGGAGTGGGTTTCTTGGGGGGTGATGGGGGAGGACTCCAGGGCGCGCCAGGCCCAGATGATGTAGGCGAGGACGAAGGGGATGAGGAGGGAGACGATGGCCATGGTGCGCATGGTGAAGAGACCGGAGCAGCTGTTGGCGAGGGTGAGGGAGCTCCGGAGGTCGGCGTTGGAGGGGTAGAAAGCCGTGTTGTTGAGGCCGGCGCAGAGGAGGATGGCGAGCACGGTGAGCACGGTACCGGAGCCTGCGAACCAGATGCCGCCGTGGCGCACGGTGAGCAGGGGAGTGATGAGCCCGGTGAGTACGAGCAGCACGCCGATGCCGAGGAGGGTGAAGACGGCGGGCATGGCCAGCAGGTTATTGAGGTACTTGCAGGGCTCCGTGAAGATGAGCCCGGTCTCCGGCTGCACGGCGAAGCCCGGCATGGTGAGCCAGTGCCACACATAGGCCAGGAAGAAGACCAAGAACAACCCGGACTCCACGGGGAGCCTGCGGCGGCAGTTGAGCCGCAGGGTGCCGTCCCCTATGTTATTGAGGAAGTAGAGGCAGGCAAGGGTGCGCGACAGGAAGAGCACCGCGAGCCCGAGGCAGACATTCCAAGGGTTCGCCACGGCCTCCAGCCCGTGCCAGGGGGATGCCCAGGCCGAGATGACCGGTGCGGCGGGATCCGCGATGGCCGCCTTGTTCACCGTGAACTCCGCGCCGTGGAAGAAGGTGCTCACCGCCGTGCCGACGAGCACCGGTGCGAGCACGCCGTTAGCAAACAGGAACCAGCGGTAGGTTGAGGAGCCGAGCAGGTTGCCGCGCTTGAGCTGGAACTCGTAGGAAACGGCTTGCAGCACAAAGCTGAACAGCAGCAGCATCCACACCCAGTAGGCACCGCCGAAGCTGGTGGAGTAGAAGAGCGGGAAAGCCGCGAAGAAAGCCCCGCCGAAGACCACGAGCGTGGTGAACGTTAGCTCCCACTTGCGCCCCGTGGCCAGCAGGAGCATGCGGCGTTGCTCTTCTGTTTTGCCGAGTTGCCACAGGAGGGACTGTCCGCCCTGCACGAACATGAGGAAGACGAGCAGGGCCCCCAGCAGGGAGATGAGGAACCACCAGTATTGCTGCAGGAAGAGGTAAGACATATGTGTGATTGAGGTTGGGGGTGAACATCAGGACTCCGGGCCGTCCGCAATGGCCTTGACCATGATACCGACCTCCGCGATGAGGAGGATGGTGAACAGGCCCAGGAAGAGGAAGAAGGTGGTCTGCACGTTGCCCGTGCTCAGCGAGGAAACAGCGGCACAGTTAGGCAGCAGCCCCTGAATGGACCAAGGCTGGCGACCCACCTCTGCCACCACCCATCCCGCCTCGCTGGCCAGCCAAGCCAAGGGGATGGTGAGCAGCGCGGCCCACTGCACGCAGCGCAGGCCCGGCAGGCGCTTGCCGAGCGCGAGCAGGCCCGCAAAGAGCAGGATGAAATAACCGCCCAGCGCAACCATGATGTGGAAGCTGTAGAACGTGGGCTGCACGGGCGGCACGAGGTCCGCGGGGCTGTTCAGGTAGCCGTAGCCGAAGTAGGGGAAATCCCGCTCCAGCGCCGTGCGAGCCGTCTGCATGGCAGCCTCGTCGCCGGCCTTCTTGGCGGCGCGGTAGTCCGCCAGGGCTCGGATAGCGTTCTTACCCCGTGCGATCATCTCCTCTGCCGAGAGCGCAACGGAGCCATCCGGCAGGCGATAACCGCCGCGCAGAATGTCCCGCGTGCCGGGCACAAAGCCATCCGCCTTACCGGTGGCCAGAACGGAGAGCGCACCGGGCAGGGGCACATCCAAGCGCAGCAGCCAAGGGTCCTCGCCCCCGGATTGCTCGGCCGCCCAGTGCTCCTCCGCCCCCGGGCGAATGAGCCCCGCCGCCACCAAGGGAACCTGCGTGCCGCCCTCCGCCAGCCCCTCCGCTGCGGCCAGCTTCATGGGCTGCAATTGGGCGATGATGGCACCGCTCTTGTGGCCGGTCATGGCCGTGAGCAGAGCTGCCGCCAGACCGAAACCGGCGGCTACCCGAAGGCTGGCGAGAGCCACGTTGGTATGGCGGCGCAGAAGCAGGTACAGGCAGCTGATGCCCACGACAAAGATGCTCCCGAGCGTCCAGGAGGACGTGACAACGTGGCAGAACTTATTGACCGCCATGGGGGAGAAAGCCACGGCAGCAAAGCTCGCCATCTCATTGCGAACCGTGTCCGGGTTAAACTCCATGCCCACCGGGCACTGCATCCAAGCGTTCGCCACCAAAATCCACCAAGCGGACATGGTCGCGCCGATGACCGTGAGCCAGGTCGCCGCCAGGTGCGCGCCTCGGCTCACCTTGTTCCACCCGAAGAACATGACCGCCAGGAAGGTTGACTCCATGAAGAACGCCACGATACCCTCGATGGCCAGCGGCGCGCCGAAGATGTCCCCCACAAACCAGCTGTAATTGCTCCAGTTGGTGCCGAACTGGAACTCCAGAATGATACCCGTGGCCACACCGACGGCAAAATTGATGCCGAAAAGCTTGGCCCAGAAACGCGAGGTATCCTTCCAGAACTCACTGCGCTTGGCATAGGAGAGGGTTTCCATGACGGCAACGAGCACGCCCAAGCCGAGAGTGAGCGGCACGAAGACCCAATGGTACATGGCCGTGAGCGCAAACTGAGCGCGCGACCAGTCAACGAGGGATGTATCTATTTCCATGTGCGGAGGTGAATGTGATGATTGATGAGCTTGCGGAGCACACGAGGTGCACGCTGCTTAGTCTACCACAGCCCCTCCGCCGAGAAAAGCACAAAATGGCTGTACCCCGTAAAAAAGCAGAGCGGCCGGGGGTGCGGGGCCTTGCAGCATCCCTCCGAGGGACGAACACACGGGCTTTATCAGGATTTCTCCGGGAGGCCCGGATGCGCTTGTTGTCTGTCGCCGCTGCGTGCAGGCAGGGGCGCGGTGAGACGCTCGGAAACGGTGTTGCTCTTCTGCTCTGCGGAGCCGCTCAGGGTGGGGGTAAAGAAGAAGAAGCGCAGCACCGCGAAGATGATGATGAGCTTGAGGATGATGAGGGCCCACAGTTTACGCCCGAGGCGCATGCTGCGGAAGCCCTCCAGGTAGAACCGGGCGATGCGACGCAGAAGGGACATGTCAGGGAACGCCCGGCATTCTGCCACAGCCGGGGGCGGGGTGTCAAGCCCAAAGCGCGGAGGGGCAGCAAAATGGGTTGCCGCGCATTTTTTACTTGTCAAAAGCGGCGATGTGCGGTAGAGTAGGGGCAGGTAAACGCAGCACAGACTATGTCCCAGAGCATCCTTATCGTTATTCCCGCCCGCTATGCGTCCACCCGACTGCCGGGCAAGCCCTTGGTAAAAATTGCCGGAGTCGAAATGATCAAGCGCGTGGCGGACATAGCCGCCTCCGTCTGCCGGCACAATGAGAACTGCCGCTATGTGGTAGCGACCGATGACCAACGCATCGTCGACTTCTGCCGGGGTGTGGATGTGCCCTGCGTGATGACGGCGGAGACCTGCCGGAGCGGCACGGAACGCTGCTGGGACGCCGTGGGGCAGATGCCGGAGGCCCCGGACTTCATCGTCAACCTGCAAGGCGACAACCCGCTGTGCCCGCCGTGGGTGATCCAAGACCTGATCGATGCGTGGAAAGCCAGCCCCGCGGACGTGTTCACCCCCTGCATTCACTTGGACTGGGAGGAGTACGACCGCTTGGTGGAGGCCAAGAAGACCACCCCGTACAGCGGCACGACCGTGCTGGTGGACCGCGAGGGCTACGCCATGGCCTTCTCCAAGAGCACCATCCCCGCCATCCGCAAGCCGGAGAAAGCCCGCGCGGCCCTGGCCAAGAGCCCGGTGCGCCGCCATGTGGGCCTCTATGCCTACACGCACGCCGCGCTGAAGGCCTATTTTGAGCTGCCGGAGGGCGAGTACGAGATGAGCAGCGTGGAGGGCCTGGAGCAGATGCGCTTCCTGTACAACGGCCTGAAGGTGAAGATGGTGGAAGTAACTTACCGCGGCCGCAAGACCACGAGCGGCGTCGACTCCCCGGAGGATGTGGCGCGCGTGGAGGCCATCTTGGCGGAATACGGCGAGTATGCCCTGTAACCCCGGCCCGATACCGCCTATGCAGATTCCCCGGCATATCGCCTTCATCATGGATGGCAACGGCCGCTGGGCCAAGCAGCACCACATGATCCGCTCCAAGGGTCATGAACACGGCGGCAAGACCGTGCAGCGCGTGCTGGACCTGTGCCTGGCCCGCGGCATCAAGTGGGTGACCCTCTACGCCTTCTCCACGGAGAACTGGGGTCGTCCCAAGCTGGAGGTGGCCTTCCTGATGCGCATGCTCCGCAAGTACCTGCGCGAACGCTTGCCGGAGATGCAGCAGAAAGGGGTGCGCCTGCACGCCATCGGGGAGCTGGATATGCTGCCCAAGGACGCGCGGGAGGAGCTGGACCGCTGCATTGCCGCCACGAGCGGTAACAGTGCCATCAACATGGTGCTGGCACTCTCCTACGGCTCCCGCCAAGAGATAACCGCAGCCGCCCGCAAGCTGGCCGAGCGCGTGCAGCGCGGCGAGCTGCAGCCGCAGGAGATTACCCCGGAGCTCATGTCCGCCAACCTGTACACCGCCGGCATGCCGGACCCGGATCTGCTCATCCGCACCTCCGGGGAGATGCGCATCTCAAACTACCTGCTGTGGCAGATCTCCTATGCGGAGCTGTGGGTGACGGATGTGCTGTGGCCGGACTTCGGGGAGGCCGAGCTGGACGAGGCTCTGGCGAGCTTTGCCGCGCGGGAACGCCGCTACGGCAAGCATTTTGATGAGGAGGAGTAAGCCCGCCGACTTCAGCGGAAGGGATATTTGATGAGCAGCTCCGCCGTGTTGCAGAAGCCGGCGAAGGTGGTCAGCCGCTCGTTCTCCAGCAGCGTCACAAAGCGCCCCTCCTGCACCAGCGTGCGCAGCCCCGGGTCGCCGAAGAGATCCAGAAAGCGCGTGGGCTGCGGGAAGCCCAGGGGGGCAATCTGCTCGTTATAAAAGGCCGTGTAGTGCGCTTCATCCAGCGTGCAGCCATAGGCCACCAGGCAGGCGAGGTTGGCCTGCGCGGGGTTCTCCAGCGGATCGATGTCGGAGAGGTGCGCCGTGAAGGGCGTGCTGCGCAGGGTATCCTTCAGCGAGACCACGGTGGGGAGCTCCGGTGCCGCTTGGCCTGCCATGGCCGCCGCCGCGCAGTCTCGGCAGTAGGCGATGCGTTGGATGTCCGCATAGTACGAAATACCGATGGAGAGGGCCCAGAGCATGACACCGGACATGAGCACGGAGGTGACAACCATGCCCGGACTCGCCTTGCGGAAGGAGAAGAGCATGGAGAACCAGCGCAGGCCGTGGTGCAGCACCAGGAACGTAAAGAGAGCCGCCGCCCAAGAGAGAGCCTGCACCATCCAGGGCCGTGGGGAGGACGTGATGAACGCGAGGTAGGTGAAACCATGGCGCTGCAGGGCCAGCCACACGAAGATGGAGGCACTGATGGCCAGCGCGAGCAGGAACATCTTGAGGAAGCCCTTGATGATGGAAAACACCAGGATAACGAGTAGAATGGCAGCGATGCCGACGGTGAGGGGGTCGAGGTTCATGGTTGCGTGACGGGAAATTGTTTTTCTGCCTGCAGCAGGGCGCGGTACTCCTGCATTTCCTTCTGCGCCTCCTCCGTGCGGCCCAGGTAACGCAGGATTTCGATGCGCTGCGCGCGGGTGGGCAGGTGGTTCGGCTGCAGCTTCAGGGCTTGGGCATAGGCGGCCAGGGCGGCATCCCAGCGTTGCAGCTCAGCCAGCAGCAGGCCGATGCGGTACTTCACCTCCGCGTTATCCGGGGCCAGCTCGGCGCATTGTAACATGGGCCCGAGAGCCTGCGCGGGACGCCCCAGAGAGTCGAGGTAAACGGCATAGTCCATGCGCGCGACGAGGCTTGCGGGGTCCAGACGAACGGCGCGCTCGTACTGCGCGATAGCCTCGTCCTGCTTACCCTCGGCGGCGGCCAGAATGGCGAGTTGCATGGCCCCCGTGGGCTGGTCTGCCTGGAAGTGGGCCGTGGCGCGCAGCTCACTGAGCGTGCGCGGGTGGCTGCCGCTGCGCACCAGTCTGTCCACTAGGGGCCAGCCTGCCGCGCGGCGCACGAGCTTACAGGGGTCGTCTACAAGGGACAGGGCTTCCTCGCCCAACAAACGGGCAGCGGCTGCGCGCACCATGGGGGAGGCATCGCGTGCGGCCTCCGCAGCAGCGGCGCGGGTCTCGGTCGATGGGGGAACGCATGCGAGCAGCTCCAGCAGAGTGGCGCGCCAGGCGGGGATGCTTTCCGCCCTGTAGGCCGATAACAAATCCTCTGCCTTGCCCCGACCCTGCTGTGCGGCTGCCACAGCGCGGGTGCGGGCGCGTTGCGCGGCTGTTTTCTGTGCGGGGAATGCCTGCTGCACCAACTCTGCCGCTCGCTTGTCATCCATGTCCTTGTGGCACATGGTGCAGGCGTTCGGGATGCCCAGCTCCAGGCTCATCTGCGGGTCCGGGGAGTTGAATGAGTGGTCGCGCCGGGGGTCGCGGGCCATGTAGGGGCTCTCCGGCATGTGACACTCCACGCAGCGCGCGCCCATGGAGCCGGAGGGGCAGGGGCCGTGCACGGCGGGATCAACGATGGGGGTGGGCTTGCCGTTCACGGGCGTGCCGTCGGCGTGGCAGCGCAGGCAGAGGCTGTTGTCCTCCTGCGGCAGTTTCAGCTTGGCGGTGTGCGGGTCGTGGCAGTCCAGGCAGGTGACCCCCGCCGCGCCCATTTTGCTGAGGCGCAGGCCGGTCTCGCAGTAGTCTTCGTCCTGCTGCATGCCGTTGGGGTAGAAAATACCGGCGAGTGTCGGAAGCTCGAGTCGGAAGTGCTCATCGAAGCTGTCGCCCACGGTAAAGTCTCCGTCCATTTCCTCGCGCCGTGCGTGGCAGGTGGCGCAGTTATCGTGGTTCTGCGTTGCGCTCAACTTGCGGTCTGCTTTGGCCACGAGGCAGCCGTCCTCGGAGGGGGTGTCGGCGGCCTTGTGGCACTGCAGGCAGGTGACCCCCGGCTCCTCCCAAGTGGAGGCAAAGCGGTCGCTCTTCTCGTCGTAGTTCTTGCGGAAGCGGGTCATGTGGCACCAAGCGCACTGGGAGTTCCAGTTCATGCCACGGCCCAGCCAGTGCCCCCACTCCCCGGCCTTGCGCCGCGCGTTGCCTTCCTTCGCCAGCCGAGCATCGTCCTCGAACACATCGAACCACTCGCGCCGCAGGGTATCCCAGGCCGCGCTGGGGGTGTGCAGACCGCCGTCCTCACCCTTCACCAGATACTGCACCAAGGGCGTGCGACCCAGCACGGAGTGTACATCGAATACCCTGCCGCTCTCGCTGTCTGTTATTTGAAGGGTGCCGTTCCGCGCGGTGCGGAAGGTGACCCCGGAGCCGTGCGCCTGCTTCTGCTGGCCGTGGAAGGGCTGCCCGTCCAGCTCCGGACTCGTCTCACGCCAAGCCCAGGCATGGTCGCTGCCGGACCAGGCACGGAACTGCTCGGGGTGGCAGGCCGCGCATTGCAGCGAGCGGGGCACACGCTGCGCGTTCCAGTGGTCGCTCGGCCCGCTGTACGGTACAATCTCCTCCTTTTTCTCCCCGCAGGCAGCAAGCAGCAGCGCAGCAAGCAACCCGGCGACCGATTTTATCTTCATGCGCGCTATTCTACCACACCTCGCCCCGCTTGGCAAGAATCTATGACCCTCCGTCAAAAAGTAAGGTGAGGCCGATTTTCCTGACATCCTGAATAAACAGCCTTGATTGAATCAGTCTGCCGACCGGAGGAGGGGCGGGTTTTGAACTGCCGGAGTTGATAAAAATCTTCCCTTTTGGGAAAATAAGGCTTGATTGTGCTCGAAAAAGGGCGTATGATTCCCAAAAAGGAAGATGATTGTCCGAACGGCAGAGGAATTGGGGGCGCTGATACGGCGTCGGCGGAAGAGTCAGGGCCTCACGATCGAGGAGCTGGCCTCGGTGGTGCCGTGCAGTCCGCGCCTTTTGAGTGAGCTGGAGCGCGGGAAGCGAGGGGTGAGCATCACCATGCTTCTGCAAATCATGGCACTGATAGGTCTGGAATTGGATCTTTACGGCAGGGAAGAATACCCGGATAGGGGGAGGAGATGACGCCACCGGCGGTTAGTCTCTCCCGCGCAGTTGTTTCAGTTGCATGTATACCTGCGCTGCATTATCAATCTGATAGAAGCCGTGTAGGGGGCCGCGGGGAAGAGAGTATTTGCTTGTCGTATTCACCGTTTCACCGAACTTCATGAAGAATTGCATCAAGCGGCGGATCAGAGGATTTTTGTGGCGGTTGATGTGGTCGAACAGGATGGTGGCCGTATCGCCCTCGACCTCCTCGTATAGCATGTGGAGACCGGGGTCCGAATCAAAGGTGAGAAGCTCATCTCCGTCGGTGATGTAGATCTGTGTTTTCGAGAAGGCAAACTCCGCGCGGCTGAGCTGTTTTCTCCACAGGCGCGGCATGCGGATGAAGCGCCACGCAAAGCTGCTGAAGAACAGCAGCAGGATAACAGGTACGGGTGTCAACAGCGGGAAGTGCAGGAAAACCAAATACGATGCCGCAGAGAAAAAAGGAACGGCAAAGAGCATGATGATAAGGCCGAAGTTGCGGTCCCTCCTCGCGTAGGTGTTGGTAACCGTCAGATTGGGCCGGCCGTAATAGAGGAGCTCCGGCAGCAATTCCCGGAGCTTGGGGTGTACCGGCTCCCATCCGTTTTTCGCTTCGGGACTCCTCGGGGCGGCTGCGGCCTTCTTCGCTATCTGCTCGTCCGAGGGCTGTGGGGATTCCTCCGCCTCGAAGAAGTACGAGAAAAGCATCTCCAAGGAAAGCGGGTACACGACACCGAACAGGGCCATCATCCACAGCAGGACCACCATCGCATAGGCGCATGCAAACAACGCGTGTGAAAAGGGCAGTCCGATCGCCTCCGATAATTGATTCCCCAACAGGCTATTGACCCCGTACAGAATCGCGAATAGCAGATGCGGCGCTAAAAGAAGGATAAAAGAGGTGAGGGCGACGAGCCTCCGCGGAAAGTCCTGATTGACATCGTTCTGTTTACAAATCTGCCGGAGGCATGCCGCGATGCCGACAAAAGCCATCACTCGATACCAAAGCTCATTGCAGAGCCAGATGAGCAGCAAAATGAATACCGCCGTTGCCATCGGAGCTGCATAGGCACACACCGCTGCCAAGGCTGTTCCCACGGCGACACAAAGGAGATTGAGCAATATGCAGCAGGGGGTGAGATGACGGGTCTCCATGGGCGTTTCAATATCTGTTTTGAGATTGTAGAGAAAAGAAAGCGCGCGCGAGGCCGGGTTGTCATGCTGAAGAATACTCAGGCGGTTATCATGGACAACAAAGCGTCTTCGTAATGTCCTGAGAAGAATCCAACGTAAGATGAGCTTGCGTGTATTCACGGGATATAAGGGTCCGGGTTATTTAACTCTCCGGTATAGCTGATATTCTCTCCGTTTAAGTTTTTTGTGGAAGGGCAGAGCATTCTATCGGGCCAGGCTTGCAGTAGGCAGCATGAACCCGGGTCGGTACTCGGCGGTGC
>CAMEZO010000072.1 GCA_945947905.1 uncultured bacterium
GTCGCGAAACCGCCGTATGCCATAAATGGCACGTACGGTGGTGTGAGAGGGGGGCGGAAGCCCCCTACTCGATCGCGATTACGTCGCGGGAGCGGGCTCTCTTCGCTGCGCTCCGAGCCCTCGCGAAGCTCGGGACGCTCTCTCCCGCTCCGAAATCGCGAAAAAAGAGTTGACAAGCACCACCCGAACATGAGATAATCACCCACGCACGCGAATCCGGAATTAGCCCGGGTGGGTGTGTCAGAGAAAGGTACACACCTTACCCTCGCAGGTTCTGCATACCCTCCGCTATGGATTGTCCTCGGGACGGATTGAGGAGGTAAATTCGATGATATCGAGGATACTGCATAAGACGCAGAAACCCCGCTTCGGAGGGGCTAACGTCCCGATAAAAGGGGCTAATGTCCCGTTCCTAGGGCCTGTCGTTCGCTCACAGGCGGGGGATGGCGGCGAGGAGGGTGCGGGTGTAGTCGGCCTGAGGGTGATGGAAGACGCGGTCGGCGGGGCCGTATTCTACCAATTGCCCCCGGCGCATGACGGCGATGGAGTCGGCCATGTAGTGGACGACGGAGAGGTCGTGGGAGATGAAGATCATCGTGAGACCGAGGTCGCGGCGCAGGTCCATGAGCAGGTTGAGGATTTGGCCCTGAATGGACACATCGAGGGCAGAGACCGGCTCGTCTGCGAGGAGGAGAGCAGGGCGGGGGGCAATGGCGCGGGCAATGGCGATGCGCTGGCGTTGGCCGCCGGAGAATTCGTGCGGGTATTTGTACATGTGCTCCGGAGCCAAGCCTACCTTCTCCATCAACGCAGCTACGGCGTCGACCCGCTCGCGGCGGGGGATGGGGCCCCGGCGGCTAAGAGCCTCCAGCAGCGTGCTGAAAATGCTGAAGCGCGGGTTGAGGGAGGCGTAGGGATCCTGAAATACCATCTGAAACTCCAGCCGTTGGCGCCGCACCTCGGAGGCCGGCAGAGCAGAGAGATCGCGCCCGTCCAGCACAATGCGCCCGGAACTCAGGGGCTGCAGTTGCATGATAGCACGGGAGAGGGTTGACTTACCGCATCCGGACTCCCCGACCAGCCCGAGAATTTCCCCTTTCTGCACCGAAAGAGACACGCCGTCCACCGCCCGGATGACCTGCCCCGTGGCCCCCCAGGTCGTCCGCACGGGAAAATGCACGCAGGCGTTTTCTATCTCCAGGTAGGCCATAGCGGCGGCTTAATGAAAGCCCTTGTTAAACCGCGACACCTCGCGGCGCGCCTCCAGCATCTCTACCCGAGACTTGAGGTCGTAGCGGCGGTCGCGGTGTGTCTTGCCCCGGCCCACTCCGATTTCCGCCTTTACCTTACCGTTGCGCCAGTACAGGCGCAGGAGCGGCAGGGCCGCACCGCGTTCGGCCGTCTGAATCTCCAGCTTGAGGATTTCCTTCTTGTGCATCAGCAGACGGCGCGGGCGTTTTGCCTCATGCTGGAACCACTTACCCGCGGTCTCCCAAGGCTGCACATCACAGCCGTACAGGAAGAGCTGGCCCTTCTCCACGCGGGCGAAGGCGTCCGAGACATTGACCCGGCCCTCGCGGATAGACTTTACCTCCGTGCCGCGCAGCTCGATACCGCACTCGTGCCGGCTCAGGATCTCGAAGTCCCGACCGGCTTTCTTATTGCTGGCAATCAGGTTGCCGAGTGCTTGTTTCTTGGCCATGGCTTGGGGTAAAAAGCGGCCCGTCCGCGGGGGAGAGGGCCGCATATCTCGTTATATTTTCCTGCGGCGGGGTCAGATGTTAGCCTGCACGGTCAGGATGTCCGGCTCCATCTTGGGAGTCGGGGCAGGGGCCGTGCGACGGGGCGCGAGGTCGCCCTCCTCCAGAGTCTGCTGATACTCCTCCTCCGTCATTTCGTGCCACACCAGCTTACCTTCCACAATCTCCGTCAGCGCGATGTCACCGCTGCCCATGTCCGGAGTCGTCGGCACATAGGGGTCCGCACCGTGGTTAATCTGCTGCACACGCTTGGAAACGATGTTGACCAGCAGTTGATTGTCGCCTACGATGGCCGCTGCTTTCTCGATAAGTTCAACTTTCATGAGAGGAAAAATGGGGTTCCGCTGCTTGCGGTCGGACATTCTAGCGCATTTTGTGCGGTTTCGCAAGCCTATATTCGCGTCATGCACATAAAAAAGGGGCAATGCGGCTCCGGCGGCGGGCTTTGGTGTTGCCAAGTCGGCCCTCCTGTGCTAGAATGCAGGGCATGCAACGACATGATAAGCGCGCGTGCCATGAGCTGCGCCCCCTCGAGTTTATTCTCAACGTGGCACCGAACGCCACGGCATCTGTCCTTTCCTGTTTCGGTAACACCCGTGTCATCTGCGCCGTGACGATTGAGGAGGACATCCCCCGCTGGATGAAGGTGCAGCACCGCACGGGCGGTTGGTTGACGGCGGAATATGCAATGTTGCCCTATTCCACCGGAGAACGCAAGAAGCGCGATGTATCTGCGGGCAAACCGGATGGACGTTCCGTGGAAATTCAGCGCCTCATCGGCCGTTCCCTGCGTGCGGTCATGGATTTGGAGGCTCTCGGGGCACGAACCGTGTGGGTTGACTGCGATGTGCTGCAGGCAGACGGCGGCACACGCACGGCCTCCATCACCGGTGCGGCCGTGGCTCTCGCGATTGCACTCAATGGACTGGTCGCGAGCGGCAAGCTGCCGTCCAACCCGATGCGCAAGCTCGTTTCCGCTGTCTCCGTGGGTAAGCTGGCGGGTACGCCGCTGCTGGATTTGTGTTATGTGGAGGACAGCGAGGCCGAGGTGGACATGAACGTCGTGATGACCGAAAGCGGCGAATATGTGGAGGTACAGGGCAGTGGGGAGGAGGCGGTGTTTACCGCAGAGGAGATGGCGCAGATGCTTGCGCTGGCCTCCCGCGGCTTACAGCAGATCACAGCGGCGCAGAAGGAGGCGATTGCCCGAGCTGATAAGGCCGAACCGGCAGATTTTGCGGCGCTGCGGGACTTCTTCAATGCACGATGACAACCAACGGGAGCGACCTGCCGGGCAGAGAATGGTGTCATCTTTGCCACCGGAGCAGCATTTAGCCTTGCAGAGCCGCCCCGTTTACGATACTATAAGAGCGTGAGTTACCAGGTTTTCGCGAGAAAATATCGTCCGCGCACCTTCCGCGATGTGTTGGGGCAGGATCATGTAGTCAGAACCCTCTGCAACGCTATCGAGCAGAAGCGCCTGGCCCACGCCTACTTATTCGTCGGGCCCCGCGGCACCGGCAAGACCTCTACGGCGCGTATTTTTGCCAAGGCTCTTAACTGCACCGGCGGGCCGAAGGTGGATTTTGACCCGGATGAGGACGTGTGCAGGGAGATTGCCGAGGGGCGCAGTCTGGATGTGCTCGAGATTGACGGTGCCTCCAATCGCGGTATTGATAACATTCGTGACCTGCGGGACAATGTGCAGTTTGCACCTACGCGCGGCCACTATCGCATCATTTACATTGATGAGGTGCACATGCTCACGAAGGAGTCCTTCAACGCCCTGCTCAAGACGCTGGAGGAGCCGCCGGCGCATGTGATGTTTATTTTTGCGACAACGGAGCCGCACAAGATTCTGCCGACGATTCTTTCCCGCTGCCAGCGCTTTGATCTTCGCCCCATTCCGAGCCCCATCATCGCGCACCATTTGGTGAATATCGCTGCCAAAGAGGGGGTGACCCTCAGTGAGGAGGCTGCCTTTGCGATCGCACGAGTGGCAGACGGCGGTATGCGTGATGCGCAATCCATGCTGGACCAGCTTGTTTCGTTCTGCGGAAACTCGATCAATGAGCAGAACGTTAATGATATTTTCGGTGTGACGGGGCGCGAGACGGTGGCTAAGGCTTTGGCTTACATGCTTGACCGCCAGTTGCCCAGTCTGCTGCACCTGGTGCATGAGCTGGCCGAGGCCGGACGGGATATGGGGCAGCTGCTTTCGGAGTTGATGGGGGCAGTGCGTGAGCTGTTGGTGGCCAAGGTGGCCCCGCAGGAGTCCCGCGCGAGCATGCCCGAGCCCTGGCGTACGACACTGGAGCAGCTGATGCAGCGTACGCCGGCGGATAAGATTATCCGGTTGATGGAGGTGCTCTCCTCCGCTGAGGAGCAAATGCGCTGGAGTTCCAACAAGCGGCTTCACTTGGAGATGGGGCTTATTCGAGGGGTTCACTCTCTGGCCGAGGCAAATATCAGCGATATTATTCGTGCGCTGAACGGAGCTCCGCTTCCGGAGACACCCATCGCGACAACCGTGTTGCCGGAGGTCACCATGCCGACGGTCGCTCCCGCACCCACCCCGGTGCCCCCCGCGGCTCCGCCTGCTCCTGCATCGGTGGTCGCTCCGGCGCAGGAGCAGGAGTCCGCACCTGTTTCCGTCCCCGCGCCTGCTCCGGCTCCGATGCCTGAACCGCCGCCTGTTGAGTCTGTGCCTGCCGAACCTCAGTCCGCAGCCCCGTTAAACGTCGAGCCGCCGGCGTTTTCCCCGGCCTCGGGTGGGGAGCCTTTCTCTGCCGAGTCGTGGCAAAAGATCGTGGATCTTGCAACTCGGCAGCACCCCATGAGCGTCGGCCTGCTGGGTAACACGCTGTTCCTGTCTGCCGAGGGAAATCTGCTGACGATTGCCGTGCATCCGGAGGATACGCTTTCTCGCGACCAGTTATATGACGCTGAGACGCTTGAGTATCTGGGCGAGGCCGCCGAGGAAATATGCGGCAGCGGTATTCGGGTGAATGTGGTGACGGATGCCTCGGTACCCCCGCCACCCCCGCCGGTACCCCCGGAGCCGATGCCCGAGCCTGAGCCGGCCCCCGCTCCCAAGGCCGTTTCCGCGCCGCGTTCGCCGCAGCCGGCCGGGGAGGAGGAAGTGGTGCCTTCCGCCCGGTCTCTCTCCGAGGAGGAGTTCTACAGCGATCCGCTCATCGAGGATGCTCTCCGAATTTTTCATGCTAAAATTGTCAAACAGTAAAACATTATGAACTTACAGAAACTCATGAAGCAGGCGCAGGCCATGCAGGCCGGCATGGCGAATGCCCAGGCAAAACTGGCCGAGAAGGAATACACGGCGGAGTCCGCCGGCGGTAAGGTAACTGCTACCGCCACGGGCGACGGCATGATCAGGAGCATCAAGATCGACCCGTCGGTTATCGATCCGGAGGATGCGGACTTCCTGGAGGAGCTGGTGCTCAAGACCGTGCAGGATGCCCTCTCCGGTGCAAAGAAAATGGCAGAGAATGAGATGGCCAAGATAACCAAGGGATTCGGTTTCCCCATGTAAGCCCGCAGGCTCATGAATTGCCCTTTCCTCCCGCTTTTCTGCTGCGCGTTGACGGCCGCCCCGCTGGTGGCCGACCCGGTATTCGTCGGTAAGTTCCCGGCCAAAATCGTTCCGGAGCAGGTGGTGCCCCTTGTGTTGGGTGACCACGGGACTCTCACCGACTTGGTCGATGCTTCCCAACCGGTTAAGGCCGGCACCGTTGTGGGTGTTCTGAACAAGGAACGCACTGAGCAAGAGCGTGAGGATATGGAGTTCGATCTGGAGCGGGAGCGGCTTAACACGCGGGATGAAATCCGCAAGCTCACCGTGCAGCGGGAAAAGGTGGCGTTTTTCCTTAACCTTTCGGTAGAGGAGCGTAAGTATGCCACCGACCTGAAGAGTGACGACCGGGCGATGACGGAGGAGACGCTGCAGGACTTGGATGAGCGCATCGCCATGCTCAAACGGCAGTCCGATACCATGGAGCGCCGCAAGCGTACGGAATTTGACCGTGCGCATGAGAAGCTGACGGCGAAGATGCCGTTTGACGGGCGGCTGCAATACGGTTTCCCCGTGCCGGATGATATAACCAAGCCCATGGAGTATAACCCATCCGTTGCACAGGGTTTTGCTACCGCTTGCGATGATTCCTCGCTGTATGTCTGCCTGAACATCTCGAACAGTGAGCTGACTCAGTTGCCGGCGGAGAATTTTACGGCTCATGTTACCCTGCCTCGCAACAAAACGCTGGTGGCGGCCTTTGATCACAGTAAGGTGGAGCGCGGCGGTAACAGCGATATGCTGGTGTATTACTTCCGTGTGCCGGATGAGGAGCACGATGCGGCTTACAAGATGTTGGGAAGCATGGCTCAGGCTCAGTTGCTCTACGAGCCGGGCGAGAACACCGTTCGCATCCGTAAATCTGCCTTGGCGGCTCGTCCGGAGGCGGCGAGCTGTGAGAATTGGGAGCAACTCGTGCGGCTCGTTTATCCGGATGCGGAGATTATCCTGATTGCGGATCGCGATATCATTTTGCAACAACAGCGGCAGTGATGAGGCATGGAGCTCATCTGTGACAGAGTCTGCTACGCATACACCCGCGGCTTGCCGGTGTTACAGGACTTTTCACATGTCTTCAAGCCGGGAGTTACCCTGCTGCGCGGCTATTCCGGCTCCGGTAAGACGACTTTGCTCAAGCTGCTGGCGGGCTATCTGCGTGTTACGTCCGGGCGTATCATACCGCCCGGTGGGGTATCTGTTACCTCACGCACCTACCTTCGGCGGCATGTGGCGTACATGTTTCAGGGTATCAATCTGCTGCCGCTCATGAGTGTGGAGCGTAATTTGGGGCTTGCGGCCGAGATGGCTACCCTGCCGAATGAGCAGTGGAAACCCCGCTGCGAGCAGCTGCTGGCGGATTTGGGGCTTCTGGAGCTTCGGCATCGACGGGCGGATAAGCTGTCCGGTGGCCAGGCGCAGCGCGCAGCCTTGGCGCGTACCCTGATGAAGGATGCCCCTACCGTGTTGTTGGATGAGCCTACCTCCGGACTTGACGACGGCAATACGTCTATCATAAAAAATCTTGTCAGCCGAGATGCCTCTGTGCGCATTTGTATCATCAGTACACATGATAACCGCCTGCTGGATATAGCCGATGAAGTCATTGATTTTAACACTCCTGTATCTTGCTAGGGACACGGTTCACCGCTGGCTCACGCGTATTTCCAGCCCGGTGGCGCGTGTGCTTGTGGTGTTCTTTTTGTCGCTTTGTGCGCTCTGTTTCCTCGGTAGCTATGTGGTGAGTGCCAAGATTGTGCGTAATCAGATTATGAACCTGGGTGGTGATCTTGTTACGGTGACCTTGGTGAATTCCGATGAACATCCGGCGGCGCTCCCGGGGGCAGGGGAGGTGCGGGAGCTGTTCGGGGCAGATTCGTATTGCCTGCGGCTCTGCGGATCTGCCTTCACCGAGGAGCCGCGCAAGAGTTTTCAGGTCGCTACCTATGACTTCTGCCGTGTTGGGCAGATGTTCCCCCTCATGGCGGAGAGCGGTTGCCCCACCCTGCTGGTACCGGAGGGCAGCGATGTGCCCCGAGGGCCGCTGACCGTCACGATGCACCGCATGAGCGTGGATGTTTTCGTGCGCCATTTGCCTGCGGATAACATGCTTTTCCGTCTCTTTCGTCAGGGAATCGTTGTTGTTCAACCGGAGACGCTGGAACAGCTCGGCGCCGGCCGCTCCAATGCTAACTTCTCTTTCCTTGTCCTTCGAGTTCCCGATCTCAAGGGACCGGAGGACCTGCTTCGCGTGGAGCAGTACTTTCGCCGACTGGGTAAGCTGGACGGTGTGCAGATGAACACCTCATCCGTTGCCGACCTGCTCCGTGAGATGGACAGCGTGCTGGATCGTCAGGTGCAATGCCGTGCTGCCTTCTGTCTGGGCATCGGCTGCATTGTCGGTATTCTCCTCACTGCATTATCGGGCATGGAATACCGGCAAAACGAGTATATCTACACCCTCATGAAGAGCTTCGGCATCCACCCCCTCCTGCTTGTCCTTGCCTTCCTGGCAGAGAACACCCTCTTGGTCGCCTCCTCCTTCCTCGCCGCCGTTACGGTTTTCATGCAATCACAGCACTACATCATCTCCCAATTCTTCAAACTCGGCCGCTACTCCCTCTCCCTCGACGAAATCATGCCGGAAATTCGACTCATCGCCGCCGCCCTCGCCGTTTGCATTCTCATCTCCTCCTTCCCCATCATCCTCGCCGCCAACCGTGAAATCGGCCGCGTGCTTAAATGAGATGGGGTTATTTCCCGCGAATCATGCGCATGAATCGGCGGAGGTAAAAGCCGAGGGTATGGCCGCATCCTCCCCGTAGCACGGATGACAGGATTGCAGCCTCGCGGCTCCGAAAAGGGGTAAGATCTGCCTCTGTTATTCCCATGGAGCACATGGCCCTGCGAATGCGGGCCGAGCAGTCGGCATGCACATCGAGCGGGGCAGTGGAGAGAATGCGTCGCAGGGCATGCAGGCTGAAGTAGACAAGGAAAGAACGCAGCTGTGCATTCGGGGACTTGGAAGCATAGTAAGACGACAGGGCCTCCACCGCGCCCGCAAGCTCCGGGGATGGTTCTCGTCCCGCCGCCTTGCTCTGTGAAAGCGAGTCGTTGTTGCAATAGTATAGATACCCGCAACTCTCAACCACTGCTGCACGCGAACAAAAAGGGAACATCATGTAGTGGAACGCCGTGTCCTCTCCGTACTTTACGCCGAGCGGAAAACGTGCACCGCAGGTGCGCAGAATGTCCGTGCGATACAGGTGCCCGCTGACCCCCTTCGGTAATGTCGCCATAGCCGCCGGAATGCAGGGTGACAGAACGCGCGCAGGTCCCGCTGATTGCCGGCGTCTCTTCCCGGTCTGAATGTAGGTGAATCCGCTGACCACGCAATCGGCTTCTTCCTTCAATACGGGTTCGGCCAGCTCAGCCAGATACCCCGGCTCAAACTCATCATCGGCGTCCAGCATGCAGAAATACTCGCCCCGCACCTGCTCCAGCCCTGCATTTCTCGCCGCCGATACACCCCGATTCTCCTGCCGCAGCACTCGTATGCGGCTATCTCGTGCGGCGTAATCGCTCATGATCTCGAAGGCCTTATCCGGAGACCCATCATCTATACAGATCGCTTCCCATTCGGGATACGTCTGCGCGCACAGGCTTTCCAGGCAACGCGACAAGTACGCCTCCGCTCGGTACACGGGAATGATAACACTGATGAGAGGAAGAGACATGAGAAGAGCAGGGAGTAAGTTTGCGGCGAGAACTCCGGGTGTGGGAGAGAGGCCCCGGAGTTTCCGGTGCAGAGTGGCTACCAGTTAAAATTCTGCATGTGATTGATGGCGGATTTGTTGCCCTTTGCCGCCGCGCGGGAGATCCATTCGCGGGCCAAGTCCTCGTTCTGCTCCACGCCGGCGCCGTGCAGGTAGCAGAGGCCGAGGTTACACATGCCGGCGGCGTTGCCTTGCTCGGCAGCGCGGCGGAAGTAATCAGCGGCGCGAGCTTCATCCTGCGGCACACCTTCGCCGCGCCGGTAACAGGTACCGAGATTGTTCAGAGCGGCGCCGTCTCCTTTGGCCGCGGCGGTTTCGTAGAGCGAGATAGCTTTGCGGATGTCACGGGAGACACCCACGCCGTCCGCATACATGTTGCCCAGCAGATTCATGGCCCCGGCATTACCTGCGCCGGCGGCCCTGCTGTAACAATTTGCGGCTTCGTATTCATTCTTCTCGGTTCCCAGTCCTTGCTCCAGGCAGTTTCCCAACTTCACCAGGGCATCCGGATTGCCCTGGTGGGCCGCCATACGCAGGCCGGGGAGGGCTGCTGCGTAGTTACCCGCAGCGTATTGCGCTACGGCCTGACGGTAGGTCGGGGACTGCACCCCGGACTTGGGGCCCGACACGTTGTCGCAGGAGGCGAGAATGCCTCCGAGAAGGATTGCTGATGCTGTGTAACGGATCGATTTCATCGGTGCGGGATGGGTGGGTGATTATTCCTGCTCCAAAAGATAACGCTCGGCGTCCAATGCGGCGCGGCACCCCATTCCCGCAGCCGAAATGGCTTGGCGATAAACGGGATCCGCCACATCACCCGCAACGAATAAACCGGGGGTCTTGGTATGAGTGCTGCTGCCCTTGCTTACGATGAAGCCGGCGGCATCTCGCTCCACCAAATCTCCCAAGAAGGCGCTGTTAGGCGTGTGCCCGATGGCCATGAAAACGCACTTGACCTCCAGCGGTCGCTGCTCGCCGGTGCGTGTATCCTCCAGGGTTACCCCCTCCAGCTCACCGGCTGCATCCGTTTGATAGGCAGCCAAGGTGCTGAACCACAGAGGCTCGATCTTCTCGTCGGACAGCACTCGCTGCTGCATGGCCTTACTGGCGCGCAGTTCGCCGCGCCGATGCACCAGGTAAACCTTGCTTGCGAAACGTGTCAGGAAGCTCGCCTCCTCGCATGCGCTGTCACCGCCGCCCACAACGCATACCGGCATGCCGCGGTAGAAAGCACCGTCGCAGGTCGCGCAGGCCGTCAACCCGTGGCCGATCAGCTCCTTCTCCCCCGGCAGCCCGAGGTAACGCGCCGTCGCACCGGTCGCCACAATCACCGCCTTCGCCTTGTAAGCCCCACCATTGCTTGTCACCACAAACAACCCGCTGCAAGCCTCCTGCGTCACGCTCAGCACATCCTCATACGCATACCTTGCCCCGAATTTCTCGGCCTGCATGCTCATGTTCACCATCAAATCCGGCCCCATGATCCCCTCCGGAAAGCCCGGGAAGTTTTCAATCTCCGTCGTGGTAGTCAACTGCCCGCCGATCTGACTGCCCGTGAAAACCAACGGTGACAGATTCGCCCGCGCCGCATAAATAGCCGCCGTATACCCCGCCGGCCCGGTTCCGATGATGATAAGCTGTTCGTCCATTGCCCCCATTCTAGCACTCCCTGCCCCTCCCTGCAAGCCCATTCTGCGGAACTGACGTATTTTCGGCAGTGTTGAAGTGTGCTGAGTGGGGTGCAGACGGAGTCGGTAAATAAAATCCCCCGCCGAGGAAAACCGCGGGGAAGGAGTTGTCGCCACTTTCGACGGCTCGCGAGTTGCGTGTCAATGGGGGAATTTTCGGCTTGACTTTTCGGCGTTGTATGATATGCTAAGGGTGCACACAGGGGAGCGGCGTGCACACAGCATGGAACAGAAGCAGCACAGTAAGCCGGAGCAAGCGGCACGGCAGAAGATCGATGAGCAACTGCGGCGCAGCGGTTGGTCGGTCACCCGGTCAAAACCGCTTGGCAGCAGGGCGGATCCGTCGCTGTTGAGG
>CAMEZO010000073.1 GCA_945947905.1 uncultured bacterium
CATGTTTATTTGGTGGATGATATAAACGCAGTTCCGGCCCTCATCAAACAGATCATACAGTCACCGCCGCCACAAAAACTCCCCCGCTACTTCGCGGAGAAGTATTATGGAGAGAGTTTTTCCGATATTCTGAACCTTCGGGAGGAAAATCGATGACTGAGGTCTGTCCACACGAGCAATGCTTCGGATGCACGGCCTGTGCATCAATCTGCCCGGTTTCAGCCATTTCCATGCAGACGGATGAGTGGGGCTTCCCCTATCCGCACATCAACACGGACACATGTGTAGACTGCGGAGCGTGTCTGCGCGTATGCCCCGTTCATGCACGTCCGGATTTACCCGGGCTACCGGAGGAAGTCTTCTGCGCAGCGTACCACAAGGATCCCGCTGTACGCGCGGCATCCTCATCCGGGGGGGCCTTCAGTGCCCTGGCAGAAACCGTTCTGGAGCGAGGCGGATACGTCTGTGCAGCGGCATTTCGGCAGGACTACAAGTCTATCCATCATATTATCATTTCCTCACTCCGGGAGCTGCCGAGGTTGCGAGCTTCAAAATACATGCAGAGTGATTTGGAGAATACCTTTCCTAAAATCCGAGATTTATTACGGAAGGATAATGAGGTGCTCTTTGTTGGGACCCCGTGCCAATCCGCCGGACTCCGCCGTTTCTTGAAGAAGCCATATACCAAACTCACCACAGTCGACATTGTTTGCCACGGAGTCCCCTCTCCCCGGATCTTTGCAGACTATATCAACAGGCTGGAGGATATACACCACGGCAAGGTAGAGTCATACACCTTTAGGGATAAGAAATGGAGTTGGTATCGCTTCAACATGAAAGCGACCTTTTCCGGCGGCAAGTCATACTATGGTTTTTGGGAGCGAGACCCTTTCTTCCGAGGTTTCCTTGCTGATTTATTTCTGAGGGATTGTTGTTACCGATGTCCCTTCAGCAACCATACCCGATACTCGGATATAACCTTAAGCGACTTTTGGGGGTACTGGGCTGTAAAAGATGGCTTTAAGGATGATGACGCCGGCATCTCCATGTGCATGTGCAATACTGTTCGGGGAGTAGAATTGCTTGCGGCGGCAAGGCATCGACTGGTTATCCACCCCACGGAACGAGAAGCAAGCCTTGCCAACGGTGGATTTAATCCCAGAGAGGAAACCATCGAAGGAAAGTATGACTTTCTCTCTGCCTATAGGAAGAACGGTTTTCCTGTTTTACTGGGCGATTATTACAGACCGGCCGAGCTCCCGCCGGAGCAAAAACTGCTATACGTATTCGGGAAAGGGACGGTGATGCTGAGAATCTCAAACAGACTTCTGAGCCTCTACAGAAAGGCACGTAGGCGCCTCTACCATCTGATGAGAGGTAAGAAGAAGTAAATGCACGCTTTGTTATATGGGACGAGTAAGAGAAGAGACTGTTCGGGGACTGAAATGGGGGGTGCTGCAAAAATTTACCATGCAGCCCATCCAGTTTATCTACGGTATCCTACTTGCGCGTCTGATTACCCCTGAGGATTTCGGCATATTAGGGCTGACCGGCGTTTTCTTTGCCATCGCCGGACAAATCCAGAACTGCGGCTTCGGAGCGGCACTCATACGAAAACAGGATAGAACAGAGGCTGACTGCTCCACAGTCTTCTGGTATAATGTCCTGGCGAGTGCTTTCCTATCCTCTGTTCTGTTTCTCTCTGCACCCTTGTTAGCGGATTTTTACAACCAACCGGCCCTACTGAATATCACGAGAGTGTCATCCCTGCTGATGTTCCTGGGATCAACCGGAAGCGTCCACTGGTCTCTCTATTCGGCCAGACGTGATTTTAAAACTCCTGCCATCGTTGGCATGGTTAATACCCTGATTGCCATGCCGTTTACCATCTGGGCAGCATTTGCCGGATGGGGCTACTGGGCACTGATGTTACAAGGGATCATTTCCGGGCTTCTCGGATTGATCATCGTATGGGTTATCTCACCGTGGCGGCCTCGCCTACTCTGGTCCAACCAATCTTTTAAGGAGTTCTTTTTGTTTGGTTATAAGATGGTTTTGAGAGGCTTCTCCTTCACCATATTCAACAATATAAGAACTCTTACTATCGGCAAATTCTATCAGCCGTCCGCCCTGGGTGAATTCGAGCGTGCTAATCACATAGCCTATTTGCCGAATACGTGGATTAATGGCTTACTGGGCAGTGTTACATACCCCATACTTGCAAGCATACAACACGACAGATCCAGATTGAACCTCGTATACAGAAAGTATATACGCATCACCTGCATGTGCATCTTTATGGGATCTGCTCTTTTAATTGCCCTTTGTGAACCCATTATTTCTCTTCTGTACGGCCCACAGTGGAAAAACTGCGTCCCCTATATTCAGATTTTAACATGGGCTGTCATGACATATCACATTGTTGAGCTCAATAATAATCTTCTCCTTGTTAACGGGAGATCCGATGTACCGCTGAAGGTAGACCTGTGCAAGCAGTTCATTCATCTCACTTTCATGATACCTGCACTTTTTATCAGCGTAAAGGCCGTATGCTATGTTGCCTTAATCACCGCACCGATCAATCTCTGTCTAACTCTTTACTGCAGCAGCCGCGTAACGGGATTGGGCATCAGAAACCAGTTCTCGGATTTTATGCCTTATTTTCTCCTCGCAACCCCCTGCGCTCTCCCTGCATATCTTTTCTCAATATGCCCATTTCACGACATCATAAAAATCCTGCTCGGAGTCTCGGCTTCAATTTCCCTCTATTTTTTTGTTTTGTATATCAAGAGAGATACATCATTACGGGAGATTCTGGACTTCATACAAAAATCCCGTTTTTGTCCGAAAAGATTCCGAGGTCTACACATAGGAGAATCCAAATGGGACGAAACAAAAGACTCCTCATGTTAACTCTCCTTACTCATGACTCTCAAGAGATAACAATAGAGGAGCCAACGACGCAAACCTACGGGCCAAAGACGCAAAAGGTACCCCATACGCCGCAGACGGGTATTACCTGATTGCGTATACCAACGTCGGATAGCGGGGGTAACACTCCTTGCCAGTTCATCTGCGAAAGCTCGGAGAGACACACCCTGCCTGTATGCCATGCGAACCTCATACCATAACCACTGACTGATTTTTGACGAAAAGTTCTCCATAAACCCCGGCCCCGGGTTGAGTTGATGTTTATCCGGCAACTGCGAAATAAGAGAAAGGATCCTGACCTTGGATGCAAGATGTAAGGGAGTTATCCTCCCCATGATAGACCCTTCTCGAACGTTGCGATAGAGGTAAGTAGAAACACGAAGCAGACAGGCTGTGGGTCGACAAAAAGCCAACTGCATACTCCAAAGCTCATCCTCATGAATGAGTCCCTCCGCAAACATCAGATGATGTTCTGTCAGAAAGCTTCTCCTTATCAACTTATTCCAAGCCGGGGCGTAGATTCTTCCTGTCGAATAAGTCTCCAGAAACACCTTTCCATCCACAACCCCATACACAGGCAATTGGAAATAGCGGGTCATATCATCAGAAGGCGTGATCAAATCCACGCCCCCGATTATCACATCCGCTCGACTCTCTACAGCAGAGAGCCACAATTGATGCAGCGCATGGGGGAGCAGCATATCATCGCTGTCTAAAAAGAACACATATTGGCCGACAGCACTCTCGAACCCGGTATTTCTTGCCGCAGACAACCCGCGGTTACGCTCGTGGCGAAAAAGACGGCAGGGAGGCGTATCATCGGCAGTGGATAAAAATTGCAAAGCAAGCTCCACGGAATCGTCACCTCCGCAATCATCCACGAGGATCAGCTCATAAGGCGGCGGCTCTACCTGGGAGAGAAGAGATTGCAAACACGCCTCAATACAATCCCGCACCCGATAAACGGGCACAATGACCGAGATGACAGGGTTCTGCGTAACTCCACAGTTCATATTTTAACTAGGATGATAATATATTCCCGAGAATGCAAAATCAGAAAAGATACTTCCACTCACCCCCGGCGTCGACGGCGAAGCAAAAGCAGCAGACCGGAGAGTGCAAGGAAAGAGGATGACGGCTCAGGGACGTCGTAGGTGTATGCTATGGCCGCAATGGAATAAACCTGAAGTACTGTACCGCCTTCGGTCTGGTATGTAAGGGGAATCCTAACTGTGTGATCAGCAGACAACGTCCCCTTCAGGTGTAACCAAAGGTTTTCATTGCCGTTATATACGGTTTTATCACCACCATTGCTTGTCTTACAGGAATAAAACTCCAAAGCCTGTTGGCGACCATAGGATAGAGACGCATTAGTCAGACTTCCGGTCAGCCCGATGTCCCATGGCACACCAGCTTTGTAGGCATCCATTCCATGCAAATATCCCAGGATATACAGGCTGACCGTATTGGATTTCGCCGAAGAGTGTGACCCGGATAAATCAAGAAAGATCCCCTGCTGATCAGCAGATTGTTTTTCCGAGAGAGCAATCTTTATCGGATCATAATTAGTACACAAATCCTCTACAGTTACATTGAGTTCATTTCTCACAGGGTCTAGGACGCCTGAATCCCATGCAAGCTTTGTGCTCGCACCCACCCCCTTATGCCACTCCCCGATATTAATCCTAAGCACATCTTCATTTTTCAGAGTAATCGATGAGCTGGTTCCGGTTGAGGCTGTAACATGTACGTCCGAAAGAGTCGACTTATAGGTATCATCCCAGCCGAACGTAATAATCTCCACTGCCGCTCGGGAGGGAGGGGCGGCGAGGGCAAGGAGCGCGGCTATGGGGATAATAAGCGAACGAAGGAGAGGACGCAGTTTCATACGTGCGGAACTAAGTGTAGAGGAATAACGGAGAGAAATCAAGCTCAAAATATCGGAGCTGGTGATATTCTTGCCAAAGGGCGGCGCATCACCTCAGCGACCCGGAGAAGCGCCTCGGTTTCCTCCGGGTAATATGCGACCTCCGAAGTAGCATCGAATAACAAACCCTCTCCATAGCCCCTGTGGCCATCCTCAGGGGCGGGGCGCTCCGGCCTCAAGAGCGGTTGCGCTTGAGGCGACGGAAGAAGTCCTGCTTGTCCTTGTAACGATTACGGACGCCGGCTTCGGTGCGGGCGGCGCGGGGGTCGGATTGTTCCTTCATGAGCTGCACGGCGCGGAGGGCGGTGGCTTCTGCTTGGTCGAGGTCCTCGGGAGATTGCGCCACATAGAGTTGGACGCCCTCCAGCCATTGAAGGATGCAGATGCGGTTCTCCGGCATACCGGATTCTGCGGCTTGGCGAAGGAGGGGTAGAACATCGGCGGGGTTGGGGGTATCACTGATGGCCCGGGAGATGCGGTCCAGTTCCTCGCGGGCGGCTTTGGCGCGGTGCAGGCCGGAGATGTCCTGCTTGTCCAGCGCCATGATGCGGGCCTCCAGCTCCGGGGCAATGTCGCGGAAGCCCGGGCCGAGGTTCCGATGCACCTCAATGAGCTTGCGGAGCTGCTCTTCCCCCTCGGCGGCATCGGCCTCCTTCAGCAGGGCGGCATTCTTCAGCGCGGCATCCAGAAAGCGAATCACGATATCCACATTGTCACGCCCACCGGAGAAACCACCGACCAGCTCACCCTTCGCGTTGAGCACGATCACCGTGGGGAAACCGGTGACGCGATACTTCTTGCAGAGAGCCACATTTTGCTCCATCAGCTCCGGGCTGATGCTGTGGTTGCGAGGCAAATCCACCTCCACAGGCACGAACTTATCCTTGGCATAGGCCTCGAATTGCGGGGTATCGAACACCTCCTCGCGGAGCTTGATACACCAGCTGCACCAGTCCGAGCCCGTAAAGTCCAGCAGCACAGCCTTACCCTCTGCCTGGGCCTTGGCGCGGGCAGCCTCAAGATCCGTCGTCCAATCCAGCCCGAAAACGGGAGCAGCCAGCAGCGGGAGCAACAAGCTCGTGAAACAATGCTTAAACATAGCGGGATTCTCTTGCAAGTGAGGATACGCACCGCAGGGGCAAAATCTTTCAAGAAAAGACATTTTTGAGACACGCTCGCTGTTTCTGCTTGCAAAACAGCCTGCGGCGCGCTAAAATGGGGCCGCGAGAAGTGCGCAACCTGCGCACCCCCATCATCCGAACAACACAGCAAAACCATGCCTGTACCTACACAAGAACAGTACATCAAGATGCTCAATACGGCAAAGGAGAAGGGCTATGCCTACCCGGCCGTGAACGTCACCACCATCGAGGTCATCAACGGCGCCCTCAAGGCGTTCGCCGAGGCCAAGTCCGATGGTATCATCCAGGTTTCCCTGGGCGGCGGCCAATTTGCCTCCGGCACGGCGGTGAAGGACTCCGCCACGGGTGCGATCGTGCTGGCTGAGGCGGTGCACCGCCTTGCCGAGAAGTACGACGTGCTGGTGGCCCTGCACACGGACCACTGCCAGGCGGACAAGATTGACAGCTTCCTGCGCCCGCTGATTGCGGAGTCCAAGCGCCGCATCGCAGCCGGCCAGGGCCCGCTCTTCAACTCCCACATGCTGGACGCCTCTGCTCTGCCGATGGCGGAGAACCTCAAGATCTCCAAGCAGATGCTTGCGGAGTGCGCCGAGGTCGGCATCGTTCTCGAGATCGAGATCGGCGTGGTCGGCGGTGAGGAGGACGGTGTGGACAACGGCGGCGTGCATGCTGCTAAGCTGTACACCTCCCCGAAGGACATGCTGGACACCTTCGAGACGCTGAACGGCGTGGGCGAGTTCATGCTGGCCGCCACCTTCGGCAACGTGCACGGCGTGTACAAGCCGGGTGCCGTCAAGCTGATGCCGACGATCCTCCGCGACGGTCAGCAGGCTGTCCGTGAGAAGCACGGCACGGATATGCGTCTGGTGTTCCACGGCGGTTCCGGCTCCGACCTCTGCGACATCCGCGAGGCTATCTCCTACGGCGTGGTGAAGATGAACATCGACACCGACACGCAGTACGCGTTCTCCAAGCCGATCGTCATGCACATGTGCCAAAACATCGACGGTATGCTGAAGATCGACGGCGAGGTGGGCAACAAGAAGGTGTACGACCCGCGTTCCTACCTGAAGAAGGGCGAGCAGGGCATCTGCGAGCGCCTCAAGGTGGCTTGCTCCGACCTGCTGTCCGAGGGCAAGACGCTCTTCGGCCAGATCTAAGCCCGGGATTTTTCCCCTGCACAACGGCGCAATCGGCACCCCCGGTTGCGCCGTTTCTCTGTGCCGCCGCAGAGGCACGGAAAAGCCGGCCGAACCACGGAGGGCCGACCGGCAAAAAACAGTCAGGAAGCGGGCTTACTTCTTGATGAGCTTCATCACATCCTCACCGGGCTTGGGGGCAGGCTTCCGCTTAGCCGGCAGGTCAAACGAGCCGTTGAGCGGATAGTTCGGGTGCGCGGAGATGGAGCCGCCCGTGGCCAGCGAGAAGTAGCCGGTAGACGGGTTCGGGCGGCAGTCGATGTTCGTGTTCGGGTTGGCATCGCGCGTAAAGGCGAAGCGCGTCACCTCCGTCCAGCCACCCTCGGCACTCCAGCGCCAGTTCGGACCGAACGTTGCGCGGCGCTCGTGCTCCTTGGACTCCACATCGCGCTTGAAGTCCTCCACGAAGGCACCGCCGCTCTGCAGCCCGGTCGAGATCGCCTGGACACGCCAGCTGCTCAGCAACTGCCATTCCTTCGCGGTGGGGTTGTAGATGTATCCGGTCAGCACGCGGAAGTTCTCGCCATCCTTGGTCTCCACCACCAAGGTGCGGATGGTCTGCCCTTCCTTCCAGTCGAAAGGCCGCATGGAGTTGCCGCCCGTGCCCTCACCGCCGAAGCGGCGCGTCTTCACCTCCGGCCCGGTCTGCAGCAGCTTGGCGCGCTCCTCCTCCGGCGCGGCGTGGGGGTCATCGCCGTTGCACTTCGCATCCCAAATGGAGAAAATAGCCACGCGACGGGGCTTGCCGTTTTCATCCTTATCACCCAGCTCCTGGATGCCGATGTAACCGCCGTTAAAGCAGTTGAGGCAGAAATAGGTCCCCGGGGCGCTCTTCTGCACCACCACGGTATTGAGCGCCACCGTGTGCGGCACACTCGACTCATGGCGCAGATGCACCGAGGCGCACTGCCGCTTTGCCATCTTCTGCGGGGCCCAATAATCCTCCTCCGCAGAACATACCTGCACGGCACAAATCGCCGCCGCAGCCGTCATGATGGTTCCGAATGTTTTCATCACCGGCATTATACCGCATTCTCCGCCGCCGGGCAAGCACGAAATGACCACATTCACCGAAGCGATGGCTGCATTCAGAATGCTGTAGGCAAAAGGGTCGCTTGATGTCTACAGAAGGAGGCCTACCACTCCGGCGAGGTGAGGTCTCGCGGCGGGGATATGAAGGACCCCGCCGCCGCGGAGGAGCGGGGGCGGGGTGAAGGGAGGTGGTCAGGGCTGCATCAGAGCAGGGAGAAGGCCACGTTGAGGCCGGCCGTGACGATGGAGACCATGCTCATGAGCTTGATGAGGATGTTCAGCGAGGGGCCGGAGGTGTCCTTGAAGGGGTCGCCGACGGTATCGCCGACCACGGAAGCATCGTGAATGGCGGTGTGCTTGCCGCAGAAGGGGGCGTCACCGGTTTCGATGTACTTCTTGGCGTTATCCCAAGCGCCGCCGGAGTTGGCCATGAAGATAGCCAGCACAAAGCCGCCCGCCAGGCCGCCGGCCAGCAGACCGAACACGCCGGGCACACCCATGATGAGGCCCGTGGCGATGGGCACGATCACCGCGATCATGGACGGCACGATCATCTCACGCTGGGCGCCTTGGGTGGAGATACCCACGCAGCGGGCGTAGTCCGCCTTCTTCTTGCCCTCGAACACATCCTTGTCGGAAAGCTGGCGGCGCACCTCCTCCACCATGCTCTTGGCGGCACGGCCCACGGCGTTCATGGTGAGGCCGCAGAAGAGGAAGGAAAGCATGGCACCGATGAAGATACCGAGCAGCACCTTGGGGTTCATGAGGTTCACCTCGAAGAGCTGCATGAAGTCCGCGATGGTCAGGTCCATCACATCCTTGGTCTGCCCCGCGATGTTGAGCTGATGAGCATTCAGCGTGTCGCTGAAGCAGTTGAGGCTGAACTCGCCCACGCGAGCAGCCGCGATCTTGATCTCCTCGATGTAAGAAGCGAGAAGCGCGAGAGCCGTGAGGGCGGCGGAACCGATGGCAAAGCCCTTACCGGTAGCAGCCGTCGTGTTGCCCAAGGCATCCAGCGCATCCGTGCGGGAGCGCACGCTCTCACCCAGATTGCTCATCTCGGCGTTGCCGCCGGCGTTATCGGAGATAGGCCCGTAGGCGTCCGTAGCCAGGGTGAGGCCCAGGGTGGAAAGCATACCCACGGCAGCGATACCGATGCCGTAAAGGCCCATGCTCATGCTGTCTGCCGAGAAAGCACCGGCCGCGCAGATGTAAGCACCGATGGTGCCCAGCACGATGAAGATCACCGGCCAGCAGGTGGAAATCATGCCCACGCCGATACCGGAGATAATGACCGTCGCGGGACCGGTGGTGGCGTTCTCCGCGATGAACTTAACGGGCTTGTACTCGAAAGAAGTGTAGTACTCCGTAACCTTACCGATGAGGATACCCACCAGCAGACCGATGACGATGGAGCCCCAGAGGCCCAGCCAGTTCTGAATGCCCAGCGTGTAGAGCACACCGGCAGCCGCCAGAGCGATGAGCACGCCGGAGAAATTGATACCCTTATTCAGGGCCGCCATGAGCATGGACTGCGTGGCACCCTGCTTGGTGCGCACGGTGAAGATGCCCAGCACGGAAAGGATGGTACCGATGGCACCGATGATCATGGGAGCCATCACCAGCTTGAGGCCCTCATCATACGAACCGCCCGCCACAGCCGTAGCAGCGGCGCCCAGAGCGGCGGAAGCCAGGATGGAACCGGCGTAGGACTCATACAGGTCCGCGCCCATGCCGGCCACGTCACCCACGTTGTCACCCACGTTATCCGCGATGGTCGCGGGGTTGCGGGGGTCATCCTCATTGAAGTGGTACTCCGTCTTACCCACCAAGTCCGCGCCCACGTCGGCCGCCTTGGTGTAAATGCCGCCGCCCACACGGGCGAAGAGAGCCTGCAGCGAGGCACCCATGCCGAAGGTCAGCATGATGGTGGTAATCTCCACGAGCTTGGAGACACCCTCGGCCTCGATAAGCCCCGTATTGTCGAGAATAAGATACCAAGCCGAGATATCCAGCAAGCCGAAGCCCACCACGGTAAGGCCGAGCACGGCGCCGGAGCGGAACGCGAGCTGAAGGCCCTTGTTGAGGCCGTCTTCCTCATCGCGGCAAGCCTGGGCCACACGGCCGGAGGCATAGGTGGCCGTCTTCATGCCGATGAAACCGGCCAAGCCCGAGAAGAAGCCGCCGGTCAGGAAGGCGACGGGCACAATCTTGTTCTGCAGGTTGTAGAATGCCATCACGGCGAAGACGATGGCCAAGATAATGAAGATGAGGGTCACTATCTTGTACTGCTGCTTCAGGTAGGCCATGGCGCCTTCGCGCACGTAGCCGGCGATTTCTTTCATGCGGTCTGTCCCTTCGTCCGCCTTCTTCATGCCGCAGTAGAACTTTGCGGCAAAAGCAAGCGCCACCAGGGAAGCTGCCGGAACAATCCAGAATAATGTTTGCGGTGACATGGTTCTTACTTCTTGATTTAATAGTTTTGCATTTTTAAGTATTGCCCAAAAATGCGCCGTATTGTACACCCAAAGGAACGATTTTGCAACCCGAAATTCGCCATTTCGGAGAAAAAAGTGGAAAAAGCCCCCCGCTACGGGGGTACGGGCGCGTTTTACGGCTTGCCAAGGCGGGCCCCCGTGGGGTAGAATGGAAGCATGCCGATACCGCAAACGACCATAGCCCTCATCTTCGACTTCGACAAGACCCTGAGCCCGCACAACATGCAGGAGGACACCATCTTCCCCGAGTTCGGGATCGA